>NZ_JBWJVM010000103.1:0-26782 GCF_056428985.1 Streptomyces sp. CA189 | reverse complement strand
CGTGAAGCGAAGCCTCAAGCAGATCCAGTACCGACCACACCTCGTCGACGGATGCCTCGCAGGAACCGGTCTGATCATGGACGACTGACCACGATCAACCCGACATCACCCAATCAAGTTCAGTAGCGACCTGAGTCGGAATGTTCTACCTCGATCGATCGGTGGTTGGACCCGCTCCTGACCGGGTGCGGCTGGGCACCAGTCGTCGCAGCGCCCGAACGCCGGACGAGTTGCCGAAGAGCTCAGGGAGTCTGCTTCCCGTGCAGGCGGAGATGACCCCTCGTTCGCACCACACGTGTGGTGAAGCTTGTCGTGCTGGCGCGCGGTTGCCCTGATGGGTTTGTGCCCGGGTTGTATTACCGGGCGGTGGCCACGACAGGTATAACTCGCCGGGGGTCGGGAGTCGGCCGCGATACTGCATCGTGATCTTCGTCACGGGTTGCAGGGTTCACGCTTGGAAATTTGGATAAGTCCGTCAGTAAATAGATCCATCTGCCAGGTGCGGGTTGAAGGAACGGCGGGGAGTGGAATCTGGATAGCTGTTGTCTACGGCTGTGAGTGCGGATAGGAATGGGCCCCTCTTGATCGTTCTTGTGGGGGATCTCCGTGCGCATCGCGCGTCCGTTTGTTGTCGTCATCGCTTTCGTCGTAGCCGTGTTGGCCGGGACAGAGCAGGCCGTCTTGGCTGTGAATCAGTGGGTAGCTGCCGCACAGGTTCCGGGCGCGGGGGAGCGCCCCGGTCAAGCCTGGGGTTCAGCGCGTGGTCGCAGCCACGACGCTGCGGGAAGTGCGACCGACGCTTCTGCGGGCGGTGGTCGTGACGGTGCGCAGAAGGCGCCGGGCGAGTTGCCGGTTGATAGTGGTGCGGCCACCCGGATTGATCTTGGTGTCGAGCCGAAGCCCCCGGCTTCCCTGCCGGCCACTGCGGTCCCCGTCCCTGCGGTGCCAGAGCCGAAGGGTTTCGACCCCAAAGCCAGTACCGAAGTAGCCGGGGAGCGCGCGGAGCGTGCGCGTACGTTCGTGAACAAGGACGGCACCTACACGACTCGCTATTACAACGAGCCGGTCAACTTCCGTTCCCCTGAGGGGAAATGGAATCCGATCGACACACAGCTAATCAAGCCATCGAGTAGTGGCGCGCGAACGATGAGTCTCTCCGAGTCTGGATGGGAGCCCCGCTCGACGCAGGATTCGCTCTACTTCGCCGAGTACGCGGACGCGGAGACGCTGGCCCGTCTTGGCGTGAGCGACAGCGTGTCCATCGGATACGGGATCGAGGGCGCCGCACACTCCACGGGCAGGGTCGAGGGAAGCGTCATCACCTATCCCGAGGTCCGTACGTCCTCCGATGTGGAGCTGATAGCCGGCAGTGACTCCATCAAGGAGACGCTGATCCTCAAGGACAAGTCCGCGCCTACTCAGTGGCGATTCCCCCTGACTCTGAACGGCAACGGCCTGACCGCGAAGCTCGACGGTTTGGGCGGCGTGGCCTTCACTGATGCAGAGGGCAAGCAGCAGGGCTGGATGCCCGCGGGCTGGATGGAGGACTCCCACCGCGCGGAGAACGCCAACGAAGGCGTCATCTCCTCTGGTGTCACGTACTCGCTGGAGGAATCGGCCGGTCGTCAGATCCTTGTTGTCACGCTGGACGCGGAGTGGCTGTCGGCCCCGGAGCGGGTCTTTCCGGTGAAGGTGGACCCGTCGGTGGCGGGCGTGTCGTCCACCTCGGGCACGTTCGTTGAGTACCCGTACAACACGAACTTCGCCAGTAACACCAACATCAAGGTCGGCACGTACGACGGGGGCGGCCACAAGGCGGCCAGCTTTCTGAAGTTCGACGGGCTGGGCAGCGGCGCGCTCAAGAACGGGTACGTGATCGCAGCGAGCCTCTCGCTGTACAACACGTGGTCGCAGTCGTGCACGGCCCGCCCTGTGACGGTGCACCAGATCACCTCGAACTGGTCCGAGTCCAGTACCTCCGCATGGCCTGGCCCGGCGACCGGTCCCGCACTCGGTTCGAAGAGCTTCGCGCACGCCTGGCGCCCGGAGGGAACGTCCACCTGGTCCTGCGCGCCGGCCTGGGAGGGTATCCCTCTCGGTTCCGAAGGCCGTCAGCTGGTGGATGACTGGACGCACAACCGCAAGCCGAACTACGGCCTTGCGGTCAAGGCGTCGACCACCGACTCGAAGAGCTGGAAGCAGTTCGGATCGGACGACTACCCCGGCGGCGCCCCCAGCCTGGACGTGACGTGGACGGGCTACGGAGCCGCGTACCACCTGGGCGGGTTCGTCCAGCCGATGACGGCCACCTCCGAGGGCACGTTCAAGGTCACCGTTACCAATCAGGGGCAGCAGACCTGGCCCAAGGGTGGAAACTTCAAGCTGCGCTACGACCTCTTCGACGGCAACAACAGCCGGATCAACGTGGGTGGCGACTGGAGCAAGGTCCGCTGGACGGACCTGCCGCACGATGTAGCCCCGGGTGGCTCGGTGACCGTCGACGCCAGGATCGCGCCGCTGGCACCGGCGACGTACACGCTGGTCTGGACGATGGACGACTACGGCCTTGCCAGCTTCGCCGATCACGGCGTGCCCGGAGCCGCCATCAAGTTCGAGGCGGTCAACATCCCGCCTTATCTCACCGGAGCGGCGCCGCCGAGCGGCTCCCTCAGCGACACCCTCACCCCGACCCTGTGGGCTGCCGCAGCAGACAAGGACCGATTCCCCAGCCCCCTGACGTACCAGTTCGAGGTATGCGAGGTCGAGGGCAAGGACACGCGTAAGAACTGCAAGCAGTCCACACCTGGTGCCTCGCAGAGCTGGGCGGTGCCCGCCGGCTGGCTGACCTGGTCCAAGACGTACGCGTGGTACGCGTATGCCAACGACGGCCAGGCCAAGTCGACGCAGACGCAGCCGTCGATACTGACGCCCCAGGTCCCGCAGCCGGTGATCACCGCACACCTCGGCGGCGCGGACAGCGGACGCGGTTTCGGCGAGCGGGCGGGTAACTACACGACCGCTGCCACCGACGCCGCCGTGCCGGTGGTCGGCCCCGAACTCGCGGTCACCCGGACGTACAACTCCCAGGATCCTCGCCAGGGCAACGCCTTCGGAGTGGGCTGGGCATCCCGCTGGGACATGCGGGCCAAGGCCGAAACCGACGGCAATGTCCTGATCACCCTCGCGGGCGGCAGCCAGATCCGCTTCGGCCGCAACAACGATGCCACCTACAGCGCACCCTCCGGCTCGATGGGCACGCTCACCGCAGTCACAGGCGGAGGCTGGACGCTACGCGACGCGAGCGGCGCCCTTTACACGTTCGACGCGGCCGGCCTGCTGAAGAAGATCGCTGACGGGCACGGCCGCGAGCAGGTGCTCACCTACACGGGCGGACTGCTGACGAAGGCCACGGACACGCTGTCCAAGCGCGCCCTGACCTTCACCTGGAGTGTCGGCCGCGTCAGCTCCGTCAGCACGGACGCCGTCGGGCCCGCCGCTCCGGCGCTGAAGTGGGCCTACACGTATAGCAACGGTCGGCTGACGAAGGTGTGCCCGCCGACCTCGACCACCGCGTGCACGGTGTACGAGTACACCGCCGGTTCGCAGTACCGGAGCACGGTTCTGGACGCCAATCCGGTCTCCTACTGGCGGCTGAACGAAAGCGAGGGCGAGAGCGCGGAGAGTGAAGCGGTCTCGCGTACCGGCCTGAACGCCGGCCGCTACCGCGACGTCGGCCTCGCGAGTCCGGGCGTATTGACCGGTACGGCCAACAAGGCTGCCACCTTCGACGGGACCAGCTCTCACGTGGAGATCCCCGAGAGCACGCTGGCCTCCTCGAAGGTCCTGACCGTGGAACTGTGGTTCAAGACCACCAAGCCCGGTGTCCTCGTCGGGTTCCAGAACACGCGGCTGGGTGACGGCGTACCCACCCGGTGGAGCCCGGCCCTGCTCATCGACGCAGCGGGCAAGCTCCGCGGCGGCTTCGAGCTGGCCGGCGAATGGAAGAACCCGCTCTCCTCGACCGCCACGGTTACTGACGGGACCTGGCACCACGCGGCCCTCACCAGCAGCGGGACCAGCGAGACCCTCTACCTCGACGGCCAGAGCGTCGGCTCCCGCACCGGGGCCGTCGACCACAACACCAAGAACTTCGCCTACCTCGGAGCCGGCTACTCCAGCACCGAATGGGACAACAATCCAAATCGGGGAGTCCGCTACTTCAGCGGCAGCATGGACGAGGCCGCCGTCTACCACCGGGCCCTTGATGCCAGTACGGTCCGTTCCCACTACGACGCACGCACCGGCACCTCCAAGCTGAGCAAGTCCACCTTGCCTTCAGGCAGGATCGGCGCCCACGTCACGTACGACAGCGAAACCGAGCGCGCGAACCAGGTCACCGACGAATCAGGTGGCACCTGGCAGATCTCCGCGCCCCAGTACTCCGCGGGCTCCCAGGCCTATACCAACGCCGTACAAGCAACCAGCCCCGTCAACTACTGGCGCTTGGGCGACAGCAGCGGCGCCGCCGCGGCTGACGAGATATCCAGCGGCGGCAACGGCTCCTACCGCGACGGCGTCACCCTGGGCACCGTCGGCGCGTTCCTCGACGGCGACGACGGCTCAGTCTCCCTGGACGGTGCCAAGGGGGCCATCGACGTACCTGCCGAGACCATCAGCGGTGCGACCGCCCTCGCCATCGAGCTCTGGTTCCGCACAGACAAGCCCAACGGCGTACTCCTCGGATTGCAGAACACGGAGCTGGGCACTACTCCCACGGCGTGGAATCCCAGCCTGCTCATCGATGCCGACGGAAAGCTCCGCAGTGAACTGTGGCGCGGCACCAAGGGCACCCCGATCATCAGCAGCACCCGGGTGACGGACAACGCTTGGCACCACGTGGTGCTCTCCGGCGGTCCCACGGGCCAGACGCTGTACCTCGACGGCACCAAGATCGGGTACATGGCCGGCGCGGTCACGCCCGAGACCCTGGTGCAGGCCTACCTCGGCGCCGGCTACTCCAGCCCGGAGTGGGACGGACAGCCGAGGGGAACGCGGTACTTCTCCGGCCAGCTCGACGAGGTCGCGCTCTACAACAAGGGATTGACCGCCGCCACAGTCGCCAGCCACTACAAGGCCCGCACCCGCCTGGTCGCCGGAAGCGGCGACCAGTACCAGGGCACGGTCATGGCCGATACCCCGTCCAGCTACTGGCAGCTGGACGAGACCACCGGCACCCTCGTCACCAACAAGATCACCGCAACCGGTGGCAACGGCACCTACACCAAAGCAAAGCTGGGCACCACAGGGACGTTCGGCATCGGCGACCGTCCAGCAGCCGAATTCACAGGCGACGGATACGCCGAACTCCCCGCCGCCCGCATTGCCAGTACCGACCTCTCGGCCGAGCTCTGGTTCAAGACCACCAAGCCCGGTGTCCTCCTCAGCGACCAGAGTCAGGCGATACCCGACCCCGGCACCAGCTACACGCCGGTGCTGTACGTCGGCTCCGACAACAAGCTCCACGGCCAGTACTTCACCGCAGGCATCGCAGCCACCAATGTGTCGCCCACTACGGTGACGGACAACCAGTGGCACCACGCCGCAATCACCGCCCAGGGGTCCACCCAGACCCTCTACCTCGACGGCACCCAGGTCGCACAGGCCACCAACGTGCCGGTCCAGCACCAGACCAACAAGCGCACCTACATCGGAGCGGGCTTCACCCAGTACTGGCCCGCTTCTCCTGGGGGCGGAGTCAACTACTTCACCGGTCAGATCGATGAGGTCGCCGTCTACCCGCGGCCCCTCACGGGTGAGCAGGTCGCCAAGCACTACAACGCCCGCACTCGCGCCTCAGGCTCTTCCCTCGCCTCAACCGTGACCGTCACGGACCCCACCGGCGCCAAGACCAGCAGCACCTACGACGCCGTGCGCGGCCAGCGCCGTACCGCCTCCACGAACGCGGACGGCGGTGCGACGACCTACGCCTACGACACCGGCGGCTTCCTCCACACCGTCACGGACCCCAACGGGCACGCCACCGTCTCAGGCCACGACGAGCGCGGCAACACCGTCTCGAGCACCACGTGCCGCGACGAGAACTCCTGCTGGACCGCGTTCGCCGACTACTACTACAACGCAGCCGACCCGCTGGACCCGCGAAACGGCAAGCCCACCGCAGCCCGCGACGCACGCTCCACCGGTGTAGCCGACAACCGCTACCGCACGGCCACCTCGTACACGCCGCTCGGCCTGCCCGACACCGTGACCCTCGCCGACGGCCGCACCTCAACCACGACCTACACCACGGGCAGCGAGCCCGCAGTCGGCGGCGGCACCACCCCCGCCGGCCTGGTCGCGACGAAGAAGAGCACCGGCGGCATGACCGTCTCCTACGCGTACTTCGCCAGCGGTGACCTGGCCAAATCGACAGCGCCCTCCGGCCTCGTCACCACCTACACCTACGACGGCCTCGGCCGGAAGGTGACCGAGACCCAAACCTCCACCGCCACCCCGACCGGGGTGACGACGACCTACACGTACAACGCCATGTCCCGCGTTTCATCCGAGACCGGTCCCGGCGTCAAGAACGAGATCACCGGAACCACACACACCGCCAAGGTCAACCGCACCTACGACGCGGACGGTCTGCTGCTCACCGAGTCCACCCAGGACACGACGGGCGGCGACCTCACACGGACGGCCACCTACCGGTACAACGCCCAAGGCCTCAACGAGAGCGTGACCGACGCGGCGGGCAACGAGACCGTCTTCGCACACGACTCCATGGGCCGAGTTGCACAGGAGACGGACGCTGCGGGCAACGTCGTCACCCACTCCTTCACCAAGCGCGGCAACCTGGCCGAGTCGGTCCTGAAGAACTGGACCGGCGACCCGTCCGGCCAGACCCGCGACCTCGTCCTGGTCTCCCACGCCTACGACCCGGCCGGCCGCCTCGCCTCGACGACGGACGCGATGGGCGCCACCACCGCCTACACCTACTTCGACGACGGTCTGAGAGCCACGACCACGGCGAAGAGCGTCACCATGTCCGACGCCACCAGGCACGACATCGTCCTCGAGTCCAACGACTACGACGGTGCGGGCAACCTCACCAGCCAGACGACCGGTAACGGCCGAACGACGGTGACCAACACCGTGGACGCCACCGGCCGCACCACAAGCACCGCCTTCGACCCCAACGGCCTCAACCGGGTGACGACAACGGCCTACGACGGCGACGACCGGGTCACCAAGGCGACGCAGTCCATCGACGCCACCGGCAAGAAGCTGACCGGTACCACCGAGTACGACACGGCGGGCAACCCCAAGAAGGCGACCGTCACCGACGGCACCACGACCCGTACCAGCTCCGCCACGTTCGACCAGCGGGGCCTGCCGCTGACCGAGGTCAGCCCGCGCGGACACACCACCACCAGCCGCTACGACGCCCTCGGCCGCCTGGTCGAGCAGACCGCCCCGCAGGTGCAAGCCGAAGAGAACGGCGCCGCGGCAACCGCCGCCACGCCCAAGACCCTCACCGGCTACAACACCTTCGCCGAGGCCACCGACACGCGCGATGCGCGCGGCATGGTGACCCGCACCGAGACCGACAAGCTGGGCCGGCCCACGGCCGTCACGCTGCCTGACTACACACCGCCCGGCGGCACCAAGATCACCGCCGTCGCGCGCACGGCTTACGACCCGCTCGGCCGCCCGGCCTCGCAAACCGACCCGCTGGGCCGCGCGACATACTTCACCTACGACCAGCTCGGCAACCTGGCCAGCAAGACGGACCCCGCGCTCGGAGCTGAGGGAACGACCCTGCAAGCCCCGGGAACCACCACCTTCAGCGGCGCCAGCACGACCTTGTCCGGTGGCGGGGTCAGCACCTACACCTGGACGCCGACCGGCCTTCCCCTGTCGGCTACCGACCCGACCGGCGCCCGTTCCCAGACCACCTACGACGAACTCGGCCGGAAGCTGACCGAGACCACCATCGAACGCAAGCCCACCCTCAAGAACCTGGTGTCCTTCTACGCATGGGACGACGCCAGCAACCTGAGACTGATCAGGACCCCCGGCCAAGGCCTCAGCCGGGCCACCCACAACGCGGCCGGTGAGGTCCTGACCACGACCGACCCGCTGGGTGCGATCGCCAAGATGGCCTACGACGGCCTCGGCCGCACGACCGAGACCACGGACGTCACGGGCCGCAAGACGACGACCGCCTACGATGTGCTGGGCAATCCCACTGCCGTCACCGACTTCGGAACGGGCACCACCGCGCTGCGTACGGTCTCCTCCGAATACGACGGCGACGGCAACGTGACGGCGTCCACTTCGGCTACCGGCGCGCGCCGCACGTACACGTACGACGCACTCGGCCGGATGACCAGGCAGGTAGAACCGGTCACGGCTACCGACTCCATTACGACGACGTTCGGCTACGACGCGGCGGGAAACCGCACGCGACTGACCGACGGCCGAGGCAAGGCGACTTACTACACCTTCACACCGTGGGGCCTGCCCGAGTCGACCATCGAACCAGTCACTAGCCAGCACGCGGGTGCGGACCTCCGGACCTGGACCACCACTTACGACGCCGCCGGCCAGCCGGTCGCCGAACTCCTGCCCGGAGGAGTCAAGCGCCAGCGCACCTACGACGCCCTCGGCCGACTTACAGGCGAGACGGGCAGCGGCGCAGCAGTAGCTACCCGTCCCCGAACCCTCTCCTACGACCTCGCCGGCCGCATGACCAGCTCCGGCACAGACGGCATCCTGTCCAACAACACTTACACCTACAACGACCGCGGTCAGCTCCTGAACGCCGACGGACCGTCGGGCAAGTCCACCTACACCTACGACGCGGACGGCAACATGGCCTCCCGCACCGATAGGGCCGGTGCGACTGCGTTCACCTACGACCTTGCCGGTCGTCTGCTCACCACTACCGACCCGCTGACCGGCACGCAGGTGCGCAGTAACTACGACGCGGCGGGCCGGCCGACACAGGACCAGTACGCCCGCCCCGCCACCGATGGCACGTACACGATCGGTGCCGCACGCACCTACACCTACGACAGCCTCGGCCGCCTCACCAAGAACACCGTCGCCCGCACCACAGGCGGCGACGTACAGGGCTTGACATACGACTACGACCTGTCCGACCAGCTCGTGAAGAAGACCGCCGTCGGTGTGTCGGAACCGAACACTTACGCCTACGACATGGCCGGCCGCATGACCTCTTGGAGCAAGGGCGCCAGCACCGTCCCCTTCGAGTGGGACGACGCGGGCAACCTCACCAAGCGCGGCACCACAAACGCCACCTACGACTCGCGCAACCGCCTGGAAACCTGGGGCACAAAGACCTACAACTACAGCGCCCGCGGCACCGAGCAGACCGTCACCGACTCCGCCGACGTCAACGCCACGCAGCAAATCAAGTCCGACGCTTTCGAACGCACCATCACTAACGGCACCAGCACCTTCACCTACGACAGCCTCGACCGCGTCCTGACCCACAACGCAAAGGCCTTCACCTACGACGGCGGCTCCAACAACCTGACCAGCGACGCCACCAGCACCTACACCCGCACCCCCGGCGGGTCCCTCCTGGCCAGCGCGACTACCGGAACCCCCGCCTCGGCCAGTCTGGCCATCACCGACCAACACGACGACCTAGTCGCCAGCCTCAGCCCCGACGCCACCACCGTCACCGGCGCCCGCACGTACAACCCCGTCGGAGTGATCACCAGCACCTCGGGCACCAACCCCAACATCGGCTACCAGTCCGGCTGGACCGACCCCACCAGCGGCGAAGTCAACATGGCATCCCGCTGGTACCAGCCCGGCACCGCTAGCTTCACCAGCCGCGACACCTGGCAGCTGGACCCGAACCCTTCCGTCCAGGCCAACCGCTATGCGTACGCCAACGCATCGCCGCTCAATGGAACCGACCCCACCGGCCACTACGTGGACACTGGCACTGGTCGCACCGCGACAGCACCCGTCATTCCCAGGCCGTCCACCCAGCCCTCCTCAAGCGGCTGGGGAGCACTCGGAAGGTCAGCGGCATCTTGGGGATTCCGAGCAGTCAGTATTCCGCGCTACATCTTCTGGACGAGTTTCCTCGCGGGCGAAAACAGCATCGGCTACGCCTCGTGCGAGAACACTCCTCAAGGTTGTGGTGGCTGGACAAGCATGTTCGGCGGCCCCTGCAACCACTGGCTGTGCGGCAAGGGCTCAGCACCTAGTGGCACCTCTACCCCGTGGCAGATCGGAACAGCAGCAAGCGGGTCACGAGGAGGAGGCGGAGGTCGCTGCCTGGTCAGATGCAACGTACGCACCGTCACCAACCCGCCTCCGCCGCCGATCGACCAGAACCCCAACAACGGTCCGAACCCGGTGATCGCGCCGGCGCACACCCCCGAACTCGACACCACAGCTATAGACGACGCAGCATGGGCCGTTGGTGACGGATGGGCGCAGGTCATAGGTGGACAAGCGGTACTTCAGATGCTCCAAGGGAACGCCAACTTCACTCCCAGCCAGAGCGCGGAAGTTCTACCGGCTCCTACCGATGTATTTGGTGGGAAGAATAATGGCCGCGATCGCACTGACGACAAGTGCGACGACGGTCCAGGGGTTAGCGAAACTGGCCATGCCGTCTATCTCCCCCGAGAGCGCTACTACGACGATTATGAGGGCAGTTACCAGTGTCGAGCCACTGGAGTGTATGGACTGCTGGACATGAGCGACTACAACAAGGGGCGAACATATCCGGGGACAAATACGAATGCTTCAACAAAGCCGCCAGGGATGAATGAAATCGAGAGCCAGGGGTACACTGCTGCAAACGGTCACCTGATACCAGCTGCAGCAAGGGGTTCTGGGATCGATCTCCGGAACCTGGTGGCGGAATATGAGAAAACGAATACGCCATACTTGAATCACGGTGTTGAAGCTGAAATCAGAAAGACTATAAAATCAGGGAAGCGGCTTTCGATCTCCGTCACGCCTCATTACGATAACGGCACTTCGGGAATCCCTACGCGCATCGAGTATAATTACGGGGTTCCTGGAGCATGGATGAAGCACTGCGTTATCCGCCAGTCTCCGACAGGTGGTTCTACTATGGGTAGTTCGGACTGCCCGAGGAGGTAAGCATCGTGAGCGGCGAATACTTGCCAAGGGTGATGTCCTTGCTGGGTAAGGAGACCGGCAGGCGTACAGATCCGGAAGCGTGGGTGCGGATAGAAGGCGACCTCGGCTTCTCCTTGCCGGACGACTATAAGGCGCTAATCGAGGCTTACGCTCCGGTCAAAATGAATGGGCATCTGCTCCTTAACCACCCGGAAACGCCGCGATGGAACCTCGGGGAATTTATTCGTGACACGTGCCTCGCGTGGTCAGATATTCCATGGGATGACGAAGTGGACGGAGATCCACGAGTAGTCCTCAATCTGACTGAGATGGAGTTCGGGACGCTGCGCGGGTTGACGCCCATTGCGTCCGCAGATAGCGGACAAACGATCTTCTTGGCGAAGGGTCCGGACGGTCGGTCCATCCTGTTTGTCGAGGACGGTGATGGCGAGTTCTTCGAATATTCGATGAGTTTCTCGGAGTGGCTCTATAGGTATTTGGCAGGCGAGGATATGTCGGGGCCGAATTCTTCCTATTTTTACCCTGGTCCGGTCGCGTTGGAGTCGCGGCCCATGGTGCAGGGTGAAGAAGTCGTACGCTGGCATGGACCTGCTCGTGGGATTTGAGTGAGCTCAGTTTCGCTGTCACAATGACCTGCCACTTTACTTGGCGGGTCGTTGTGTTTTCTTCATTGAGTTCAAGGTGCCATTGCATTGAGGGTCGCCGGCCAGATCCGAAGTGATCGCGCCACTGGAACAATTTGGTGGGGCCTGTTTCCCGCGTCTGACGGCAGTAGTTGACGGCAACGCCGGTGCATGGGGTGGTCTCCATGGCGGCGGCCCATCGGCTAGGCAGTCAGGGGTTGCTAAGGAGGGGCCGGGACAAATCTCTGGCGGTCCGTGCTGGTTCCTGCGGCCTGTACCTGGTGCCAGGGGTTTTGGGCGCGGGATTGGGCGCGGTCGAGGTACTCGCGCTTAACCGTGGCCGAGCCCGGTTTCCAGCGGCCTTGCTTCGTCGGGTCGGCGCCGGCGTCCGCGATTTGTTGGGCTCCGCCGCGGCGTAGGCCGTGTGAGGTGACCAGGTGCCAGGTGGGGAGGCCGGCCAGGTAGGCGCGGTGGCGGACCCAGTCGTTGAGGGCGTCGCCGGTGACGTAGTCGCCGCGGGCAGTGGCTGTGGTGCGGTTCTGGAGCCGGCCTGTGGAGGTTAGGGCGCGTAGGAGGGGGCCCTCGTGGACTCCCATGCGGTGCAGGCAGTTCAGCCAGTCCCGTACGGCTGCGACCGGGTCGTAGCGGGGGGATGAGGGGTCGGCGGGGATGAAGGTGCTCTCGCCCTTTCCCTCCTGGTCGGTCTTCGAGTGGGCGATCCACAGGTCGACTCCGCCGTCCTCGACCTCGACGTCGTCGATGTCCAGGTCGGCCAGTTCGATGCGGCGGTTCAGCGCGCCCCGGCCCACCAGGAGCGCGCAGCGGTCCCGCAGGCCTGCGGGTGAGTGGAGGTCGCAGGTGTCGACCATGGCGTGCAGCATCGCCTCAGTGATGGCCGGCGCCTTGCGGACCCGGTTGCGCTTGCCCCACTCCTTGCGGTACTCCGCCAGCATGCCCCGGGCTTCGGTCGTGCCGGGCCGGCGGTCCTCGGGCATCCACATGCGGACGCCCGACATGTACGTACGGATGGTGTTCGGCGCCATCTCGCGGGCGATGAGCCCGGCGACCCACTCCACGTACGTGGCCGTCGTACAGGGCCGAGCCACCCTGCCCATCTCCTCGCACCACTCGGCGAACTTCCGACGCTGACTCGTGTAGTTGCGGCTGGTGTTGGCGGGAGCGGACTTGTCGCGCAGGCGCTGTGCAGTGCCCGCGGACACCTCGAAGTCCGTACGGGTGTACGTCGGCGCATCCGCCTCCGTGGGGACGGCCTCCGCCGGGTAGAGGATCGTGTGCTGGTCGACCAGGGGACGAGGTGAGTGTGATGGGTGGACCTGGGGTACCGGTAGCAGCTCGCCTTCCGCGACGAGCTCGGCCTCGACGATCTCGTCGCTGTCCCGGTCGTCCACCGCGGACTGCTGATGCTCGCTCATGTGCCGCTCCCCTGACGATCGTTCCTGGGCAATCACCCTTGTATAAGGGAATTTATACGAGGGTCGTCGCGTCTGCCCCGCGGAAGCAGACGGAACGACGTCCCGCTACCACGCTTCTGGTCGGCGATTCCGGCTCGCTGCCCCGTCCATGGGGAAGTTCCATCGTGATTCCTGCAGGTCAACGGTTCTGGTGTGACGAGTCGTTGGGGTGCTCACGCAGCTCATCACGGTGATCGTTGTGGGTAGATCATCGGTCACCGCGCCACCTGGTGGTGTGTCAGCACCAGCAGGGCCCGCAGCGGCGCGGTCGCGTGCCGCAGATGCATGCGCACCTTGGTCAGGATCCGGAAGGTCTTCAGGCTCGCGAAGCCGTGCTCGACCGGCGCCCGCAGGCTGCTGATCAGCCGGTTCACGACCTTCTTCGCTGACGACAGGCGCTTGACGCCGCTCGCCTTGAAACCCGTGATGACCGCCGACTGCTCCTCTGCCCCCTCGTCCAGACCGACGAATCCCAGGTCGGCAACTGCCGCAAGCTCCAGCTCGCGCAGTCGCGCGCACAGCTTCTCGTAGCGGGCCGCCGTGATCTCGCTGCAGGCGCCGCGGCGGGCGGAGGAGATCCGCAAAAGCCGCCCCTTCGCATCGGTCAGGGCGAGAAACAGCAGGCCATGCGCCTTGTGCTTGCCCGAGTAGTTCTTCCGGTTCGCCCGCCCAATGCGCCGCCGGGTGCGGATCAGCGTCCCGTCCAGCAGGATCACCCAATGGCGTGGACCGGGACGAGTACATCGCCTCTCCCACGCGGCTGTTCGCGGCCGGCCACATCGGCTACGACAGACATGGCGGCGTCTAGCCATTCCACGCTTCGGCCCGTCAGATGGGCGGCCGAGCGGAGCGGCGGTGACGGCTGGGGTGGAGCGCGACCCGGCGGGCGACGCCCGGGTCGTTCGCGGTGAACGGTCGGATCTGCAGCAGGCCGCCGTCTCCCGGGACTGGCTGCTCTGGTCGGGAGCAGCCCGACGTCCTGGGCTACGCCGTCGACCCAGCGGCCGTCCGGGCCGGGCTGGCCCTGCAGCAGCCAGACGACCGGGTCGGTGGCCAGGTACAGGACCTGCCGCCGCGCCTGCCGGTAGGCGCGCAGTATCCGCCCCAGCGAGGCCTTCAGCTTCGGCGTGAGCTCGACCTCGACCTCGACCTCGACCTGGAACAGGCGTCCGTCGTCGCGCACCAGGACCAGGTCCGGCCAGTGCAGCGCCCGACGCCAGCCAGGATGGCCGCTCTCCCTCCAGGACTCAGGTCGCGTCCGTCCGGCAGGTCAGCGTGGGCGCGCCCGCGGCGCGGACGCGCTCTGCCAGGTCCCGGACGTCGAGCGAGTCGAGCTCGAACCACACGGTGCCCTCGCCCTCGACCACCCCGAGTGCGAACACACTTCGTCGGCTACCCGTACACCGCGCGCGTCCTGCACTGCGAAGGCCCTTCTGGGCGCGGGTCGGGGAGCGGTGGTCTCCTGAGCATCCCGTGCCTGATGGGTGTCGGTTCCAGCGGGGGCCCGTACATGGTCGACCTCGACGCGGCCGGTGCCGGCCGAGTCGTCGCGGTGAACGTAAGCGGTGACGAGGAGGTCAGCTACGGAACGGCCCTCGGCCCCTTTGCCCAGCGCCTCTACACCGAGTCCGAGCAGCACCGTTGAAGCTCCTGGGCGCACGGCTCCTGCCGGGTGCCTTAGCCGGCTGCCGCCAGCTGCTCGTGCTGACGCTTCATGAGGGAGACAGGAGGCCGTTGTCCATCCGAGGGGGTGAGATAGACGGCCAGTGACCCACCGGTTCGCACGATCGTCATGATCTGCCGCTTTGCGGGAGCTTCGTCGGCGGTCACCGAGTAGGAGACGGATTCGTCACCCACGCCGGCGGACGGCAGCGGCGCGAGGGTGACCGGGTCCGACCAGCCGCGCTGGGAGGAAGCCGAGAAGCTCTTGCACACGGTGAGAGCCGCGTGCAGCTCGCTCATCCAGTCCTTCGCCCCACCCGTCGCGAAACTGGAGAGCACGACGCTCCCGCCGGAGTTTCCGTTCTTGTCCTGAAGCACAGCCCAAACGGTCCCGGTGGGTTGATGCCTGGGCTTGACGCTCGTCACGTCGGCCAGTGGCTGACAGGCCGGATCGGACGCCGTGACGACGTCCTCTTCCTCGAGGATGGGCCATCGCTCGGGCATGACGGTGAATCCGGAGTGCTTGCCGTCCAAGAGGGCGTCCGCGAGTTGCGCCGAGGTGAGCATCGCACGCCCCTGCTCCCGCGTCTCCCTCGTCTCTTCTGTCTTCCCACTGGTGCAACCCGCTGCTGCGGAGGACAGGACGACGAGCGCCAGCACTCCCCGTATGAAGCCACGCACGCTGTGTCTCTCCATCGTCGAAGGCCGGAGAACGGATTCTCGCAGGCACGGCCCGTCCGTCTGCCAGCAGGATGCCCGCTAGCTGCGGATATTCGGCCGCGAGGGCTACGGCGTTCACGCCATCAAGCAGGTTCAGCCGCAAGCGGGTGCAGAACATGCTCGACCAGGCCGCCCGGAGGCCGTCGAACGCCGAGGTCACAGCAGGTACGAGAAGCGCAGTGCCCCGCCCTCCTCGCGGTAGCGGTCCCGGCCGCGCTTTCCGTAGGGGTTGGGGAGCATCTGGATGGCCGTCCGGTGCGGGGTGCGGACGTGGGTGACCACCAGGAGGCGCCAGTGGTCGTTGCCCGCGTGCTGCCGGGCCGCGCGGACCTCGCTCTCTCCGAGCTCGAAGCGGCCGCCTTCTCCCCCGGTCGCCTTCACCTCGTACAGGTAAGGCCGGCTGCCGGAGCCGACCTGGAAGTCGAAGCCGAGGCCGTCGTCGCCGGACGGGCCGGGGAAGGCCTTGCGGCGGTTGCCCGACACCCAGCCGGTCTCGTCCATGCCGTCCGGGTAGCGCTCGCACAGCCACTGGTACGCGTACCACTCGCCCACGTACCCGATGGCCTCCCGCTGGACCGCGGTGAGCCCGCTGTCCGTGGTGCCCCCGTACGGCCTCCCTCCCGTGCGTCCGGTCGTGGCCCGGGTACGCCCGGTCTGGGGACGGGGGTCCGTGAAGCGGAGCGGCCCCGGGGCCGTGATGCCCGGTGCCGAGCCGCTCCGCAGGACCCGCTCCAGTTCGCGGGTGAGGGCGGTGAAGTCCCCGGAGTACACCTCGAAGGGGCGCCCGCCGACGGAGATGGACCGGCGCTCGCGCTCCCGTTCGCGGCGCTCGTGTTCCGCCGCGTCGCGCACCCGGGCCAGGTCGGCCTCGGACAGCCCGTGCCGTGCGGGTTCCGTCTCCGCCGCCATCCCGGCGGGCCACTGCCCGAGGGCCGCCAACCAGCCGACGACGTCGGCGGGGGACAGGAGCCGGAAGTCCAGTGCGCCTGCGGCCTCCAGCTGTGCGGTGACTGTCGCGGCGGGTTCTGCTCCGGCCAGGGCCGCAGGCAGCGGGTGTCCGGCCGCCCTGACCAGGACCGCGAGGTCGGCGGCCAGGCCGGCGATCGTACGGAGGTTCGCGCCGCGCACCTGCTCGCGGGCGGGCAGGTGTTCGCCCGACCGGGCCCGCGGCACGGGTCGGCCCAGGCGCAGCGCGAGCTGCTCCTCCACGTGCGCCTCCAGGCGCGCGGTATCGGCCGTGTCCACGGTGTACGCCCATTCCTCCGGCGCGGTGATCCAGTCCAGGGCCGGTACCGAGGGCCAGTCGGGCATCGGGCGGCGCGCGTCGAAGTCCTCCAGCACCGCCCGGCGCAGCCGGTTGACGATCTCCTTCTTGCGCAGGTAGAGGTAGGTGCGCAGCGCCTCCTCGTGCTCTTCGGCGTGGCTGACCGGGTCCAGCGCCGGGTTCATCGCGCGCAAGGTGTCGTTCAGCTCGGCGAATCCGACGCCCAGGTCGCGCCGTAGTTCGTCCGTACCGCGGGCCGCGCGGGACCTGTCGATGAACTCGGAAACGGGGACCGGGAGCTCGGCGGCGTACTCCTCGAGGCGCGCCTGGAACTCCCGGGTGTCGCCCGGGGGCGGCAGGAGCAGCGAGTCCGCCGCCACCTGGCCGACCAGGTGGACGAGGAAGGGCCGGCAGCGCTCCAGGACCACGCCGATGGCCCCGTCGATCCGGCGGCTCGTCTCCTCCACCTCGCGGAGCGTGACGTCCAGGGCCTCGGCGAGCTCCTCCGGGCCGGGGTCGCGCAGGTCTGCGTGGCGGGAGGCGAGCTGGTGGGCGGCGATGCGCAGCCGGTCGCCGAACTCCCGCCGTCCCAGCAGCTCGGCGACCGCCACCACGATGCGGATCGTCTCGGGCCAGCCCGGCCCGCCTTCCGGGGCGAGGACGAGCGGATGCTTCGGATAGGGCAGCGGCAGCACTCCGCCGAGGCGGCCCGGAAGCGTCACGGGCCGGCCGTCGAGCTCGATGTCCCAGGAGCGGTAGCGGTGCAGACGTACGCTCCTGACCAGCGACGTCAACTCGCTCAACTCGGCCTCGCTCGCCCGGGGGCCACGCGCCGGGTGGTCGGCGAGGACGCCGACGGCCAGGATGAGCCAGGGCAGCTGCTGGACCAGCGGCTCCCCCATGGACACGGGGTCCACCCGTGCGCCGTCCACGGTCACCGTGAACATCAGGTCGTCGGTATGCCGGACGCCAGTGGGATCTCCGGCCGCGGCCGCCAACACCTCGGCGGCTTCCGCGGAGACACCGGGAAGGGTGAGCAGGGGGTGCGCCATCTCCCGTACCAGCAGAGCCGTCAGACCGTCGCGCTCACCGCTGACGTAGAGCACGGTCCCGCCATCGGCGCTTGCGTCGCCACCGTCGACGTCACCGCCCCGGGCCTCCCCGCCGTTCAGGGCGGACAACGGTACGCCGATCAGCCGGTCCCCGGACTCCGCGAGCAGGGCGGCGCCTTGAGGGAGAGCGGGGCGCGGCCACCGTACGAGGTCCTTCCAGGCGCGTTCGTTGGCCCGCTGCGCGGCTGGCCGGTCCTCGGCCCCCAGTGCGCCCTGCGCCGCGAGCCGTCCCAGTGCGGCGACGAGGCGGTCGCTGTCCCGGGAGTCGCCCCAGGTCGGCAGCCGCATCTCCCGCAGCCGCTCGCCCGTCCTCCCGCGCTCCAGCAGGTGGCGCAGCCGGCGGTCGATGGTCGGCGCGTACGAGGGCTCCTCCTCCAGCCCGGGCGGGCAGTGCCAGGCATCGGCCGGCCGGACGAACCGGTCGGCGCGGTCACGGCTCCGCACCGGGAGCCACGGCTGCTCCCGGACGAAGGCACCCAGCGGGGTCAGAAACCGTTCGACGTCCGATCGGCTGTGGCTTCCCCTGCTGGTCCAGATGCTGGTGAACTTCATATTGTCCCAGTGGGACAGGCCGTGCAGGACGAGCCGTGCGTACGCCGACCGCGCCTCCAGGCCGAGCCGTTCCACGACATCCTGGCCGGGGAGCCGCCAGGCGGGGGTTCCCCGGTACGGCGTCCGGGGGTAATCGGCAGTGGACCAGGCGCGGAGGTACGGCTCCCACTGCGCCTGTACCTCGGGCGAGACCTTCCCCATGCGGACCACCTGCCGGGCGACGAGACCATCGCCGTGGTCGATCCAGCTCGAGGCGTCCGGTGACGAGGTCGGGACCAGCCCGTCGGCCACCCCCGCCTCTGCGAGGAACGCCCGCCAGTCGTCAGAGGTCCCGGCCCTCTTGTCGAACTCCTCCCGCGCGGCGAGGAGCCGTCCCGTGATCGCCTTGAGGTCCTTCGACACGTCCTGCCCGGCGGCGACCACCGCCGCCAAGTCCTCGCCGACGGACTCGCGGCCCCAGCCGCGGCCGAAGACGGCATCGCTCGCCCTGATCATCCGGCCGTCCGCCGAGGGCACGTACAGTCCGAGCGAGGACATCTCCGCCCCGTCCAGCGAGCGCCGCAGCTGCCACAGCCGGAAGACGAACCGCAGGGTCTGGAGCCGCAGTCGGCGATCGGTGCTAGCACTGAGCGCCTGCCGTACGTGATCCAGCAGGCCGATCGTGTCGTACGGCCGGACGAGCCGCTCCCGCTCGAGGAAGGCACGGGCAGGCCGCCCGTGCGCATGGTCACCGTGGTCCTTCCAGACCAGCCCCGGGTGCAGGGTGAACAACCGCTTGCCGAGCAGGGCGGGCACGGACGGAGCCTCCTGCGCCGGGTTCGTCCCCGCATCCACCGGCTGGAAGAACGCCTCGCGGCGGGCACCCTGCCCGCTCGGCCTGCCCTGTGCCCCCGCACCTGCACCTGCCCCTGCACGTGTGCGCGTGCCCGTACCCGCCCTGTCGAGGGGACGGTTGGCGTGCTGCCGTGTGCAGTCCTCCGCGAGCAGCAGCTGCCTGCCGTGCAGGACGTGGCCGTCGTTCTCGAAGAGGGCCGCCAGATCCTCGTACAGCGCGCTCCACTGCTCCAGGGACCCGCCGGCCCCGGGGAGAGGGAGGCCCTGGACGATCTGTTCCACGTGCTCGGCGAGGGTCTCCGGGACCGGCTCCCACGGGTACCCGAGGGCTTTGCACAAGGTGGCCAGCCGTCTCAGCCGGTCGCCGCCGATCTCCGGATCCGCCACCACGACCCCGGCCCCGTGCGCGCGGTGTGCCGTGAGGACGGTCAGCTCGAGGTCCGGCCACAGGGCCGCGCTCCGAGGCGGGGCCCAGGCCGCCTCCGACGGGGCGCCTTCCGCTGCGAGAACAGGCACGAGCGGTACGTCGGGAAGTTCGCTCCCGTGCACGCGCAGGGCCGCCTCGCTCAGCCGCCTTGGCGAGCCCTTGTCGCTTCCCCAGCTCACCAGGTCCACGGCCAACCGCCGCATCGACGGCTCGGGCACGGTGCGCAGTACCGCGGCGGCCGCCAGGCAGGTCTCGGCGACGGCGTCGAGCAGCAGCACGTTGAGGGGATTGTCGCGGGGAAGGCCGGTGCGGTCGAGCTTGGTGAAGAACGGGGCGTTCACGTGGCCCGGGAACGGCGCGGTCTCGTCCTCGCCCATCGGCAGGAAGGTGTACATCTGCCCGCGCCGCGGTCGGGTCGTGGCGGGCAGCGGGAGCGCGACCTCGACGACGGCGGAGCGCTTCCACTCCTGCCACGTACCGTCGAGGAGCCCGGAGTCCACGGCCTCGGCGAGCGTGCCGTTCAGTCGTTCCTTCTCCACGGTGCCCCGGGCTACGAGGTAGGTGCCGGACGGGCCCAGGTCCACGGTCGCGCAGGAGACGGGGAACCCGCGGCCGGCGAGGTCCTGTACCGTCCCGAAGCGCTCCTCGGAGCGGGTCAGCTCGTACCGCTCGTCCTCCTGGCGTGGATCGCCCGGCTCGGGGTGATCGCCCAACTCGTGGCGGCCATCAGGCTCGCCTGGCCCGCCCGCCTCGCCGACGGCGGCCCGCCGTTCCAGCGTCAGGCCGGCGAGCCGGTCGAGGAAGAGCATCACGGGTACCTTCGCCCCCGCGAGCTCGCGCATCCGCAGCCGGACCTCGGCCCGGGCGGCCTCGCCCAGCAGGGGCAGCCGGACCACGGTCACGTACCCGTCGGCGGCAAGCTGCCGACAGGTCGCGGGCACATCGTCCAGCGGCAGGGGTGCCTGGAGCGGCGGATACGTGGCGGCCGCCTCTTGGGCGTTGTCCTCACCGGCGAGGAACTCCTCCACGTCGGCCTGCTGCGCGAAGCGGAAGCAGTACCCGTCCAGTTCCGGGCCGAGCGGGCTGTCGGGGTCTGCGCTGTAGATCTCGGGCGCCTCGCTGATCAGCAGGATGCTGCGGAACCCGACGCCCTTGTTCCCGATGCCCTCGCCGACCTCCTTCGAGCTTTGGGCGAGCTCGCAGACCTGCTTGACGTCCCGCCAGGTGAAGGGCGTGCCGCCGTTGGCGACGTACAGCGTCCCCCACTCGCCTTCCGCCTCATCCAGCAGGACGTGGACCCGTCCGTCGCGGCGGTCCCTCGGATGCGCGTCGTAGCCGTTCTGCAGCAACTCGATGAGGGAGCGGCCGGCGTACTCCCGCGCGGTCGCGCGCGAGGCGCCGTCCACCTGCCGTGCCATGCGCAGGACCTGCTCCGACCGGGCCCCCTCCAGCACGGACCGGCCGTACTCCCTCAGCTGATCGGCCCGGGCGTTCTTCGCCATGGTTCTCCCCCACCTCTCACCCCAGCGTGATGAGGACGGTATCCCGCGTCACTGACATCGGAGGCTCGAGGGAGCATCGCTACGGCTTCAGGGCTTCAGGGCTTCAGGGTGGTCGGCGGCGTCCAGGCCGGCGTTTGCCAGGCTGTCTGCCTGGGTCATCCCCCCAGATCCTCCGTCGCGGGCAGGCACTCGGCGAGCAGGTTGAGGACGTCGCGCCAGGCTCGCCGTGCGTGTTGTGGGTGGTAGCCGACGCCGGGGACCGTGGGGTGGTCGACCGGCGGGTGGTGGAAGGCGTGCAAGGCGCCGCCGTAGACCGTGAGGCGCCAGTCGACGCCTGCGGCCTGCATCTCGGCGGTGAACGCGTTCCGTTGTGCGGGCGGCATGATCGGGTCTTCCGACCCGACGCCGGCCCACACCGGGCAGCGAATGCGCGCTGCCTCGCCCGGTCGGCCAGTGGTCAGTGCGTTGACTGTCCCGATCGCGCGCAGGTTGACGCCGTCGCGCCCGAGTTCCAGCCCGACGGCGCCTCCGGTGCCGTAGCCGATGGCGGCGATCCGGTCGGGGCCGGTCCGGTGCTCGGTGCGCAGCACGTCGAGCGCCGCATGGCCGATGCCCCGCATCCGGTCGGGATCAGCGAGCAGGGGCAGGCAGCGGGCCAGCATCTCCTCGGGGTCGCCCAGGTAGCGCCCGCCGTGAAGGTCGAAGGCCAGCGCTACGTATCCCAGCTCGGCGAGGGCATCGGCCCGGCGGCGCTCGACGTCGCTGAGTCCCATGCCCTCTGGTCCGAGCAGCACCGCGGGCCGGCGGTCGACACCGGCCGGGAGCGCGAGGTGCCCGATCATCGTCAAACCGTCCGCCGGGTACTCGACCGTACGCGTCGTAATCGTCGTCATGGGACTGGACGGTAGTGATCCTCGAGCCGGGTCCGGCCGGTGTTCTGCCGCTGGCAGAACAGCACGCACGTGTGTGAACCCTGGATAGAGCCCGGTGGAACCGCATGAGCAGCAGCACGCCTGAGGGGCCGGTCGGGGACGGGTGCCGGTGCGCGGGAACGGAGCCCCGGGACGAACTCAGGGCGTCCGTTCACGAGGGCGCCGTCGGGTCGGTGACGAGGTGCAGGGGCGGGAAGGCAGATGAAGGCCCCGCCGGTCCTGGGGCCGTCGGGGCGAACTCGCCGATCTCAAATGCCGCCTCCCTCCAGTTGGCGGCCAGCTCGAGCAGCTGCCCTGTGTCGTGGCGGAAGCCGGGCACAGGCGTCTCCGCGTCGGTCACCCGCAGGATGGAGGCGGCAAACCCGACCGCGTGCGGGGCCGCTCCGGCGCGCGGATCGACCCCCTCCTGCAGGTGGCGGAGCACCTCGAGGCGGTCGGCGAGGGTGAGGAGCTCCTCGTACGTCCTGTTGTACTCCCTCGCTCGCGCGTCAACGAGGTCTTCATGCAGGGCTGCCTCCGGTGCTCGGGCCGTTGCCGGACGGACCGGCCGTGGGACCGGCTGGGGCCGCCGGTGAGTGGGTGACTGCGTCGGCGGACAGGGTGCGGGCGGCCTCTTCGAGGTCGGGGTGGGTGGCGGCCACGGTGCGCAGGATCCGGAGCAGGGACTGGGGTTCCAGGGGGCGGCCGTTGACGGTGGTGAAGAGGTGGCCGGTGTCGGGGAGGGCGGTCGCGCGGTGGGGTAGGTATTCGTCGATGGCGCGGACGGCGTCGTGGTGGACGGGCTGGAGGCGGGTCGCGTCGCTGGCGGCGTTCTTCTGGGGGACGTCCCAGGTGGTGCGGTGCTGTTCCTGGTGGCGGCCGTTCAGGCGCATGGCGGTGATCTGGCCGGGCCGCAGGACGTCCTCTTCGGAGTCGCGGCCCCAGAGGTAGTGGTTCAGGCAGAGGTATACGAGGGCCCGGGCGCGGTGCGGGCTCTCGCGCCGGGTGCCCTGGTACCGGTCGGCGGCCTGGGCGAGCCAGCGGCACTGGTCGGGGGTCCACAGCTCGCGTCCGGGCAGTCCGGCGGCGAAGTTGCCGCCGCGCTGGAACTGCAGGGACCTGGCGGTGCCGGTCGGTACGAGGCCGGGTCCGCCCGCGGCCGTCGGGGTTTCGAGCCAGCGGTAGAAGGACCGTACGGCGCCGCAGGCGGCATCGCGGGAGCGGGCGGCGCCGGCGTAGCCGACGGCCCACTCCTGCAGGGCCGTCGGGGTGGGGCGGAGATAGCGGTCGGGGTCCGGGATGTTCTCCCCGTCGGCACCGCATCCGACGGTGAGCCAGTGCAGGACCGCCGGCCGGTAGTGCTCGAGGGCCTGGTAGCTGAAGTGGCCGCTCGCCTCGGAGTTCGGGCCGGCGAGCCACTCCTCGACCAGCCCTGCGGCGACGTCGTGATCCATCGCACCAAATTACCGCTTCGGGCCCGAACACCGGCCCGGCAGGTGCCCGGCACCGGCTCCGAGCCAGAGGGTGGGCGCAGCACCAGGATTCGACGGGTCCGCCGTTGTGGACCGAGAGGTCCCAACCGCAGACCCACCGGCCGTAACGGGGAGAAGTCGGTGATCTCGTGCTCGGCCGGTTCCCGCAGCCGCCGCATCACCCGGGCAGTTCCAGCCCGGCCTCCACGACCTTCTCCAGCGCGATGTTGATCAGGTCCGCCGGCGGGTTCTTCGCCGCGGCCTCCTTGCGGATCGACCGCTCGGCGATCCTGCGGGCCTCGCCCTGGTCGTACTTCACGCCGACCTTCTTACGGACCAGGCCCCAGTGGTGCTTGGCGGTCCTCTCCGCCCGGTACAGCGGCAGCGTGCCCCCGTGTGCCGCTTCCGACAGCACTCGCTCGCGAGTGGCTCTGTTCACGAGAACGGGCAGTAGATCGACGTTGCTTCGGGAGGCAGCCGGCGTCGCATCCTGGCCGGAATGTTCACGAGTTTCGGGTTCTGGCACAGATAGGGTCCCAGTAGTTCTCGCCGAGAAAACAACGGAGTAGCCCCTGACCTGGCCCGTTGCCGTGTGATGAGCTTGGTGTCGGTCTCACCCCCGAGTTCCTCCGGGTGCCTGGCGAACTCGGATGTGTCGAACCTTTCTGACGGCGATGCGTGTTCGTCAGGATGTCCGCGTGATCCGGTCGGCGTACGTGGGGTACGCCTTGCTCCCGGCAGGGGCGGAGCCGTCGCCGGCGAGGGCGGCGCACTGCTTCAGCACGGCCTGGTGGAGCGCGCACGGGGCGGTGACGCGCACCGAGGTAGCCCTGCACGCGGTGGATCGTCCGGCCACCGCGCAGCGTTTCGCGGATCTCGGCGACATCGGTGGCCTTGAGGTGCTCGGCGAGCAGGCCGGGCAGGCCCCGGTGTCCTATCTCTGACCCACGGTGCAAGGTAGCTGCGGGGGCTGCGTGCTGCGCTCCAACTGCCGTGGGACGCGGGAGTTCCGCAGTTCCTTGAGGTCCGGGATGTGGTTGTAGAGCGTGCCGACGGAGACGCCGAGGATCTTGGCGATGGTGGTGACGCTGTTCTCCGGGTTGGGCAGCATGTCGCGGGCCGCGCGGATGAGGTCCTCGTTGACGACCGTGGGGCGTCCGCCTACCTTGCCGCGGGCCCGGGCGGCGGCGAGGCCCTCCTTGGTGCCGGCGACGATGAGTTCGCGGATGAACTCGGCGAGGGCGGCGAAGACGTGGAAGGGGTCCAGCCAAGGCGAGCCCAAAAGCCGCCACGGGATGATCTTGGTGGGGTGGCGGATGGGTTGCCCCGGCAAAGGTGATCACCGCCCGGGGCCAAGTGGCTTTGGAGTAATGGCGTTTGGGTCTGGCTGGTGCGCGCAGGGCCCTAGGATGAGCATGATCACGCTGGACAGGCTCAAAGCGAAGAGGTCACCGTGGTAACCCCGACTGCTCTCCATACTGGCAACCACGACGAGCTCCGGGAGATGGGCAGGTCGGGGTGGGAGGCGCTGCTGCGCACCCAGAGCCCCGGCAACTATCAGGACCCGTTCGGTGACGGTACGACCTACTACGTCAGGACGGCCGACGGCCTCGCTATCACCTCGGCCCCTCCGGCCCCCGTTGCGCCGAACGCTCCGACGGGCTGGCAGTACTGGGACCAGACCCTCGAAAAGGCTGTTTTCGTGGGCGAGGTGGACACGCATTACCTCCTGGACTGGAACGCGCCGAGGTCGAACTGCGGAACGGTGTAGGCCGAGGTGTAGCCGATCGCGCGCGATCGTGTCCCTCCCGGGCGCACGGTTGCCGCAGGCCCAGACCGTAGTCCAAGATCACGCCACGTCCCCTTTTGCCGGCATCTTGACTGGACCCCGAGGGGCTCAGCCCTTGGGCCGGTGCAGGCCGGGGATCACCGGGTGCCCGCTCCGAGCTGGGCCGGGATGCCGGTGCGGCTGGCGCGCAGGTCGCGCAGGTCGGGGATGTGGTTGTAGAGGGTGCCGGGGCTGACGCCGAGGAGCTTGGCGATCGAGGTGATCGAGTGCTCGGGGTTGGGGAGCATGTCGCGGGCGGCCCGGATGATGTCCGCGTTGACCACGGTGGGCCGGCCGCCGACCTTCCCGCGGGCGCGGGCGGCGGCCAGGCCCTCGCGGGTACCGGAGACGATCAGCTCGCGGATGAACTCCGCGAGGGCGGCGAAGACGTGGAAGACCAGCCGGCCGCCGGGGGTGGTGGTGTCCAGGCGCTCGTGCAGCGAGGTGAAGCCGATCTCGCGCTTGCGCAGTTCGCCGACCATGGTGATCAGGTCCTGTAGGGAGCGGCCGTACCGGGCCAGTTCGGGGACCACCAGGGTGTCACCCGGGGCGAGGAAGGCGTGGCACGCCTTCAGCTCGGGCCGCAGGTCGTTCTTCCCCGACTTCTTGTCAGCGAAGATCCGGCGGCAGCCGACCGCGGTGAGGGCGTCGAGCTGGCGGTCGAGCTTCTGTCCGCCGGTGGACACCCGGGCGTATCCGATGCGGATCTCGGTGCGGACGGCGGGTTCGGCGACCAGGAGTTCGAACTGGGCGTCTTCAAGTGGCGTGCTCACGCCCGGAATCCTGTCAGAAAACGGTGCTCGGGAGTTGTTGAACCATCCGGGTTTTTGAAGGGGTTCTTGAAGGCCCTGGGGCCCTTCCGGCGGTCCGCCCTGCGGCCTTCAACAAACGATGGTTATTTGAAAACTTGGCGGGGACTGTGACACACTGCCGCGCCTTCCAGTCCCCACCGCGGCTCACGACCGTGTGGTCTCAGCGGTCACCTGGGCCTCTTTGCGTGCTCATCGTTGATCCGCTTGAGCCGCTCCTTTTCCGCAGTGATGACGTTGCTGTTCGCCTTGATGGTTCCGTCCTTGTGGAGGATGCCTTCGTTCACCAGACGATTGAACGTCTTAGAACGTCCGCCAGTAGGTGCCCGACTGGGCGGCAGTAGTAGGGCAGGCACGGTTCGCCCGATCATGGAGTTCTCTACGCTTCATGATCACCGGGGGATCCGTGCCTGCCGTCCCATCATGCA
>NZ_JBWJVM010000102.1:0-27097 GCF_056428985.1 Streptomyces sp. CA189 | reverse complement strand
GCCGCCGCCGTGCGCGACGCGGGCCACCCCCTCTCGGAGACCGTGCGCGGCGCGCCCCTCGCGTAGCTGCCCCCGAGCGCTGTGGCCGGGCCGATCAGTCGCCGGGCCCCCGCCGACCCGGACCCGCCGCGGCGTCGGCTCCGGCCTTCGCGAGGCGACGGGCCAGCTCCCGTAGGCCGGTCGGGTCCAGGACGCGGTCCCCGAAGCCCGGCAGCGGGACGTGCAGGCGGGCCGTCCAGGACTCTGGGACCGCCGCCGCGCCGTACCGCGCCCCGGCCAGGGTGCCGGTGACCGCCGCCACCGTGTCGGTGTCGCCGCCCAGGTCCACGGCGGCCCGTACGGCGTCCGCGAAGCCCGACGTGGTGCGCAGCGCCCACACCGCCGAGCCCAGGCAGGGCCACACCGCCCCGTTGAACTCGGTGGCCAGATCCGGATGCCAGTCCGGGGCGAGGACCCGCGCGTACCGCTCGCGGTGGTCCGGGTGCACCTGCGCCAGCGTCGCGGGGAGCGCGGACAGGGGGTCCCCGCCGTCCAGGGCCACGCGGACGAGCTCGTGGAGAACCGCCGTGCCCTCCCAGGCCGCCCGGTCCCCGTGGGTGAGCGCGGCGATCCGCCGGGCGGCGGCCATGGTCGCCGTTCGGCCCGACGGAGCGAAGTACACCGCCGAAGTCGAGGCGCGCATCAGGGAACCGTTCCCCGCCGCCCGCGCGTTGACCTGGAAGTGCAGCGCGGCTGCCAGGTCCCACGGGTCGCCGCTCGTCAGCACGATCTCCGTCTGCAGCCCGATGTCCTTGGGGTCCCCGGCGGCCCAGCGCCGGAACCGCTCGAAGACGTCGGGGAGTTCGAGCCCGCCGCACTCCAGCAGGGATTCCCCGACCAGCACCGCCATCTGCGTGTCGTCGGTGGCCTCGCCCGGATCCCAGCCGCCGCCCCCGCGCATCTCCTTGCCGAGGGCGCTCAACTGCCCGGCGGGGCCGAACTCGTAGGGCGCGCCGAGCGCGTCCCCGGCCGCCGAGCCGAGCACGGCTCCGACGGCGCGGTCGAGCCGGGCGGTCACGCGGTCTCGTCCTGCGGTTCGGGGCACACGCGGTCCAGCATCCCGCGCGTGAAGGCGTCCAGGTCGGCGAGCCCGGCCGCGGCCAGGGTGTCCGGGGCGCCCGTCAGGAGGTGGGGGACGGCTCCGTGCAGCGAGAGGGTGAGGGCCCGGGCGTGCTCCGGACCGGCCGGCAGTCCGGCGGCGGCCAGCAGGTGTCCGAACGCCGCGAAGTCAGCCGCCGCGATCGGGTCCAGCAGCTCCGCCAGCCACGGCCGTCGGGTGGCCTCGGCCTGGAGCTCCAAGTAGGCCACCACGCGCGGCCGCCCGGCGCCGGCCGTATCGCGGAGCAGTCCGGCGAGCAGCGCGGCGAGTCCGGCCCGGTCGGCGGGTCCGGGGCCGGCCCCCGCGAGCCGGTCGGCGAGTGCCCGGTACTGCTCCAGGCAGCGCCCGGCGACCGCGCGCAGCAGCGCGTCGCGGCTCGGGAAGTAGTTCTTGGCGGTGCCGAGCGGCACGTCGGCCGCCGTGTCGACGGCCCGGTGCGTCAGCCCCCGTCCGCCCGCCTCGGCGAGCACCGCGATGGCCGCGTCCCGCAGCCGGTCCCTTCGGTCCTGGTTCACGTTGCCAGCATAACCACATCCGTGGTACCACAGATGTGGCACCACGGATGTGGTGGTCGAGTGGGAGTGGCTCGAACGGGGGGTGTGTCGTGGGCGCGAGCGCTGGGGACATGGGCGGGGAGAGGCGCTCGGCGGTAGTCGTCGGCGCCGGGGTCGGTGGTCTCGCCACCGCCATCGGTCTGCGCCGGGCCGGCTGGGCGGTGACCGTTCTGGAGCGCCGGGCCGAGCCGGAGCGGTACGGAACCGCCTTCGGTATCCACCCCACGGCCCAGGCGGCCCTCGGCCGGCTCGGCCTCGGCGGGGCGCTCCGGGCGCGCGCGGTCCCGTATCGCGACGCGCGGATCCGACGCCCCGACGGTCGGGTACTGGCCGCGCTCCCGCTGGAGCGGATCGAACGCAAGGCGGGCCGCCCCGAACTGCTCATCTCGCGGCCCTACTTGATCGACGCGCTCCTCGCCGAGCTCGCGCGGCTCGGCGGCACGGAGATCGCGTACGGCCAGGCCTACGACGCTTCGGCCGCGCGGGGCGCCGACCTCCTCGTCGGCGCCGACGGGATCAACAGCGCCGTCCGATCCGCCCGCTTCGAGGGCCGGAGCCGGCCGCGCGAGCTCGGCTCCACGGCCTGGATCGGCACCGCCGGATTCGAGACCGGCGTCTACGGCGAGACCTGGGGCCGGGGCCGCTTCTTCGGGATGACCCCGGTCGAACCCGGCCGCACCAACTGGTACGCCACCGTTCCCGAGGCCACCACGGCCGAGGAACTGCGGGCCGCCTTCGCCGACTGGCACGACCCCATCCCGCGCATGCTCGCCGACACCGACCCGCAGACCTGGATCCGCTACCGGATGCGCCACCTCCACCCGGCGCTGCCCTCCTTCACCCGCACGGCTGCGCCCGGAGCGGTCGCGCTGGTCGGCGACGCGGCGCACGCCATGACCCCGAACCTCGGCCAGGGCGCCTGTACCGCGCTCCTCGACGCGGAGGCCCTCACCCGCGCCGTCGCCGCCCACGGCCCCGGCAGCCTGCCCGCCGCACTGCGCGCGTACGAGGGCGAGCGCCGCCGCAGCGCCCAGCGGGTGGCATTCGGCTCCCGGACCCTGCACCGCTTCATGACCGTCCGCCGCCCGGCCCTGCGGGACGCGCTCGTCGGCCTGCTGCCCGGTTAGCGCGTCCCGGCCCGGCCAGGCCAGGCCAGGCCAGGCCAGGCCCCGTCCCGGCCGGGACGTTCCGGCTAAGCGGTCCCGGCCGAGGCCAGTCGGCGTTCCACTTCCTCCCCCGACATGTCCTCCAGGTGGGCCAAGAAGATCCACGTGTGTCCGTACGGGTCTCGCAGGTGGGCCGTCCGGTCGCCGTGGAACTGGTCCGCGGGCTCCTGCAGCACTTCCGCGCCCGCCGCCGCGGCCCTCCGGACGAGTCCGTCCACGTCCGCGACGAACACGTGCAGCGCCACCGACGTCCCGCCCAGCGCCGTCGGCGCGGTGAACCCGCCGCCGGCGGTGTCGCCGAGCATCAGCACCGCCCCGCCGACGCGCAGCTCCGCGTGCAGGACGCCGCCGCCCGGTGCGTCCAGCCGGTATTCCTCCACGGCCCCGAAGGCCCGTACGTAGAAATCCAGGGCGCCGACCGCGTCGGCCACCATGATGTGCGGCACCACCGCCGTGCGATAGCGCTCCGGGATCGTCTGCCCCGACACCTCTGCCGCCTCGTTGTTCGTCATGTCCGCGACCGTAGGACCTCAAGTGCGATTCAGGTCAAGAGGCCGGTGGCGTCCCTGTGGAACGTGAGTACGCTGCTACACATGACGGGTCACCCCCCGGGGCCGCTCTGGACGGGCCGGGCCTCCAACCGCGTGCAGTGGATCCTCGCCGGAGCCGGTGCGGCCTGTCTGGCGCTCGGCATCCAGCTCGCCGTCGGCCACGCCTGGGGCGCCGGCATCGTCGCGCTGCTCATGGCGGTGATCGGCTGCCTCGCCGCGGGCCTGCTCATCCTCTTCGGCACCCTCGCCTTCGTGCACGCCGCCGTCACCGTGGACGCCGAGGCCATCGAGGTGCGCTGCGGGCACATCGGGCTGCCGCGCCGCAGGATCCGGCTCGCGGAGGTGGAGGCGGCCGAGTACGTGCCCTCGATCACCCCGCAGCAATGGGGCGGCTGGGGCTACCGCTGGCGCCCCGAGCGCGGTACCGCCATCATCGTCCGGCGCGGCGAGGGCCTTGAACTGCGGCTCGGCGACGGCAAGCTCTTCACCGTCACGGTCGACGACGCGGAGAACGCGGTCCGCGTGATCCGCACCCATCTGCGTGCCCTGGCCCACTGACTCCGCCACCGGCACAGGGAGGGGACGTACACTCCGCCAGATGAGCAGCAGTGCGACCCGCGCGACCGGGAACGAAGCCGGGAACGAAGCCGGGAACGAACCCCAAGGGGCCGGCGTACCGACTCGAGCGCCCGAGGCCGGGGTCGTGGCGGGTTCCCCCGCGCGGCGATGGGCCGGCCGGCTGGCGCGTCCCGCGCTCGCCGTCCTCTCCGGAGTGCTCCTCTACCTCAGCTTCCCGCCCCGCCCCCTGTGGTGGCTGGCACCCCTGGCCCTCGCCCTGCTCGGCTGGTGCCTGTACGGGCGCCGCGCGCGGGCCGGTTTCGGCCTCGGCGTGCTGCACGGGCTCGCCTTCCTGCTGCCGCTGCTCGTCTGGACCGGCGAGGGCGTCGGCCCCGTGCCGTGGCTGGCCCTGGTCACCCTCGAATCCCTCCTGATCGGCCTCACCACCCTCGGTATCGCCCTCGTCAGCCGGCTCCCCGGCTGGCCGCTGTGGGGCGCGGCCGTCTGGATCGCCGGCGAGGCGCTGCGCGCCCGGGCCCCCTTCGGCGGCTTCTCCTGGGGCAAGCTGGCCTTCGGGCAGCCCGACGGGGTCTTCCTGCCGCTCGCCGCGCTCGGCGGCACCCCGCTGCTCTCCTTCGCCGTGGCCCTGTGCGGATTCGGGCTGTACGAGGTCCTGCGCGTCGGCGCCGACACCCGCCGGGCCACCGCCGCGCTGCTCGCCGCCACCGCCGTGGCAGCCCCGCTCGCCGGGGCGCTGGCGGCCCGGCCGCTGGTCTCCGACGCGGCCGAGGACGGCACCGTGGTGGCCGCCGTCATCCAGGGCAACGTCCCGCGCGCCGGGTTCGACTTCAACGCCCAGCGCCGCCAGGTCCTCGACAACCACGCCAACCGCACGATCCAGCTCGCCGAGGACATCAAGCTCGGCAAGGTGCCGAGACCGGACTTCGTCGTCTGGCCGGAGAACTCCTCCGACATCGACCCGTACGCCGAGCCCGACGCCTACGCCGTCATCGACAACGCGGTCAAGACCATCGGGGTGCCCGTCGCCATCGGCTCCGTACTGGCCCCGGAGACCGGCCCGCTGCGCAACACGATGATCCTGTGGGACCCGGTCGAGGGCCCCGTCGACACCTACGACAAGCGCAAGATCCAGCCCTTCGGCGAGCGCATCCCGATGCGCTCCTTCGTCCGGCTCTTCAGTTCCGACGTGGACCGGGTGCGGCGGGACTTCGGCCCCGGCAAGGAGCCCGGGGTCTTCGACATGGCGGGCAGCGGAGTCGGCATGGTCACCTGCTACGAGGCCGCCTTCGACGACGCCGTCCGCTCCACCGTGCGGGCAGGAGCCCAGGTCATCGCGGTGCCCAGCAACAACGCCACCTTCGGCCGCACCGAGATGACCTACCAGCAGCTCGCCATGGACCGGGTCCGGGCCGTGGAGCACAGCCGGACCGTCCTGGTGCCCGTCACCAGCGGGGTCAGCGCCGTCATCCGGCCCGACGGCGAGATCGTGCAGCAGACGAAGATGTTCACGGCCGACGCCCTGGTCGCGGAGATCCCGCTGCGCTCCGCGCAGACCCCCGCCACCCGCTTCGGCCCGCTCGCCGAGTACCTCCTGCTGGCCGTGGCCGCGGCCGGACTCGGCTGGACGTTCGCCCGCCGGACGCGCAGGGCCTCGTAAGGTCGGGGAATGACCACACCTGACTTCATCCGCACCCTGCGCGCCACCGCCGGTCACCAGTTGCTGCTGCTGCCCGGGGTGACCGCCGTCGTGGTCGACGACCTGGGGCGGATCCTGCTGGGCCGGCGCGCCGACACCGGACGGTGGTCGGTCGTCGGCGGGATCGCGGAGCCGGGGGAGCAGCCGGCCGACACGGCGGTGCGCGAGGTGTACGAGGAGACCGCGGTGCGGTGCGTACCGGACCGGGTGGTGCTGGTGCAGATGCTCCCGCCGATCACCTACCCGAACGGGGACGTCTGCCAGTTCCAGGACATCACCTTCCTCTGCCGGGCCACGGGCGGGGAGGCGCGGGTCAACGACAACGAGTCGCTGGAGGTGGCCTGGTTCGCACCGGACGCGCTGCCGGAGCCGCTGGAGTCCTTCGCGGTGGACCGGATCCGCCAGGCCCTGCGGGACGAGCCGACCTGGTTCGCGGCCCCCGCCCCGGCTCAGCCGATGCCGGACGCCGCGCGGTAGAGCTCCACGGCCCGGTCGCCCATGACCGCGCTGTACGAGACCTCCGGCACGGTCCCGCCGCCCTCGTAGCCCCCGAGGACGCCCGCCATGGCGCCGCCGACGAGCCAGGGGCTGCCGCTGGTGCCGCCACTGAGGTCCGGGCACTCGATGCGGCGCTGGGTCTCGGAGACCAGGGTCGTGGCGTTGGCGCAGTACAGCGGGGACTCGGCGCGCCTCGGGTAGCCCACGACGGCCACCGTGGCCTCGGCCGGCTGCTCCGCCGCGACCGGGAAGCCCCCGACCACGTCCTCGATCTGACGGCCGTCCTGCGGGCCGTCCAGCGGGCCGTCCACCGGGCCGTCCACCGGGGTCACCGTCGCGAAGGCGATGTCGTCGTCCGGGTCCTCGCCGTCCGTCCAGCCGGGGGCCGCGTACACGCCGGTCAGCTTCCACAGGCCGTACGGGGCCTGGCCGTCGCGGTAGCCCGGGGCGAAGTAGGTGGTGTCCGGGCTGTCCAGGCAGTGCGCGGCGGTGGCGATCACGTCCCGGTCCCGGCTGCGCACCACGGAGGCGGTGCAGAAGTGGCCGCCGTCCAGGCCGCCCGCGAAGAGCGCGCCGACCCGCCCGGCCGTCGCGTCGGCCGCGGCCGTGGTCGTGACGCCGAGCGGCGGTTCGGCCAGCGCGTCGGGGACGTCGACGCTGAGCAGGGCCGTCATGGTGGCCAGGGCGAGCAGGATCCGCGCAGCGCGCCGGCCACGGGCACGGGCGCGGGAGCGGCGGTCCGGTCGGGAGGCGAGGCGCTGGATCATGCTCCGACCCTCGCGGGGGAACCTGTGACCGGAGTCGGGGATTCCATGTGAATCCGCTGTGAATCACCGGCGGGTCCGGCGACCGGACGGGCGCCGCCCGTTGGCCGCGGGCGCGGGGACATGAGGTAGCCGGGGTTGTGCGGCAGCCGTGGTCGTGCGGCAGCCGGGGAAGCCGGTCACCCCGAGGCGGAGGGCGCAGCGTGCGGGTACTCGGCTCGGCCGCCGGGTTCCTCGTGGTCCTCGGCACGTTCGTCTCGGCCACCCAGGCCCTGGTGACGCCCGGGGCCATGCGCTCGAAGCTGCCGCGGATCGTGCGCGTCCTGATCCGCGCCCCGTACCGTCCCGGCGCCGTGGTCCGGCCCGCGCCGCCGCGGCGGCCCCCCCATCGAGGTCCCCACCCCGGTGGACCGCAAGCCGGCGGACGGATAGCCGGATAGCCGGATAGCCGAATGGCCGAATGGCCGGACAGGCGCTCCGGCGTCAACCGCGCCGTTCGTACACCGTCACCCGGCGGCCGCGGACCTCCCGGTCCTCCACCACGGTGAACTCCGCCCGCAGGACGGCCGCCTTCGCCCGGTCCGCCGGGGAGCCCGAGGGCTTCGCCACCTTCCGCGAGTCCGTCACCAGGAGGACCCGCCGCTGCTCCCGCAGGGCCGCCGAGATCCGTGCCGGGGTGGTCTCCTCGCCCTTGAGGGTGCCCGACTCCGCGGGGCCGAGGGCCAGCGCGATGTCCTTCAGGCCGGCGAACGACCCGGGCGAGACCAGTGCGGTGTCCCGCCGGGCCGCCGGGACGAAGAGCACCGCGTCGCCGTCCCGCTTCAGCACGGACACCTCCCCGGCCACCGCCAGTACGTCGTCCACCCGGCTGGCCGGGGACCTGTCGGCCAGGGCCACGGGCAGCAGCGCCACCGCCGAGACGGCGACCACGGCCGGCACGAGCGCGCCCGACGCCCTCGGACACCGGGGCGCGAGGGCCCGTACGGCCGCGCCCAGCGCCGCACCGATCAGCAGGGCCAGCCCCAGCATGGAGAACAGCACGTACCGGTCCAGGAACAGCGGCTGGACCAGGGAGGCGGCGGCCAGCCCCAGCAGGGGCACCGCCAGCAGCGGCAGCCCGACCGAGGCGGCCGTCAGGCGGGCCGGGAGGCCGGTGCGCGGCCCGTTCCGGCGGTCCGCCCACGCGCACAGCACGCCGACCGCCAGCAGGACGCCCGGGCCGATCATCATGTGCCAGGTCAGCGGCGGTATCCAGGAGACCTGGCCGGACTGGGTCCGGCTGAACAGGATCAGCGGCAGCGCCCCCGTCACGGCCGCCGCCGAGGCGAGCAGCCAGGGCGCCACGACACCGCGCCGGGCCTGCACCCACCACAGGGTCACCGCGTGGGCGGGCAGGATCAGCAGGGAGAACCAGTTCAGCAGGGCGCAGACCAGCACGAGAGCCCCGTACGCCGTCCAGCGCGGCCAGGTCCGGCGCTCGGGACCGGCTCCGGTGGCCGCCTGACCCCCGGCTCCGGTGGCCGCGATCAGCGAGACGAGCAGCAGGGTCGACAGTCCGGCCCCGCCCGCGATCAGCGCGTACGACCGGCCCTCCTGGAGCTGGAACTGCACGGCCGGCAGCAGCCCGAGGGCCAGCCCGCCGCCCAGCCCCGCCCACGGGCCCGCCAGCCGGCGCCCGATCAGCGCCACACAGCCGGCGGCGACCGCCACCGCCAGCACCGAGGGCAGGCGCAGGGTGGTCGTGCCCGCTCCGAACACCTCGAAGAGCAGGTGCATCAGCAGGTAGTACAGGCCGTGGACCGCGTCCACGTTTCCGAGGAGGTGCCAGATCTCACCGGGGGAGCGTTCCGCCACCTGCCAGGTCGCCGCCTCGTCCCGCCACACGCTCTTCTGCCGGGAGAGCCCCCACAGCCCGAGCGCCAGGGTCCAGAGGACCGGGAGCAGCCACACGAGATACGGCCGTCGGATGCCGGTGGATATGTGGGAAGTCATGAACGCGTACGGATCCTCGGGCATCAGTTCGGGCGGAAACCACCAGTCTATGGACGATACGGAGGGTTCCCGGACCGGGTGTTGTGCACGACGGAGCGTGATCGAGGGGCCCGCCCGCCCCTAGCCTCGCGGCAGCAAGGTGCGCAACAGGCACGCGGCAGGCACGCAGGAGCACGAACGAGGGGCGGTACCCGGTGAACTGGCTGATCCACGACTACCGCGAGAGCGATCTCGCGGCCGTTGTCCATCTGATCGACACCACGGCCGAACTCGGCCAGGAGTCGGTCTTCTCACTCGCCGAATGCATCAGCGCCCTCACCGACCGGCAGCCCTGTGTGGTCGCCGTCCACCAGGGCGTCCCCATCGGCGCCGCCCTCGCCTGCGTCACCGGCGAACGCGCCTGGGTCATGCGCATCGCCATCGCGGCCGGCTGGCGCGGCCGCGGCCTGGCCAGCGCGCTGCTCGTGGAGCTGGAGCGGCGGCTCATCGCCGCCCGCGTCGGGCGCATCGCGTACGTGCTGCCCGAGGAGGACCTGCTCGGCGAGGGCCTGCTCAACGCCGGGTACACCCGCCAGCCCGCCGTCGCCTACTTCGAAAAGACCGAACCGCTGCACGGCCCGGCCGCCGGTCTCCTGGACGACCTCGGCGGCCGGTTCCTGCCGAACGACCTGTGGGCCAAGGTCGCCGGCATGGAGACGGAGAAGGACCTCATCGAGCGGCGCGTGGTGCTGCCCCTCGCCGAGCCCGAGCGGGCCGCCGCGCACGGGGTGCGGCCGCCGCGCGCCATCACCCTCTTCGGCCCGCCCGGCACCGGCAAGACCACCTTCGCCCGGGCCATCGCCTCCCGGCTCGGCTGGCCCTTCGTGGAACTGCTGCCCTCCCGCCTCGCCGACGAGGGCAACCTCGCGGCCGCGCTGCGCGACGCGTTCGCCCGCATCGCCGAGCTGGAACGGGTGCTCGTCTTCATCGACGAGGTCGAGGAGATCGCGCCCGTGCGCACCGAGCCCGCCCAGCCCGGCGGGATCCACGGGGTGACCAACGAACTGCTCAAGCTGATACCCGGCTTCCGGGAGGGCGACGAACGGCTGCTGGTCTGCGCGACCAACTCCATCCGCTCCCTCGATCCGGCCTTCCTGCGCCCCGGCCGCTTCGACTACCTGATCCCGATCGGCACCCCGGACGCGGGCGCCCGCGCCGCGATCTGGTCCCGGTACACGGCGGGCCGTCCCGATGTGGACGTGGCGGCGCTGGTCGAGGCCAGCGAGCTGTTCACCCCGGCCGACATCGAGCACGCGGCGCGGATCGCGGCGCAGGTGTCCTTCGAGCGTGACCTGGAGGCGGTGGGCGCGCGCGGCGCGGCGGCGGCCCAGCTGGGCGCGAGTACGGCGGACTACCTGGCGGCGGTGGCGCAGTGCCGGCCGACGGTGACCCCGGCGATGACGGGAGAGTTCGCGGCGGACATCACCGCGCACGCCCGCTTCTGAAGAAGGAGCCGTGCAAGACGGCCCGCAGCCACTCCCCAAAGCGGCTGCGGGCCTCCCGCGCGGACTTGGCATCCGTGCGGGACGGCCACGTTCCGTTGGGGTGTATCGCCGGCTGGAACGTGGCAGCAAGGGTGCCGTGAGGGCCATCCCTGATGCCCTCGCCAACACATTCGAGTCAACCAGGGACAGGGGCACCGGCGCCTCGGCCGCACGGCCACGACCGCCCCGGCCGGAAGGACGGGGCGGCGGGCTCGGGCCGTTGGCCGAAAGGAGGACAGGCCCTAAGGTCGGGCCATGGCCTTCGTCGTCTTCATGACCCTCCCGGGGCTGGCGCTGCTGCTCACCGCCGTCGCCTTCCTCGACCTCGCGCTGGAGCGCGCGGGCCGCGCCGGTCTGCTGCCCTGGCGCTGGAACGGCCGCAAGGGGCAGATGTCCTCGACCGGTTTCGAGCAGCTGCACGCCAGCTTCTCGCCGGGCAAGCAGAACGAGCTCAAGGAACGGCAGAGCGCGCTGATCATGCGTGACGACGAGGAGGACGGCGCCCCGCCCCGGTCCCGCGTCGACCTCGACGGCGGGCTCGCGGTGATCCGTGTGCCGCGCGTTCGACGGTGACCGCGGGGTCCTGAGTCTGCGGTCCGGTGTCAGCCGCCGCAGGATCTGGCGATCTTCGCGTTCTCGTCGATCTCGATCGGGAAGCCCTGGTGGCCGCCGAGGTTCACGGTCCAGCCGTGGGTGAGGGTTCCGGACGAGGGGTCGTCGGCGAGCCAGAACAGGGGTGCGGTGGAGGAGCAGGTGCCGGCGGTCGCGCCCTGGGCGGCGCGGAGGTGCTCGGTCACGTACTGCTTCCCGAGCGCCGCCGGTGCCGTGGGGTCACCGGACCGGGTGGCCGCCACCAGCCCGCCGTAGAAGCCGGAAACCGTGGGGTCGCCCGCCTTGCCGCCGCCGGCGATCGTCGCGCAGGCCACGTCGGTCACCCTCCCCGTGGCCCCGTCGAAGGTGAGGGAAGGGGTCCTGTCGAGCCGTTCGGTCCCCCGGTACAACAAGACCTCCCCCGCCGCCAGCACACCGTCGACCGCGGCCCCGCAGGTCACACCGAGGGAGTCGGCGCCCCAGATCCGCTGGTACGTGGACTGGTCGGCGAACAGCGCCGCCACCTCGGCCGGAACCACCCCGGAGCGGGTGGCCGGGTTCTGGTAGCGCAGGGCGGAGAGGAACAGGGTGTTCGCCGTCCGGGCCGGGTCGGCCGACGGGGCCGTGGGCGGGGGCGGCATTTCGGTACTCGCCGCCGGTACGGGCGCCGGGGCGCGGTCCTCGCCCTCCTGGGAGACGAAGCCGGCACCCAGGGCGACGAACACCGCGACCGCCGCCGCACCCGTCTGCAGGCGCCGCCGACGGCGCTGCCGTACCGATCCGATGAGGCCGTCCACGTCGTAGCCGCGCGGCGTCTCCTGCCGTGTGCGGTCGAGCATGGCCGCGGCCAGCTCCTCTTCAAGGTCGAAGTCCTTCATGCCGCCTCCTCCGAACGTGTGCGCAGTGCGTGGGTGCCGACGGTCGACCGGAGCTTCGACAGGCCCCGGGCCACCTGGGACCGGACCGATCCGGCCGAGATGTTCATCAAGCGGCCGATCTCCGCGTCGTCGAGATCTTCGAAGTACCGCAACACCAGGACGGTCCGCATGCCGATCGGAAGGGACTGCAGTTCGCGCATCAACTCATCGCGGACCACGAGGCCCTTGTACGGATCGACGTGCCCGCCCCCGATGCCGTCGTCCAGCGGTACCTCCGCACGTCCGCGCAGCTTGCGCCAGCGGTCGTTCGCGAGGTTCACCAGGATCCGCCGGGCGTAGGCCTCCGGCGCGTCGGCGGAGCGGACCCGGCGCCAGTGCCGGCACACCTGCTCCAGCGTGGACTGCACCAGGTCGTCGGCCACATGACGCTCGCCGGTGATCAGCAGCGCGGTCCTGAAGAGCGCCGACGACCGCGCCTGCACGAAGGCCGTGAAGGCCGGCACGTCAGCGGTTCGCATGGCCACCCGGCCCGTTTCTCTTGGGCATCTTCGCCCCTCCCGAAGCCCCCTTGGCTCCTCCGCCGAACCTGACGGAGCCTGCTCCCCGACTGCTGCACGGGATCTCTGGGCGTGACGCAACCGTTACTTCCTCGCGGCACCGGCCCCTTACGGCCGGCAGCGGTAGGCGAACTCCGCCGCGGCCGTCCGCCGTGCGGGCGAGACGAGTTCGAGCTCGGCCTTCGCCGGGTAGGTGCCCGCGCCCTGGAAGGTCCACAGCAGGTGGAGCCGGGCCTCGGTCCGGCCGCTCGGTACGCGCTCGGTGAGCTGCTCCGAGCGGGTGCCGTCACTGCGGAGCCAGCGGTAGGTGAGGACCCCCGGTCGGCCGTTGGTCCGTACGACGGCCACCACGTCGGCGGTCCCGTCGCAGCCGGGGCCCTTGGCGTCGGTGGTCACCACCACGTCCCGGACCTCCAGGGCCGGGCCGTAGCGCTGCCAGCCCAGGTAGCAGAGGACCCCGATCAGGACCACGGCGGCCAGGGCGTAGCGCCGCCATTCGCTCCGGCGGCGGCGGCGGGGGGCCGGGCCGGGGAACAGCGGGAAGGGTGCGGGCAGCGCGGCCGTCACGCCCGGTCCGAAGCGCAGGACCGAACCCTCGACCCGGTCCGGCACGGCCCCGACCGGTACGTCGAACCGCGCGGTCGGGCCGGTCCGTCCGGCGGCGCCGGTGTGGTCGAGCCGCTCGGTCCGTTCCGGGCCCTGGGGCGGCCCGGTGATCCAGTGGCTGCCGAGGACGGTGGCGCTGTAGTCGTCGTCGCCCTGCGGGGCGTGCGGATCGCTCATGCCGGCTTGCACCCCCGGATGTAGATGCTCTGGACGGAACTCTGGTTGGCGGCGGCCGGTTTGGTGGTGGCGCGGACGCTCCAGTAGCAGCCGGCGCCCTGCGCGAAGGTGTGCGCGAGGGTCCGCGTACCGGGGCTTCCGGCACCGAAGTCGATGCTCTGGCTCCCGGCGGGGACGGTCAGGGCGCCCTTGTCGTCACCGGTGAACCACTCGACGACCAGGGTGTACGGGCCCGCGCCGTCGCTGTCGACGGAGAAGGAGGCCTCGGTGGTACCGGGGGCCGTCTGCCGGAAGGAGGTGACGTTCACCGCGGAGATCTTGACCTTCGGGGTCGGGGTCGGCGTGGGGGTCGCGGACGGGGCCGGCGGCTTGGTCACCGTCCAGGTCGGCTTCGGTGTCGGCGTAGCGGTCGGGGGCGGCGTCGGGTAGCTCGGACTCGGGTCGGCCGACGGCGACGCGGATGCCGACGCTGACACGGACGGCGTCGGCGTCGGCGTCGGTGAGGCCGACAGGGTCGGTGCGGGCGCCGGGTCGGCCGGGCCCGGCGCCGAGGCGCTCGACGTCGCGAACGCGTTCAGCGCCTTCGCGCCGCCCGGCTCCGAGCCCATCGCCTGGTAGCCGAGTACGGTCACCAGGCCGAGCACGAGCGCCGCCCCGGCCGCGAGCAGGCCGCGTCGGCCCGGGGTCCAGGGCGCGGGCGGCGCCGGCAGGACCGTCGTGGCCAGCGCGGTGACGCCCTGCGCCGGGGCGCCCGCGGAGGGGAACAGCAGCGGCAGCAGGGCCGCCAGCGCGGCCAGCTTGCGCTGTCCGCGCTCCTCCCACTGGGGCCCGTACGCCGCCAGGGCCACGGCCTCCAGTTCCGTGACGAACGCGTCGGCGTCCTCGGGCCGTTGTTCGGGAGCCTTCGCCAGTCCCCGCCGGATCAGCGGGCGGACCGGCTCGGGTGCCTCGGTCTCCGGGACCGGGGCCTCGATGTGCTGGACCGCGAGCTCCGCGAAGTTCTGCCCGTCGTAGGGCTTGCGGCCCGTCAGGCATTCGAAGAAGGTCGCCGTCGCCGCGTACACGTCGGCCTCGGGCGAGGCGGGCCGGCCCTGCCACTGCTCCGGAGCCATGTACGCGGGCGTACCGGCCGCCCCGGGCGTGGTGCCCAGGGGGGTGGCGATCCCGAAGTCCACCAGTTTGGAGGTGCCGTCGGCCGCGACCAGGACGTTCGCCGGCTTGTAGTCCCGGTGGACCACACCGGCCCGGTGGGCGTCGGCCAGCCCCAGCAGGGAGCCCTTCAGCAGCACCAGCGCCGCTTCCGGTCCGGTCCGCCCGCACTGCTTGAGCAGGGCGTTCAGCGGGATGCCGTCCACGAGCTCCATGACGATGGCGGCCCCGCCGGGCGCCTCGACATACTCGTACAGCCCGACCACGTACGGGGAGCGCAGGGCGCCGAGCAGCTGGGCCTCCGCCCGGAACTCCCGGACGAAGACCGGGTTTTCGAGCATCCGGTCGTTCAGGTACTTCACCGCGACGGCCGTGCCGGTGCCCTCGTGGACCGCGAGGACCACGCGGCCGCTGGCGCCCGAACCGAGCTCGCGGACCTCCGCGTAACCGGGAACCGACCACACGCCGTTCATGCCTTCCCCCTTGCCGTGGCGTGACCGCGCCCCGGAGCCGCTCCTTCCAGGGGACCGGCCACCACCTGGGACACGTTTCCGCCACGGCCGGTTCCCTGTCGGGGAGCCCGGGTCAGGCCGCCGCGGCCCGCGCCCCGATCATGGAGTGCAGCCGGTCGGCCGCCGCCCGCCCGAAGTCCGGATCGTTGATGTGGGTGTCGTGGTCGTGGATCCGGGCGGCACTGCCCCGCAGCCCGTCGCGCAGCGCCGAGAACAGCGCCCGATCGGCGTCGGGGTCATGGTAGGGCCCGCCGGGGGCGCCGAGCGTGGACAGTCCGCGCAGGGGTATGCAGACGGCCGTGGGGCCGGTGGCCGCACGGAGTTTGGCGGCGACCCGGCGGCCGAGTTCCGCGCACTCGGCCCCGGTCGTACGGATGACCGTGATCGAGGGGTTGTGGACGTGGATCCGCCGGTGGCGGACCCGTTCGGGCAGGCTCTCCAGCGGGCCGAACTTCACCATGTCCAGCGCCCCCAGGCTCACCACCTGCGGGATCCCGGCCCGCCCGGCGGCGCTGAGCCGGTCGGGCCCGGCGGTCAGGATGCCGCCGCACAGGTCGTCGGCGAGCTCGCTGAGGGTGAGGTCGAGGACGCCGGCGAAGATTCCCTGGCCGGCCAGGGTCTCCAGGGTCCGGCCGCCGGTGCCGCTGACGTGGAAGACCAGTACCTCGTAGCCGAGTTCGGTGAGGCGTTCCCGGGCCGCGTCCACGCCCGTCGTGGTCACGCCCGCCATGCTCGCCGCGATCAGCGGCCGGGGCCCCGAGCCCAGCGGGGCCGGCCGGTGCAGCTCCATCGCGGAGCGCGCGAAGGCCTCGGCCATCCCGACGACGGCCGCGACGGCATTGGCCAGGACCGGGGCGGAGACGCTGTTGATCCCCGCGATGTCCACGACGCTGTACATCATGGTGATGTCCGCCGATCCGACGTACGGGGCCACGTCCCCGGACGCCATCGAGGAGACCATCACCTTCGGAACGCCGAGCGGCAGTGCGCGCATCGCCCGGGTGGCGATGGAGGTCCCGCCGCTGCCGCCGATCGCGAGGACTCCGTGCAGCCGGCCTTCGGCGTGCAGGCGTAACAGGGTCGCTTCGGCGCCCCGGGCCATCGTGGTGACGGCCGCGCCCCGGTCGGCGGCCGCACGCAGCTCGGACAGTTCCGTTCCCGCGGCCCGCGCCACCGCTTCGCGCGGTACGTCGGCGGGCACCCGGGGCTCGTTCATGATTCCTGTGTCGACCGTGATCACTTCGACGCCGGCGCGCAGCAGCTTCTCGCGCAACCAGCCGTACTCCACACCCTTGGTGTCGAGGGTTCCCACCAGCACGACGTTCGTCATATGTGCAATGTCCATGCAAGTGGGGTTTGTTGGCAAGTGAAGGCGAGGTCAATCCTCGTTCTTCACTACGTCCAACAGCCTTTCCAGGAAAGGAATCTGAGACACCACCAGCTTGGTTCTGGCCACCTGGGGAGCGAACCACTCCACCCGGTCCAGCTCGGGGAACTCCGCCGTCCGCCCCGATTTCGGCGGCCACTCCATGGTGAAGGTGCCGGGCACCGCGAGGGCCGGATCCAGGTCCCCCCGTACCGCCCAGATCGTCACCAGCTTCCCGCCGATCATCCGCACCTCGCCCAGCGGCAGGTACGGACCCTCCGGCGGCGGCAGCCCGATCTCCTCCTCGAACTCCCGGCGGGCCGCATCACGCGCGCACTCCTCGGGGCCGTACTCGCCCTTCGGGATCGACCAGGCACCCGCGTCGCGGCGCGCCCAGAGCGGACCGCCCATGTGGCCCAGCAGTACCTCGATGGATGAGGGGGAGGGGGTGGCGTCTGTTGTGCCGGGCTGCCTGAACAAGAGGAGTCCGGCGCTGCGCTTCGCGGTCATGGACCCATCCCTACCGTTCCTAGCCAGTGTGCATGAGTGAGTATGGGACCCGTTCATGCTGACTGGGCGCATCCCGAACGGTTTTGGATGCGCTGGGTCCCCGCGTTCTCTTCCCACTCGGCGGCACGTCTCCGGGGACGTGGTCCGTTGCAGGTGGGCGGTTTCCCTCACGCCCTCTGGCACCCGTTGCGGCCTGGGCGGTCCGATGCCCCACACGATCGCTCTGGTCGTGCGGGGGCGGTGCCGTCCGTCGTCGGATCGGGTGTCCGAGGGTGCGTCGTCCGATCGCGATGCCGGAGATGAGCTGCCGGAACCGCTTCCTGCTGCCGTGCTTCTCCCGTGTCTTCTCAGAAGTGAAGTCCAGGTCCTCGATCGCGATGGCCTCGACGCCGGTGTTCTTCGCCCAGTGCAGTAGCTGGGTGATGGCATGGCGGATCTGCGTGTCGCGGTGGTCGGCCGATCCGGTGAGGTCGTAGGGGAAGCGGTGCGGATCGCCGACCGGATTCCCGTGCGGGTCGAGCCGGTAGGCGGCGAAGTGGTCGGCGTTGGTATCGACACCGACCACGCTGTTCGTACGGGCAGCGGTGAGGGGGAGCGTCTGGACGGCGGGGCGTTGCCAGGAGGCGGTCAGGTACCAGCGGCCTCGTGCGGCATCCAGGTGGATGTGGTAGGCCACGGCCCGATTCGCTTCGATGCGGTCGGCCCATTCCGCGCCCCGGTGCGCGAACGAGATCCGGCAGGTCAGGACGTACCGGCCGTGCTTGGCGTTCGCCAGATGTGCGAGCGGGCTAGGCAGCTTGATGCTGATCTCACCGTCGGGGGTGACCCGGATCGTTTCGTTCCCGAACGGCTTCCCGGACTCGCCGTCAGCGGAGAGAAACCAGCGTTCGGCTTCCCACCGGGCACGCCACTGCTCCTCGGTTAGCTCGGCCGCGGCCAGATGGTGCCGGGTATTCGCCAGCCGCTTCCCACCCCGAACCACCCGGACCCGGCCCGCTCGCCAATCGGCCACACCAGCCGCATGCCGCTCTTCCAGAGCCGCAAGACGCCGGGACTTGTTGAACCACTCGCTCCTGGAGCGGTAGCCGCCCACAGCACGCTTGGTGCCCTTCTTCCCGATCCGGAGGGCGAGGCGGTGTCGCAGTGTGCGGATGCCTGCGTCCAGGCTCTTGATGTGCGCAGCCTGGCAACGCCGGGCCAGGGCCCACTGATCGTGGCTGGCCTTGGTGATCGCCCCGGCGATCCGCGACGACGACTCCCCCGTTAGCCTTCGCTTACGGACCGCCCACGTGTCGGTGGAGTGGTCGGGGCCGTCCGCGCACCGCTGCTTGAGGTCGCGGGACGCCAGAGATCCATACAGACGACCGTATCGACACACACCCACATGGACCATCACTCACAAGAGAGTGGACTAGAGAACCAGCAGGTCCCTACCTCGTCCGGGTGCCCCTCAGCAGTCGTGCCAGTGGGCGCGTCAGTGGTCGTGCGGACCCTGGCGGTGGACCGGGCCGTGGGCGTCCGCGCAGTGCGTGTCGGCGGCCCGGTCCTCGCCGGGCCGGCCGACCGTCAGCAGGGAGTCCTGGGCGTGGTCCACCTGGAGGGTGGTGTGCGTGATCCCGTACTCCTTCGCCAGCAGGGCCTCCAGGTCCCGGCGCACGGCGTGGCAGTCGCCCTCCGGGGCCACCAGCACGTGCGCGGACAGGGCGGCCTGCCCGGAGGTGATGGTCCAGATGTGCAGGTCGTGGACCTCGGTGACCGGGGGCTGCCCGACCAGGCGGTCGCCGACCGCGTCCGGGTCCACGTGGGCCGGGGCGGCCTCCAGCAGGATCCGGCCGGACTCGCGGACCAGCCCGTAGCCCGCCTTGACCATCAGGACGACCACGACGAGCGAGGCGATCGAGTCGGCCTGCCGGAAGCCGGTGGTGAGCACGATCAGACCGGCGACGGCGGTGCCGATGAAGGCGAACAGGTCGTTCAGGATGTGCTGGTAGGCGCCCTCCACGGCCAGGGAGGTGCGGTTCGCCTTCGAGATGCACCAGGCCGCCACGATGTTGACGACGATGCCCGCGAGCGCCGTCACCAGCACCAGCCCGCCCTCCACGGGAGGCGGATCGAGCAGCCGCCGTACGGCTTCGTACGCCAGCCAGACCGCCAGCAGCAGCAGCGTGAGGCCGTTGGCCTGCGCGGAGAGTATCTCCGCGCGCTTGAGGCCGTACGTGAAACCTCCGCGGGCCGGCCGGGCGGCCAGCCGCATCGCGATCAGCGCGAGGACGATCGAGACGGCGTCCGTCAGCATGTGCGCGGCGTCGGAGATCAGGGCCAGGGAGTGCGCCAGGACGCCGATGACCACCTCGATGGCCATGAAGCCCGTGATCAGGCCGAGGGCGATGCCGAGCCAGCGCCGGTCGGCGTCGGCGGCGACCCCGTGGCTGTGGCCCGCGTGACCGTGACCGGGCCCCTCGTGACCGCTGTGACCGCCGTTGCCCTCGTGGACGGTGTCGTGGTCGTGCGGCGCATGGTCGTGCGCGCTCATGGTGTCCCCCGTGACTCGTGGTGTATCGCTTGCGCGTGGATTCCGCTTCCGGCTGCTTCTCCTCGCCGACATGCGTGTCGCCTGAAGTGAAGCGCACCTCGGGGCGATGGGCAAAGGCTGCAACGGGGACCGTTGTCATTACCCATAAGGCGGCTCTGACCTGCGGTTATGCCGGGCGCGCCGGATCGTGGGAAAATCGCCCCATGGTCCAGCGCCCCGGTGTGCCGACCGCGCCAGAGCTCCTCCTGGAAACGGACAGGGGTTCCACCGCGATGAGCCCGCGCCGGACGTACCACGTCGGCCGGGACCCCCTCTGCGAGATCTGCCTCGACGACGCCCGCGTCTCCTGGCACCACGCGGTGCTGCGCCCGGAAGGCGACCACTGGACCGTGGAGGACGAGGACAGCACCAACGGCACGTGGGTCGACGGCCACCGCGTCCGCGAGTGGGCGGTCGGCGTCGGCAGCGAACTGCGCTTCGGCAGCGCCGCCGACGGCCCGCGCGTGCGCTTCGCCGAACCCGCCGCCGTATCCGGCCCCGCCTCGGTCTCCCGCCCCGACATGACCAGCACCTTCCGGCGGCCGACCTCGGTCCGCCCGCTGGCCGACCGGGCCGCCGTCCGCATCGGCCGAGCCCCCGACAACGACCTCGTCATCGACGACCTCGTGGTCTCCCGCCACCACGCCGAACTGCGCACCCGCCCCGACGGCCGGTACGAGATCGCCGACCTCGGCAGCCACAACGGCACCTACCTCAACGGTGCCCGCCTCGCCGGGGCCGCCGCCATCGGCGAGGGCGACATCGTCGGCATCGGCCACTCCGCCTTCTGCCTGGTCGGCGACCAGCTGCAGGAGTACGTGGACACCGGCGAGGTCTCCCTCGACGTCCAGGACCTCGGCGTGGCCGTCGACCACGGCCGCAAGACCCTCCTCGACCACGTCTCCTTCCCCGTCGGCGCCACCTCCCTGCTCGCGGTGGTGGGCCCCAGCGGCGCCGGCAAGTCCACCCTGCTCGGCGCACTCACCGGCCTGCGCCCCGCCGACCACGGCACCGTCCTCTACGACGGCCGCGACCTCTACCGGGACTACGCCGAACTGCGCAGCCGCATCGGCCTCGTCCCGCAGGACGACATCCTGCACGCACAGCTCACCGTCCGGCGCGCCCTCACCTACGCCGCCGAGCTGCGCTTCCCCCAGGACACCGCCAAGGCCGAACGCGAGGCCCGGGTCGACGAGGTGATCGGTGAACTCGGCCTCCAGCAGCGCGCCGACCAGCCCATCCACAGCCTCTCCGGCGGCCAGCGCAAACGGGTCTCCGTCGCGCTGGAACTGCTGACCAAGCCCTCCCTGCTCTTCCTGGACGAGCCCACCTCCGGGCTCGACCCGGGCATGGACCGCTCGGTGATGAACATGCTGCGCGGCCTCGCCGACGACGGCCGCACGGTCATCGTCGTCACCCACAGCGTGCTCAACCTGAGCGTCTGCGACCGCCTCCTGGTGCTCGCGCCCGGCGGCCGCATCGCGTACTACGGACCGCCCGACGAGGCGCTCGGCTTCTTCGGCTTCGACCAGTGGCCCGAGGCCTTCGAAGCCTTCGAGAACGAGCGCGAGCGCGACTGGGCCGGGGAGCACCGGGCCTCGCCGCTGTACCGCCGCTACGTCGAAGCCGCCGGCCGGGTCCCGCTCGCGGGGGCCGGCGAACGGGCCGCGGGCGTCCCGCCGAAGCCGCCGCCCAAGGCGCAGAGCTGGGGCTCGCAGCTCTCCACCCTGATCCGCCGCTACGCCGCCGTGCTCAGCGCCGACCGCACCTTCCTGATCATCATGGTCGCCCTGCCGTTCGTCATGGGCGCCATGGCCCGCGCCCTGGCCGGCAGCGAACTCACCGCGGAGACGGCCCTCAACGCCCTCTTCATCCTGTGCGTGGGCGGAGTCCTGACCGGAGCCGCCAACGCCGTCCGCGAACTGGTCAAGGAACGCGTCATCTACCAGCGCGAACGCGCCGTGGGGCTCTCCCGGTCCGCCTACCTGATGTCCAAGGTGGTGGTCCTCGGCGCCGTCACCGTCGCCCAGGCGGTGGTCCTCACCCTGGTCGGCCTCGCCGGAGTCAAGACCAACGCCCCCGGCGGCAAAGGGCTCTTCCTGCCCCCGCTCATCGAGATCACCTTCGTCGTCGCCCTGCTGTCCGTCACCGCCATGGTGCTCGGACTGCTGATCTCCGCCCTGGTGTCCAAGGAAGAGGTCACCATGCCGCTGCTGGTCCTGCTCACCATCGTGCAGGTCGTCTTCTGCGGCTCCCTGCTGAAACTCACCGGGGTCCCCGTCATCGAACAGTTCGCCTGGTTCGTGCCGGCCCGCTGGGCCATGGGCGCGATGTCGGCCACCATCGACCTCGGCGCCATCGTGCCCGGCAAGATCACCCAGGATCCGCTGTTCGACCACAAGCCCGGCCTGTGGCTCATGGAGGTGGGGATGCTGGCCGCCCTGTCCGTGCTGTTCGGCGTGCTGGTGGGCCGGGTGCTGCGGCGCCACGAGCCGGCCATCATGCGGAAGTAGCCGCGATGACCAGCCCCGGCCAAGCCGCGGACTTCCGGCCCACCCACATCGTCCCGCAGGACGGCCTGCCCGCGTGGGAGACCCCGGACCTGTCCCGCCCGACGGTGCCGCTCGACGCCTTCCTCCCGGTCCGGCTGCTCTCCCGACGCGGGGAATGGGGGGAGATCCTGTGTGCCAACGGGTGGTCCGCCTGGGTGGACGGCCGCCTGCTGCTCGCCGTGCCGCAGCCCCCGCCGACCGGCGGGCGCCCGCTGACCCGTGTCGAGGACCCGCAGCCGCTGCTCACCCGCTGCGCCGAGGAACTGGAGCGCTACCGGCGGGCCGTCACCGATCTCGCGGCCGGGCGGATCGATCCCGAATCCTTCCGGCGGTCCCTGCGGGGACTGCGCGTCGGAGTCGTCGTCGACGGGGAGTCCGTGTGGCTCTACGACGAGACGGCGGGACGGTGGATGTACGGGGACGGGAGCCGGCTGGCCACCTACGCGGTCGTCGCGGGACCCGGTGCCCCGCTCGCGGGGGAGACGCCGCCGGAGGAATCCGACACCGAGGGCGGTGGCGACGTACGAGATGTTCCGCACGAGCCCACGAAGATCGTGGAGCTGCCCGGGCCGGAGGCGGGCTGATGGGCTCCGATCCGGGTGCGGAGCCGTTCCGCGGGCGTGAATCCGACCTGCGGGGGCGGCGGATCGCCGGGTACGTGGTGGAGGCCGAGATCGGGCGCGGCGGGATGGCGGTGGTCTACCGCGCGCACGACGTACGGCTGGACCGGACGGTCGCGCTGAAGCTGCTCGCACCCGAACTGGCGCGCAACGACACCTTCCGGCAGCGGTTCGCGCACGAGTCGAAGGTGGCGGCGGCCATCGACCACCCGCACATCGTGCCCGTCTTCGAGGCGGGGGAGACCGACGGGATGCTGTACATCGCCATGCGGTACGTGGCCGGCCAGGACCTGCGGGCCATGCTGGACCGGACGGGCCCGCTGCCCGTGGAGGCGGCGGCCCGGATCGCCGGCCAGGTCGCCTCGGCGCTGGACGCGGCGCACGCACACGACCTGGTGCACCGGGACGTGAAACCCGGCAACATCCTGGTCGCCGGGGGCACGGACAGCGAACACCCGGAGCACGTCTACCTGACGGACTTCGGGCTGACGAAGAAATCGCTGTCGCTGACCGGGTTCACGAGCGTCGGGCAGTTCGTCGGAACCCTGGACTACGTGGCGCCCGAGCAGATCGCCGGGAAACCGGTCGACGGCCGGTGCGACGTCTACAGCCTGGGGTGCGTGGTCTACGAAACCCTGGCCGGCGGCCCGCCGTTCCAGCGCGACGACGACATGGCGCTGCTCTGGGCCCACCAGTACGATCCGCCGCCCGCGGTGTCCTCGCGGCGGGAGGGCCTGCCGGCCGGGGTGGACGAGGTGCTGGCGCGGGCCCTCGCGAAGGCGCCGGAGGACCGCTGGGGGAGCTGCCTGGAGTTCACGGGGGCGCTGCGGCGGGCGGGTGCGGGGGAGGGCGCCGGCCCCGGCGTGGTGGCGTTCGTCCGCCCGCCCGCCCGAGCGGCCTCCGACGGGCCGCCGCCGCCACCGCCCAGGTGGGCGCTGCCGGTGTTCTAGTGCCGTGTGGGCGTGTGGGCGTGTGGCTCTTGGGCCCGTGGCCGTTTCAGTCCTCGGCGGGGGCGGGCGTGCACACGACGTGGGCCGTGACCTCGGCGTGTGCGGCCGAGGCGTACCAGCCTTTGCGGCCCTCCGCGTCGACGACGGGGTGGGAGGCCAGGACGGTGTGCCGGAGGGTGCCGTCGCGGCCGTGGTCCCAGTGGGTGGTCGAGTAGCCGCCGGACTGCACGGCCGTGCCGCGCGGGCAGAACACCCTGCTGACGGACACCGCCTGGGCCGAGCCGTCCTTGCGTCCGGTGTCGCCGGAGAGGTGGCGGGCGCCGGGGCCGGTCGCCTGGGTGGGGAGGGCGGTGGAGAGGGTCAGGGCGAGCGCGGAGAGGGCGAGCAGGCCAGCGGCGTGAAGCGGCCGGAACAGGCCTTTGGTCATGTTCACGGAGACGAGCGTGTCATGCGGAAACGATCCCCCGATGAGACGATGTGCGACTGTTCACTCGAACGGCGCAACAGGCGGCCGGGGCGGGCGGCGAGGTCGGGCGGCGGGGTCAGCGGGCGGCGGGACCGGCGGAGTCGGCGGAGTCCGCGGGGGCCCGGCGGCCGGGTTCGTTGCGGCGGCGGGGGAGCAGGGCGCCGAGGAAGCCCGCCACCGCGCCCGCGAGGAAGGCGAGGCCGACCGTCCGCCAGAGCAGCGGGCGCAGTTCCACCTCGCCGCTGAGGTCGTCGACGTCTCCGATGCCCAGCAAGGAGAGGCCGAACTGGGCCTGGATCCGGGCCAGCAGGCAGACCACCAGGGTGGCCAGGGCCAGGGCGACGGCCAGGTGGAGGGCGTGCTGCCAGGGGCGGACGTGCGCGGGCGAGCGGGCGGCGGCCAGCGCCCCGGCGCCGAGCAGCATGACGACGGCCAGCACGACCAGCCACCACGCCCGGGAGTCCCGCTCCGCGAGCGAGGCCACGTCGATGGTGGACAGGTCCGACACGTTGCCGGAGCCCTGGCCCGTGGCGCGCAGCACCTCGTCCAGGACCTGCGGTACGGGCAGCCCGAACGGCCCCTCGGCCTTGCCCTCCCAGGCCCCGCCGAAGCCGAGCGTGAGGGCGGGCCAGACCAGGTTGGGCAGGCCCAGCAGGATCACCGCCAGGGTGCGGTCCGCATGCCCCTGGGTGCCCGCGACCACCAGGCCGACGCCGATCCCGACGGCGACGTACGCGAGGAGCAGCGCGACCACGGCGAACGCCGCCGGCCGCACCGCCGCGTGGAAGCGGACCAGCCCCGCCGGGAGCGGCGCGCGGCGGGACACCAGCAGGGAGACCAGCAACAGGCCCAGGATCCACAGCAGTCCGAAGCCGAGGGTGGCGGGGATCACGGCCTCGAAGCCCACCGTCGGTCCGGCGTCGAGGACTTCGCCGATGTCGCCGAGGATCGAATCGCCGGTGGAGACCGCGAAGTTCTGGCGGGACAGCAGGGCGACGCCGGTCAGCGCCGCCAGCCAGAGGAGCACCAAGGGGGCGCCGCGGGCGAGCAGTTCGCGCGTGCCCGCCACGGCCCGGTTGTGCAGGGGGCGCAGGAAGAGCCAGCCGGCGGTCAGTGCGCCGCCCAGGCTGACGGAGAGGGGGAGTACGGACAGGCTCGCGTCGGCCCCCGCAAGGAAGCCGGCCCCGCCCGTCACGTCCACCGAGCCGCCCGCGGCCATCAGCACGACGGCGGCCACCACGTGCGGGAACGCGCCGTCGGGCAGATCGCCGGCGCCGGCGAGGGCGAGCCCCGCGGAGGCGACGACCGCCATGACCGCGAAGCCTGCCAGGACCGCGACGAGGGCGTCGCGCCAGGCTCGTGCGGCCGGTGCCGTTGTAGGGCTCACCCTGCCACCGTAGGCAGCTCCGCTTGCGGCCACCACCCGGACGGCGCACACAATGGTCGCCAGGAGTGCACGAAATCCGGAGATTTCCGCTGATGATCCACGGAAGTTCCATAACGGAACGTCCGTGGAGCGAGGTCCGCAGGGTCCACAGCGGAACGTCCACAGGGGACCGGAACCCCTCCGCCTGGGAAGAAGAGCCCGTGACCACTCAACCCTCCGGCCAGCAGCCGCCGTGGCCGTCACAGCCGTCACAGCCGCCCTCGCAGCCGCCGTCGTCCTCGTCCGGGCGCCCCACGGGCCCGCCGTCCGGGCCCCTGTCCGGGGGCCGGGAAGGCCCCCCGCCGCCTCCGCCGCCGGCGCCTCCCGGAGGCTCCGGGAGCGGGGTGCCCCCCGGACCCCCCGAGCCTCCGCGCAAAGCCTGGTGGCGCTCCGTTCCCCGGCTCGCCACCACGATCGTCGCCCTCGCCGCCGCCGTGACCCTGGCCGTCGTACTGACCAGGCCCAGCGGCGGCGGGGGCACCACCACCTCCGCGGGCAACGAGGTCTTCCTGCAGCCCGCGGCGGCGTCCGGGCCCGACCCCTTCACCGAGTCCACCGCCGCCAAGGAGGCCACGGCCCCGCCCGAGAGCCCGCCGCCCCCGACGACGGGGACGAAGCCCGAGTCGAAGGCCCCGTCGGCCACGGGAACCACGGCCACCCGCAGCGTCAGCGGCGCCTCGCCCGAGCTGTACGGGGGCGCGAGGAACGTGGCCAGCTGCGACGTCGAGAAGCAGATCCGGGTGCTCTCGGCGCAGCCCGCCAAGAACGCCGCCTTCGCCTCCTCGCTCGGCATCCAGCCGACGGCCGTGCCGACGTACCTGCGCTCCCTCACCCCGGTCCAGCTCCGGGTGGACACCCGGGTCACCAACCACGGATACCGGGACGGCGGCCCCACCAGCTACCAGGCCGTGCTCCAGGCCGGGACCGCGGTGCTCGTGGACGACCGCGGGGTGCCGCGGGTCCGCTGCGCGTGCGGAAACCCGCTCGGGCCGCCGGTGGCCCTGCAGGCCAACCCGAAGCGGTTCGGGCAGCCCTGGACCTCGTACCAGCCCTCGCGGGTCGTGGTCATCGCGCCGTCCGTGACCATCGTGAACAAGTTCGTGATCTACGACTACCGCGACAGCCGCTGGTACGAGCGCGACCGGGGCGACCACCGCGACCGGCCCGACAGGCCGATCCCGCCGCCGGTGATCCCGACCCCGATCTTCACCACCCCGCCGCCGTCGCCGACGTTCACTTCGCCGTCCCCGACGGGCACTTCCCCGTCGCCGACCTCGCCGTCCCCGTCGGTGTCGCCTTCCGAGTCCCCGTCCGAGTCGCCTTCGGAGTCTCCGTCGGAGTCGCCCTCGGAGTCCCCGTCGGTCTCGCCTTCGGAATCGGCCTCGGAGTCCCCGTCCGAGTCGCCCTCGGAGTCCGCGTCCGAGTCCCCGTCGGAGTCGCCTTCGGAGTCCGTGTCGGCGTCGGTGACCGGGTCGGAGTCCCCCTCGGAGTCAGCGTCCGAGTCGCCGTCCGAGTCTGCGTCGGCGTCAGAGTCAGAGTCGGCCTCCACCTCGCCGTCCGCGGACCGGCGGGCGTCGTCGCCGACGCCGTCCGTGTCGCCCTCGAAGAGCGCGGTGGTGCCGTCGCCCGCGCGCAGCTCGGTGGAACCGCAGTCTCCGGCCCCGCCCGAACCGCCGAAGCCCACGCCCCCGCCGCTGACCTCGG
>NZ_JBWJVM010000101.1:0-27327 GCF_056428985.1 Streptomyces sp. CA189 | reverse complement strand
CCCTTGCTCGATGGCACATCAGAGCACTCAGGGGCTGAGAGCCGGTCAATATCGCCTGTCAATCGGTCAAGATCGCCTGTCAGAGGACAATCAACAACGGGGTAGTCACGGAACTCGCGACAGAGCCGGAATTTTCCCGTCCGGCGGCTACCCCGGTTCCCGCGCGGGCTCGGCAGTGCGGTGGACCCGGCGGATGCAGCGGGTCAGCAGGAGCAGGCCGCAGAGCATCAGGGTGCCCGAGGCCGTCCATTCCAGGGCGAGGGTGAGGGCGGAGCCGGGCTTCTGCCAGGGGCGGGTGGTGGTCAGCAGCCAGCCGCCGAGGGCCAGGAGGCCGAGCCCGGCGGCGGCCGGAACGGCATCGGGGGCTTCGCCTGACGGGCTGGGCGTCACGGATCACCGCTTCCTGGGGCGACTCGGGCTTGCTCGCCCGGGTCATCTTCGCAGGGTCCCGCCGGGTCGGCGCGAGGCGCCCGTCGGGCGGGACGGGGCGGCAAGTTGGTTTCCAGGCAAGAAGTTTGGCTGACCAGCAGGTGAGAAGCCCTTGTCCGGGTACCGGCCGGGCTGTTGAATTTCCAAGAGTGAACAGGTCTTCCGCCAAGCGCTCCCGTCCGCTCCGCCACCGCGCCCTCCCGGCCGCCGTCCTGCTGGCGCTCGTCCTGGCCGGCTGCTCGGATCCGGACGGCGGCAGCGCGCACGGGGAGCCGGAACTCGGCGAGGTCGCCGTCGCCCCGGCCACCGCCTCGCTCTCGCTGCCGCTGGACGCGTACACGGACACCGACGCCGAGACGGTCCGCATGGGGCAGGTGCAGCAGCGGCTGCTCTCCCGGTGCATGGCCCGGTACGGGTTCCCGTACGAGGAGATCCGGCCGGCCGATCCCGCCGCCGCCCAGGGGCCCGAGGGCCGGCACCGGACGCTCTTCGGAGCGGCCGATCCGGTGTTCGCGGCGGCCCACGGCTACGACACGACCGCGGGCAGGGGCCGGCCGGTCAAGCCCCCGGCCGCCCCGCTGAGCGAGAGCGCCGCCCTGGTCATGCACGGCGAACGGCCGGGCGGGGAACAGGGGGCCGCGCAGCCCCCGGACGCCCCGACCGAGGAGGAGGCCGCGCACGTGGAAAGCGGCATCGACGTCGGCGGGCAGAAGGTGCCGGCCGGCGGGTGCGTACGGGAGGCGTACCGAAAGCTGTACGCGCCGACGAAGGACAGCGTCGACCTGCTGTTCCCGTTCGGGCTCGCTTCGGAGGCGCACGAACGCGCCAAGGGCGATTCCCGGGTGGCCGAGGTGCTGAAGAACTGGTCGGCGTGCATGGAGAAGTCGGGGTACGGCGGCCTGAAGGATCCCTACGAGGTCGTCCAGAAGCTCGGCCTGGAGGCCGATCCGGGCGGCCCCAAAGCCGTCACCGCGGCCAAGGCCGACGTCGCCTGCAAGCGCGAGGTGAACCTCGTGGGCATCTGGGCGGCGGTGGAGAAGGCGTACCAGGAACGGCTGGTGGAGGAGCAGGCCGAGACCCTCGCGCTGTACAAGAAGCAGCGCGAGGCCCGCTACAAGCTGGCGGCCGGGCTCCTCTGAGCAGTGCGCCGAGCCCGCTGAGCCGTGCGCGGCCCCGGTCGAGCCGTGCGCGGGCCCTTCAGGAGGGCCGGGGCAGGCAGGTCCGGTACGCCTCGCGGTGCTCCCCCTTGAGCGACTGCCACTGGTCGGAGGTGCCGCCCTCCTTCTGGCTGGCCTCGCCGGTGACCGGATCCGGGTCCGGGTACCAGGAGATGCCCCGGGCCCGCATGCACGCGGAGGCCTCGCGCGCGGCGGCGAGTTCCTGCGGGCTCGCCTGGACGGGGGAGGGGGTCGGGGGGAGCAGGGACAGGCAGGCCTTCTGCGCCTCGGGGTACCGCGGGCTCTCCTTCTCCACGAAGTGCGGCGCCCCGTTCTCCCCGTAGGAGATGGTCATTCCGTGCTGTTCCATGCACGTGTAGAACGGGACGTCCCCGGCCGCGAGCGAGGGCGTGGCGGTGGGTCCGGCCGTAGGCCCGGGCGTTCCCGCTCCGGAGTTCTTCCCCGGAAGTGCTCCGCCTCCGCATCCGGTCAGTGCGAGGCACAAGAGGAATGACGAGGATATTTCGCGTACGCGCACGAGGTTGTTTCCCTTGCGGTCGGCGGAGTGGAAGGACGCGTCCGTGTGGGGGAGGTGCGGAAGGCCGCGGGAGATCGTAATCGGGCGCCGGCAGGCCCGACAAGTCCGGTACGCGCCATGGTGGTTGTGGCCTTCTCAGCCGAGAAGGAGCTTGCCTCGGAGAAGTCCGGAGGGTTTAATCCCGGCCGGAATCAATTCCCTGAAGATGGAGAAAAGGCCAATGAGCAAGCCCCTTAACAGAATCGCCGCCGGTTTCGCCGCCGCGGTATCCGCCGGCGCCGTTCTCGTGGCGGCGGCCGGACCGGTGGCCGCCAACACGCCGAAGAACGGCTATCTGGAAACCAGCGAGTTCGGCCTTTACTACAACTCCTACCAAGGGGGCTGTGTCTTCGACCTGATGGCGTCGGACTGGAACTTCTACAACGACCTCTTCATCGGGCCGGAGGGCTGCGCCGGCCGGAACCGGGTGACGAACGACGACACGGCGTCCTACCGGAACCGGGACACGTACACGTGGAAGGTGGGCACCGACCCGAACCTCGCCGGCCTGGTCGGTGCGCTCCCCCCGGGCTACGTGGGCAACGCCAGCATCAACTTCAAGAACAAGATCACCTCGGCCACGTTCCTCGACTGACGGCGCGCGGCCGCCTCCCCGGCTCCTCTCGCGCCGGGACGGCGGCGCCCAGAGCCCCTCAGAGGCCCCGGGAGCACCCGGGAGCCTCCGGGAGCCCCAGGACGGCCGAAAGGCCGGTACTCCACCCCCGAGCGGGGGAGTACCGGCCTTTCGTGCGTCACCGGGAGCGGCCCGGGACTGCGGGGAGGTGTCAGAGGACGCGGACGGCGCCCGTCGGCTTGTCGTAGCTCAGGGAGCGCTCGACGATGCCGGTGCTGGAGTTCTGCGCGCCGACGAACTTGCCGCCGCCGACGTAGACGGCGACGTGGTACGCGCTGCCCTTGGAGCCCCAGTACAGGATGTCGCCCGCCTGGAGGGCGCTCAGGGACACCGACTTGCCGTAGCTGGACTGCGCCTGCGACATGCGCGGCAGGGTGATGCCGGCCTGGCGGTACGCGGCCTGGACGAGGCCCGAGCAGTCGAACGAGGACGGGCCGGTGCCGCCCATGACGTACGCCTTGCCGACCTGCGCGCGGGCGAAGTTGACGATGGCGGCGGCGGAGCCGGTCGCGGGGGCCGTGACGGTGCCCTTGCCCTGCGAGGAGGACCCCGTGGAAGGGGTGCCGTTCGACGAGGAGGATCCGGAGGCGCTCTGGATCGGCGTGCGGGCCGTGCTGCGGCTGGCGCGCTCGGCCTCGGCCTTGCGGTCCGCCTCCTCCTTCGCCTTCGTCTCGGCGTCGGCCTTCTGCTGGGCGTCGGCCTTGAGCTGCTTCGCCTCGGCGGCGGCACCCGTGCGGGCCGTCTCCTCCAGGGCGTTGAGCTCGCCGTCGACGGCCGCGGCGCGGGTGTTCTCCGCGGCCTTGGCCACGGACGAGGACACCTCGGCGCTCAGGTCCAGGTTGAGGACCGGCATTTCGAGCGTGGTCTCGTGCGCGGGCTCGGCGGAGGGGGTGGCGCTCGCCGTGCCGGCCATGGCCAGGGTGCTGAGGACGCCACCGGCAACTCCGGCGCGGACCGCGAGCTTCGAGGCGCTGCGGCGGGGCTTCCGGTGGCTGGGTATGTGAGCGGTGAGGGACATGGGTACAACCGCTATCAGGGCTCCCCGGTTCCCTTCAAGAAACGTGGTCTGCGCCACAGTTGCGCGCGAACCGGGCTAACCGGGCGCGTCGGAACTCTTATTGACGCCGTAACGGGCGAATCGGACAGTCACTCACAAGGCTGTGATCATGGGGTTTCCGCAATAAGTCCGAATTGATCCTGGGCCTACCATCCGCCCGCACTGATGGCCAAGCCCCCTTTCGGTACCGCGAATTCCGAGTGGCGCAGGTCACAGAAGCGTCACGCGATGCGGACCCTGTGGCCCTCCTGTGACCGAACCGTGAAGTCGCCGTCGGGTCGGCGGCGGGTCGAGGGCGGGCTGGGGGTCGGCCGGCGGCGGCCCGAGGGCGGGTCGAGGGTGGTTCGGGGGCGGGTCGGGGGGTCGCCTCCCCGTGACCCTCGGAGCGCTACTGCCCCGACTTCGTGAACGCATGCACGCGTCCACTCCCGTACGCACGAGGTCCCCCGGCCGGGGGACGCCGATCCCTTTATCATCACGCGCACCACCTCGCCAATTTGCATGCAGGGGCCACGGTTTGATAGTGCGACAGGCCTTCCACCTGCAACGACGGGTGTGGATGTCACCTTTGGTGATCATGTGGATGCTTCACGTATGAAGATCACTACTCATTGGGCTTCATGATCGTTCGTCAGGTGGTGGAGATCACAAACTCGTTGTTGTAACCCGTGTCGCAGATCACAGATGGGCGGGCATAAGATGCGCACCAGTCCGGCTTGTGAACTGCCTCACATGCGAGACGTGCGAGGCAGGGCGCGCGGCGCCGGCACAGCGGTCCAACGGTCAAGGACGACTGGAAGGAGCGAGGAGCGTGAATGCGTACGCGCCCATCCTCGTGCTCGGCGCCCTCGGCGCAGGGTTTGCGATCTTCTCCGTGGTCATGGCCACGCTGATCGGTCCAAAGCGGTACAACCGGGCAAAACTTGAAGCGTACGAGTGCGGCATCGAGCCCACTCCCATGCCGGCCGGCGGCGGCCGCTTCCCCATCAAGTACTACCTGACGGCGATGCTCTTCATCGTCTTCGACATCGAGGTTGTCTTCCTCTACCCCTGGGCGGTCACCTTCGACTCGCTGGGGATCTTCGGGCTCGTCGAGATGCTCCTCTTCGTGCTCACCGTCTTCGTCGCCTACGCCTACGTATGGCGCCGCGGCGGCCTGGAATGGGACTGAGGGGCTGAATTTTCCATGGGACTGGAAGAGAAGCTGCCGAGCGGCTTTCTGCTGACCACCGTCGAACAGGCCGCGGGATGGGTGCGCAAGGCGTCCGTCTTCCCGGCCACCTTCGGCCTGGCCTGCTGCGCCATCGAGATGATGACCACCGGAGCGGGCCGGTACGACCTGGCCCGCTTCGGCATGGAGGTCTTCCGCGGATCCCCGCGCCAGGCCGACCTGATGATCGTGGCGGGCCGGGTCAGCCAGAAGATGGCGCCGGTGCTGCGGCAGGTGTACGACCAGATGCCCGCTCCCAAGTGGGTCATCTCTATGGGTGTTTGTGCGTCTTCGGGCGGAATGTTCAACAACTACGCGATCGTCCAGGGCGTCGACCACATCGTCCCCGTGGACATCTACCTGCCCGGCTGCCCGCCCCGCCCCGAGATGCTGATCGACGCGATCCTCAAGCTCCACCAGAAGATCCAGGGATCGAAGCTCGGCGTGAACCGGGAAGAGGCGGCCCGCGAGGCGGAGGAGGCGGCCCTCAAGGCCCTCCCCACCATTGAGATGAAGGGGCTCCTGCGGTGAGCGACGACCCGGCCGTGCAGAACGGCCCCCCTGCCGGCGACGGCGACAACGTGCCCGCGCCCCGCGGCGCGGCCGGCCCCGAGGTGATCGGCGTCCGCAAGGGCATGTTCGGCGCCTCGGGCGGCGGTGACACCAGCGGCTACGGCGGCCTCGTGCGCACCGTGGCGATGCCCGGCGCGAGCGCCCGCCCGTACGGTTCGTACTTCGACGAGGTCGTCGACGAGCTCGAAGGGGCGCTGGAGGAGCAGGACCTGCTCCCCGAGAACGCGATCGAGAAGGTCGTCGTCGACCGCGGGGAGCTGACCCTCCACATCGCGCGCGAGCACCTCCTCCTCGTCGCCAGGACCCTGCGCGACGACCCGGCGCTGCGCTTCGAGCTCTGCACCGGGGTCAGCGGAGTGCACTTCCTCGACGACAAGGGCCGCGAGCTGCACGCCGTCTACCACCTGCGCTCGCTCACCCACGGCCGGATCGTGCGGCTTGAGGTGACGGCTCCGGACGCGGACCCGCACGTCCCCTCGATCGTCTCCGTCTACCCGACGAACGACTGGCACGAGCGCGAGACGTACGACTTCTTCGGCCTGATCTTCGACGGGCACCCGGCCCTCACCCGGATCATGATGCCGGACGACTGGCAGGGCTTCCCGCAGCGCAAGGACTACCCGCTCGGCGGCATCGCCATCGAGTACAAGGGCGCCCAGATCCCGGCTCCCGACCAGCGGAGGTCGTACAGCTGATGAGCACGTCAAACCACTCTTCGGCCCGCGAGACGACCGAGGGCGCCGTCTACACCGTCACCGGCGGCGACTGGGACGAAGTCGTCCAGTCGGCGGCCCGCGCCGACGACGAGCGGATCGTCGTCAACATGGGCCCCCAGCACCCCTCCACCCACGGGGTGCTCCGGCTGATCCTGGAGATCGACGGCGAGACGGTCACCGAGGCCCGCTGCGGCATCGGCTACCTCCACACCGGCATCGAGAAGAACCTCGAGTACCGGAACTGGACGCAGGGCACCACCTTCGTCACGCGCATGGACTACCTGACGCCGTTCTTCAACGAGACGGCGTACTGCCTGGGCGTCGAGAAGCTGCTCGGCATCACCGATCAGATCCCGGACCGCGCCACCGCCGTCCGCGTCCTGCTGATGGAGCTCAACCGGCTCTCCTCCCACCTGGTGTGCATCGCCACCGGAGGCATGGAGCTGGGCGCGACCACGATCATGATCTACGGGTTCCGCGACCGCGAGCTGATCCTCGACGTGTTCGAGCTGATCACCGGCCTGCGCATGAACCACGCGTTCATCCGCCCCGGCGGCCTCGCCCAGGACCTGCCCCCGGGCGCCGTGGACCAGCTCCGCGAGTGCGTGAAGACCATGAAGAAGAACCTGCCGGAGTACGACAAGCTCGCCACCGGCAACCCCATCTTCAAGGCCCGCATGCAGGACGTCGGCTACCTCGACCTCACCGGCTGCATGGCGCTCGGCGCCACCGGCCCCATCCTGCGCTCCGCCGGCCTCCCGCACGACCTGCGCAAGACGGACCCGTACTGCGGCTACGAGAACTACGAGTTCGACGTGCCGACCACCGAGTCCTGCGACTCCTACGGGCGGTTCCTGATCCGCCTGGAGGAGATGCGCCAGTCCCTGCGGATCGTCGAGCAGTGCCTGGACCGGCTGGAGCCGGGCCCGGTCATGGTCGCCGACAAGAAGATCGCCTGGCCGGCGCAGCTCGCCATGGGCCCCGACGGCCTCGGCAACTCGCTCGACCACATCAAGCAGATCATGGGCACCTCCATGGAGTCCCTCATCCACCACTTCAAGCTGGTGACCGAGGGCTTCCGGGTACCGGCCGGCCAGGCCTACGCGGCCGTGGAGTCGCCCAAGGGCGAGCTCGGCGTGCACGTCGTCTCCGACGGCGGCACCCGCCCCTACCGGGTCCACTTCCGCGACCCGTCCTTCACCAACCTGCAGGCCATGGCGGCGATGTGCGAGGGCGGCCAGGTCGCCGACGTCATCGTGGCCGTCGCCTCCATCGACCCCGTGATGGGAGGCGTCGACCGATGACAGCCAATCAGCCCGCATCAGGGGTGAGCCTGGGCATGCCCCGGCTTCCGGCACCCGACTTCCCGGCCGACGTGCGCGCCCGGCTCGAAGCGGACGCGAAGGAGGTCATCGCCCGCTACCCCGACAGCCGCTCCGCGCTGCTGCCGCTGCTCCACCTCATCCAGTCGGAGGAGGGCTACGTCTCGCGCACCGGCATCCGGTTCTGCGCCGAGGTGCTGGGCCTGACCACAGCCGAGGTCACGGCCGTGGCGACCTTCTACACGATGTACCGGCGCAAGCCCTCCGGGGACTACCAGGTCGGCGTGTGCACGAACACCCTGTGCGCGGTCATGGGCGGAGACGCCATCTTCGAGGAGCTCAAGGAGCACCTCGGGGTCGGCAACAACGAGACCACCCCCGACGGCAAGGTCACCCTCGAACACATCGAGTGCAACGCGGCCTGCGACTACGCCCCCGTGGTGATGGTCAACTGGGAGTTCTTCGACAACCAGACCCCCGAGTCCGCCAAGGCCATGGTGGACGACCTGCTGGCCGGCCGCACCGTCGAGCCGACCCGGGGCGCGCCGCTGTGCACGTACAAGGAGACCGCGCGGATCCTGGCGGGATTCCCGGACGAGCGCGAAGGCGCGGTCGAGGCGAGCGGCGGCGCGGGTCACGCGTCCCTGATCGGCCTGCGCATCGCGCGCGGCGAATCCCCGCACACCCCGATCGTGCACCCGCGCGGCGAGGCCACCATCGAGGGAGGGGAGTGATGACCGTGTCGACCGAACTGAGTAAGAACGGTACGAGTCCGGAGAAGCTCCTCGCGCCCGTCCTGTCGGCGTTCTGGGACGAGCCGCAGTCGTGGACGCTGGAGACCTACCGGCGGCACGAGGGGTACGAGGGCCTGCGCAAGGCGCTCGCCATGACCCCCGACGACCTCATCGCCTACGTGAAGGACTCGGGCCTGCGCGGCCGCGGCGGCGCGGGCTTCCCCACCGGCATGAAGTGGCAGTTCATCCCGCAGGGCGACGGGAAGCCGCACTACCTCGTCGTGAACGCGGACGAGTCGGAACCGGGAACCTGCAAGGACATCCCCCTCCTCTTCGCCAACCCGCACTCCCTCATCGAGGGAATGATCATCGCCTGCTACGCGATCCGCTCGGAGCACGCCTTCATCTACCTGCGCGGCGAGACCGTGCCGGTCCTGCGGCGCCTGCACGAGGCGGTGCGCGAGGCGTACGAGGCCGGCTACCTCGGCGAGAACGTCCTCGGGAGCGGGCTGAAGCTCGACATCACCGTGCACGCGGGAGCGGGCGCGTACATCTGCGGCGAGGAAACGGCCCTCCTGGACTCCCTCGAAGGCCGCCGCGGCCAGCCTCGGCTGCGCCCGCCCTTCCCTGCGGTCGAGGGGCTCTACGCCTGCCCCACCGTGGTGAACAACGTGGAGTCCATCGCCTCGGTTCCCGCGATCCTGAACAAGGGCAAGGACTGGTTCAAGTCGATGGGGACCGAGAAGTCCCCCGGCTTCACCCTGTACTCGCTCTCCGGGCACGTCGTCGGCCCCGGCCAGTACGAGGCCCCGCTCGGAATCACCCTGCGCCAGCTCCTCGACATGAGCGGCGGCATGCGCCCCGGGCACCGGCTGAAGTTCTGGACCCCGGGCGGCTCCTCCACCCCGATGTTCACCGAGGAGCACCTCGACGTCCCGCTGGACTACGAGGGCGTCGGCGCGGCCGGCTCCATGCTCGGCACCAAGGCCCTGCAGTGCTTCGACGAGACGACCTGCGTGGTGCGGGCGGTGACCCGCTGGACCGAGTTCTACGCCCACGAGTCCTGCGGCAAGTGCACGCCCTGCCGCGAAGGCACGTACTGGCTGGTCCAGTTGCTCCGCGACATCGAAGCGGGCGAGGGCGTCATGTCCGACCTCGACAAGCTCAACGACATCGCCGACAACATCAACGGCAAGTCGTTCTGCGCCCTCGGCGACGGCGCCGCCAGCCCCATCTTCTCCTCGCTCAAGTACTTCCGCGCGGAGTACGAGCAGCACATCACGGGCAAGGGCTGCCCCTTCGACCCCAAGAAGTCGACCCTCTGGGCCGACACGGAGGTGACCGCATGACCGTACTGCAACCGTCTAGCGGCTCCGCCGCGGGCCACAGCACCTCCGGCGGCGGGGAAGCGGCGGTCCCGCCGGTGGACCACATCTCCCTGACCATCGACGGCATCGAACTGTCGGTGCCCAAGGGGACCCTGGTCATCCGGGCCGCCGAACAGCTCGGCATCGAGATCCCCCGGTTCTGCGACCACCCCCTCCTCTCCCCGGTCGGCGCCTGCCGCCAGTGCATCGTCGAGGTCGAGGGCCAGCGCAAGCCGATGGCCTCCTGCACCATCACCTGCACCGACGGCATGGTCGTCAAGACGCAGCTCACCTCCCCGGTCGCCGAGAAGGCCCAGCGCGGGGTGATGGAGCTGCTGCTCATCAACCACCCTCTGGACTGCCCGGTCTGCGACAAGGGCGGCGAGTGCCCGCTGCAGAACCAGGCGATGTCCCACGGCAACGCCGAATCGCGCTTCGAGGGCAGGAAGCGCACCTACGAGAAGCCGGTCCCGATCTCCACGCAGGTGCTGCTGGACCGCGAGCGGTGCGTGCTCTGCGCGCGCTGCACCCGCTTCTCCAACGAGATCGCCGGCGACCCGATGATCGAGCTCCTGGAACGCGGCGCGCTCCAGCAGGTCGGCACCAGCGAGGACGACCCCTTCGAGTCGTACTTCTCCGGCAACACCATCCAGATCTGCCCGGTCGGCGCCCTCACCTCGGCCGCCTACCGCTTCCGCTCCCGCCCCTTCGACCTCGTCTCCTCCCCGAGCGTGTGCGAGCACTGCGCGGGCGGCTGCGCGACCCGCACCGACCACCGCCGCGGCAAGGTGCTGCGCCGGATGGCCGCGGATGACCCCGAGGTCAACGAGGAGTGGATCTGCGACAAGGGCCGCTTCGGGTTCCGCTACGCGCAGCGCCCCGACCGGCTCACCACCCCGCTGGTGCGCGGCACCGACGGGGTCCTGGCCCCGGCGAGCTGGCCCGAGGCCCTGGAGGCCGCGGCCAACGGGCTCGCCGCCGCGCGCGGCCGGGCCGGAGTGCTGACCGGCGGCCGGCTCACCGTCGAGGACGCCTACGCGTACGCGAAGTTCGCCCGGGTCGTGCTCGACACCAACGACATCGACTTCCGGGCCCGCGTGCACAGCGCGGAGGAGGCCGACTTCCTGGCCGCCTCCGTCGCCGGCACCGGCAAGGACCTCGACGGGCACGGCGTCACCAACGCCTCGCTGGAGGCGGCCCCGGCCGTGCTCCTCGTCGGCATCGAGGCCGAGGAGGAGGCCCCCGGGGTCTTCCTGCGGCTGCGCAAGGCCCACCGCAAGCACAAGCAGCGGACCTTCGCCCTCGCCCCGTTCGCCACCCGCGGCCTGGAGAAGGCGGGCGGCACCCTGCTGGCCGCCGCCCCCGGCACCGAGCCCGAGTGGCTGAACGCGCTGACCTCGCAGACCGGCCTGGAGGACGGCGGCCACGCCGCCGCCGAAGCGCTGCGCCTGCCCGGCGCGGTCATCGTCGTCGGGGAGCGCCTCGCGGGCGTGCCCGGCGCGCTGACCGCGGCCGTACGGGCCTCCGCCGCCACCGGCGCCACGCTGGTGTGGATCCCGCGCCGGGCCGGAGAGCGGGCCGCCGTCGAAGCGGGCGCGCTGCCGTCCCTGCTGCCGGGCGCCCGTCCCGCCACCGACCCGCGGGCCCGCGACGAGGTCGCCGCCGCCTGGGGCCTGGACGAGCTGCCGCACCGCTACGGCCGCGACACCGGCCAGATCGTCGAGGCCGCCGCCACCCGGGAGCTCTCCGCCCTGCTGGTCGCGGGCGTCGAGCTCGCCGACCTGCCAGACCCGGCCCGCGCCAGGGCCGCGCTCCAGGAGGCCTTCGTGGTCTCCCTGGAACTGCGGCCCAGCGAGGTCACCGACCACGCGGACGTGGTCTTCCCCGTCGCGGCCGTCGCCGAGAAGCCCGGCGCGTTCATCAACTGGGAGGGCAGGGTCCGGCCGTTCGAGGCCGCGCTCAAGCCCGAGCAGATGACCCGCCGCCTCGCCCCCGCCGACTCCCGCGTGCTGCACATGCTGGCCGACGCGGCCGACCGGCCGATCGCGCTGGCCGACGTACACGCCGTACGGCGGGAGATCGACCGGCTCGGCCCGTGGGCCGGGGAGCGCGCCGCCGGACAGTCCGGAGACAGGGAGCTGCTGCCCCGTCCCGGCGCGGGCGAGGCCGTCCTCGCCGGCCACCGGCTCCTCCTCGACCAGGGCCTCCTGCAGGACGGCGACGAGGCCCTGGCCGGCACCCGGCACGAGGCCAGCGCCCGCCTGTCGGCCGCCACGGCCGCCGAGACCGGCGTCAAGAACGGCGACGTCCTCGCGGTGACCGGCCCCGCCGGCTCCGTGGAACTGCCGCTGCGCGTCACCGAGATGCCCGACCGGGTGGTCTGGCTCCCGATGAACTCCACCGGCTCCGGGGTCCTCGCCGACACCGGAGCCCGCCCGGGGGCCCTGGTCCGCATCGGCCCGGCCACCCCCGCCGACACCAGCGACTCCCCTGCGGAGGTGGGCGCGTGAACACCGTTCAGATCGCCGCCGAAGACCTCTCCCTGTTCGGCAGGGACGTCTGGTGGCTCGTCGTCCTCAAGGCGGTGTTCTGCTTCGCCTTCCTGATGGTGACCGTGCTCTTCTCCATCGTGTGGGAGCGCAAGGTCGTCGCCTGGATGCAGCTGCGCATCGGCCCCAACCGGCACGGCCCCTGGGGCATGCTCCAGTCGCTCGCCGACGGCGTGAAGCTGATGCTGAAGGAAGACCTGATCGTCAAGCGGGCCGACAAGGTCGTCTACGTCCTGGCCCCGATCATCGCGGCGATCCCGGCCTTCATGGCCATCGCGGTGATCCCCTTCGGCCCCTCGGGCAACGAGGTCTCCATCTTCGGCCAGCGCACCACGATGCAGCTGACCGACCTGCCCATCGCGATGCTCTACATCCTCGCGGTGGCCTCGGTCGGCATCTACGGCATCGTCCTCGCCGGCTGGTCCTCCGGCTCCACGTACCCGCTCCTGGGCGGCCTGCGCTCCTGCGCGCAGATGATCTCGTACGAGATCGCGATGGGCGCGGCCTTCGCCTCGGTCTTCCTCTACTCCGGGTCGATGTCGACCTCGGCGATCGTCGAAGCCCAGGCGGACCGCTGGTACATCATCCTGCTGCCGGTCTCCTTCATCATCTACGTCATCACGATGGTCGGCGAGACGAACCGCGCCCCCTTCGACATGCCGGAGTCCGAGGGCGACCTGGTCGGCGGCTTCAACACCGAGTACTCCTCGATCAAGTTCGCGCTGTTCATGCTCGCCGAGTACGTCAACATGGTCACCGTCTCCGCGGTCTCGGTCACCCTCTTCCTGGGCGGCTGGCGGGCCCCGGCGCCGATCTCCACGTACTGGGAGGGCGCGAACCACGGCTGGTGGCCGATGCTCTGGTTCGTCCTCAAGGTCCAGCTGCTGCTGTTCTTCTTCATCTGGCTCCGCGGCACGCTCCCACGCGTGCGCTACGACCAGCTGATGAAGCTCGGCTGGAAGGTGCTGATCCCGGTCTCCGTGGTGTGGCTGATGCTGGTCGCCACCGTCCGGGCGCTGCGCAACGAGAACTACGACTTCCAGGAGATCGTGCTCTACGTCGGCGGCGGGGTCATCGCGCTCCTGCTGCTGTCCTTCGTCGCGGACCTGTTCCGCGACAAGAAGGAGAAGACGGCCCTCGCGGACGCCGAACTGGCCGCGGCCGCCGAACCCTTCGACCCCCTGGCGGGCGGGTTCCCCGTACCGCCCAAGCCCGGCCAGCACCTGGCACCCGTACCGCGCAGGCGGCCCCGCAGTGAGCGGGAGCTCATTGTCAGTGGCGCGGCGAATACTGACAGTGACCGAGAGGAGGGTGCTGAGAATGTCTGACAAGTCTGACGCCGAGCAGGGCGAGAAGTGGCAGAACCCGGTGGCCGGCTTCGGCGTGACCTTCAAGGCCATGTTCAAGAAGCGCCTCACCGAGCAGTACCCGGAGCAGGAAAAGACCACCGCACCCCGCTTCCACGGGCGGCACCAGCTCAACCGCCACCCGGACGGTCTGGAGAAGTGCATCGGGTGCGAACTGTGCGCCTGGGCCTGTCCCGCCGACGCGATCTACGTCGAGGGCGCGGACAACACCGAGGAGGAGCGCTACTCCCCGGGTGAGCGGTACGGCGCGGTCTACCAGATCAACTACGCCCGCTGCATCCTGTGCGGGCTGTGCGTCGAGGCGTGCCCGACCAGGGCGCTGACCATGACGAACGAGTTCGAACTGGCCGACTCCAGCCGCGAAGCGCTCATCTACACCAAGGAGCAGCTGCTCTCCGGGCTCACCGAGGGCATGGTCGAGGCCCCGCACTCGATCTTCCCGGGCGCCGAGGACACGGACTACTACCGCGGACTGGTCACCGGGGCGGCTCCCGGCACGGTCCGGCAGCGCGCCGTCTCCAAGGGCGAGGTGCCCGCCGGGGACGCAGAGGGGGTGGGGGCATGAGCGCCATCGCCGCAGCCTCCCTCACCTCCTCCGGTGAGGCGGTCCAGTTCTGGGTCCTCGGCACGGTCGCCGTCATCGGCGCGCTGGCCACGATCCTGATGAAGAAGGCCATGCACAGCGCCCTGAGCCTGGCCGGGACGATGATCATCCTGGCGGTCTTCTACCTCGCCAACGGGGCGTACTTCCTCGGCATCGTCCAGGTCGTCGTCTACACCGGCGCGATCATGATGCTCTTCCTCTTCATCGTCATGCTCGTCGGCGTCACCGCCGCGGACTCGCTGACCGAGACCATCAAGGGGCAGCGCTGGCTCGCCGCCCTGTGCGGACTCGGCTTCGGCATCCTGCTCATCGCGGGCATCGGCAACGCCAAGCTCACCCACTTCAACGGACTCGGCCGGATCAACTCCGGCGGGCACGTCGAGGGCCTGGCCACGCTGATCTTCACCAAGTACGTGTTCGCCTTCGAGCTCACCGGCGCCCTGCTGATCACGGCGGCCGTCGGCGCGATGGTGCTCACCCACCGCGAGCGCACCGAGCGGCCCGCCACCCAGCGCGAGCTCGCCGAGCGCCGCGTACGCGAGGGCGTACAGCTCCCGCCGCTGCCCGCACCCGGCGTCTACGCCCGGCACAACGCCGTGGACGTCGCGGGCCTGCTGCCGGACGGCACCCCCTCCGAGCTCACCGTCAACCAGACGCTGCGCGCCCGCGGCCAGATCAGGGACGTCTCCGGCAAGGCCCTGGACGACCTGAAGGCCCTGGAGCAGCGGTCGTCCGAGCGGCTCGGCCGTGAGGAGGCCTCGAAGTGAACCCGGTCAACTACCTGTACCTGTCCGCGCTGCTGTTCACCATCGGAGCGGCCGGAGTCCTGATCCGGAAGAACGCGATCGTGCTGTTCATGTGCGTCGAGCTCATGCTCAACGCCTGCAACCTCGCCTTCGTCACCTTCTCCCGGATGCACGGCAACCTCGACGGCCAGATCATCGCGTTCTTCACGATGGTCGTCGCCGCCGCCGAGGTCGTGGTGGGTCTCGCGATCATCGTGTCGCTGTTCCGTACCCGCCACTCGGCCTCGGTCGACGACGCCAGCCTGATGAAGCTGTAAGGGGTCGCTGTGGAGAACATGATCGCGCTGCTGGTAGCAGCGCCCCTGCTCGGAGCGGTGGTGCTGCTCTGCGGCGGCCGCCGTCTCGACAAGACCGGCCACTGGATCGGCACCCTGCTCGCCGCCGTCTCCTTCGGCATCGGCCTCGCCCTCTTCGCCGACATGCTCGGCAAGGGCGCCGATGACCGGACCTTCCACCAGCGGCTGTTCAGCTGGATCCCGGTGGAGGGCTTCCAGGCCGACATCGGCTTCCAGCTCGACCAGCTGTCGATGACCTTCGTCCTGCTGATCTCCGGGGTGGGCACGCTCATCCACGTGTACTCCATCGGGTACATGGAGCACGACGAGCGCCGCCGCCGCTTCTTCGGCTACCTCAACCTCTTCGTCGCCGCGATGCTGCTCCTGGTCATCGCCGACAACTACCTCCTGCTGTACGTCGGCTGGGAGGGCGTGGGCCTCGCCTCGTACCTCCTCATCGGCTTCTGGCAGCACAAGCCCAGCGCGGCCACCGCCGCGAAGAAGGCCTTCCTGGTCAACCGGGTCGGCGACATGGGCCTTTCGATCGCCATCATGCTGATGTTCACCACCTTCGGAACCTTCGCCTTCGGCCCCGTGCTCGGCTCGGTGTCCGAGGCCGGCGAGGGCAAGCTGACGGCGATCGCCCTGATGCTGCTGCTCGGCGCCTGCGGCAAGTCGGCCCAGGTGCCGCTGCAGTCCTGGCTCGGCGACGCGATGGAGGGCCCGACCCCGGTCTCGGCCCTCATCCACGCGGCGACCATGGTCACCGCCGGCGTGTACCTGATCGTCCGCTCGGGAGCCATCTTCAACGGGGCGCCGGACGCGCAGACCGCGGTCGTCGTGGTCGGCGCCGTCACGCTCCTCTTCGGTGCGATCGTCGGTTGCGCCAAGGACGACATCAAGAAGGCCCTCGCAGGGTCGACGATGTCGCAGATCGGCTACATGTTCCTGGCGGCCGGCCTCGGCCCCATCGGCTACGTGTTCGCGATCATGCACCTGGTCACGCACGGGTTCTTCAAGGCGGGGCTCTTCCTCGGCGCCGGTTCCGTGATGCACGGGATGAACGACGAGGTCGACATGCGCAAGTACGGCGGCCTGCGGAAGTACATGCCGGTGACTTTCGTGACCTTCGGGCTGGGCTACCTCGCCATCATCGGTTTCCCGGGCCTGTCGGGGTTCTTCTCGAAGGACATGATCATCGAGGCCGCCTTCGCGAAGGGCGGCACCCAGGGCTGGATCCTCGGCGGGGTGACCCTCCTCGGAGCGGCGATCACCGCCTTCTACATGACCCGGGTCATGATCCTCACCTTCTTCGGCGAGAAGCGCTGGCAGCCGGCGCCCGACCCGGCGACGACGCCCGGCGTGGAGCCCGGCGTCGAGGCGCACCCCGGCGCTGTGCTGGATCATGCCGCTGACGCGGCGTGGCCGCACCCGCACGAGTCCCCGAAGTCCATGACCATCCCGATGATCGTCCTGGCCTTCGGCTCGGTCTTCGCGGGCGGGTTCTTCGGGATCGGCGACCGCTTCCTGCACTGGCTGGAGCCCGTCACCGGACACCAGCACGGACACCCGCCGATCAGCGCGCTGACGGTGACGCTGGCCACCATGGTGGTCCTCGTCATCGGCGTCGCCCTCGCCTGGGTGATGTACGGTAGGAAGCCCGTCCCGGTCACCGCCCCGCGCGGCTCGCTCGTCACCCGGGCGGCCCGACGGGACCTCTACCAGGACGACTTCAACCACGTGGTCCTGGTCCGCGGCGGGGAGCACCTGACCCGCTCCCTCGTCTACGTCGACCACAGCCTGGTCGACGGCGTGGTCAACGGGACGGCCGCCGGAGTCGGCGGGCTGTCGGGCCGGCTGCGCAAGCTGCAGAACGGCTACGCCCGCAGCTACGCGGTCTCGATGTTCGGGGGCACGGCGATCCTGATCGCCGCGACCCTGCTGATGAGGGCGGTGTGAGATGAATTTCCCGCTTCTGACGGTGACGGCCGCGGTCCCCGCGGTCGGTGCGATCCTGACGGCGGCCGTCCCGGCCGCCCGACGGACCGCCGCCAAATGGCTCGCCCTGTTCTTCTCGCTGGCGACCCTGGCCCTGGCCGTGCTCGTCGCGGTCCGCTTCGAGCCCGGTGGCGACCGCTACCAGCTCACCGAATCGCGTTCCTGGATCGCCGACTTCGGCGTCCGCTACGAACTGGGCGTCGACGGCATCGGGGTGGTGCTGATCGCACTCACCGCGCTGCTGATCCCCTTCGTGATCGCGGCCGGCTGGCACGACGCCGACCCGCTGGAGACCTCTTCGTCGCGCTGGCGGCCGACCCAGGGCTTCTTCGCCCTGATCCTGCTGGTCGAGGCGATGGTGATCATCTCCTTCGAGGCCACCGACGTCTTCCTCTTCTACATCTTCTTCGAAGCCATGCTCATCCCGATGTACTTCCTCATCGGCGGCTTCGGGGACCGGGCACACTCCGGGTCGGACGAGAACGCGGCCGCGCAGCGCTCGTACGCGGCGGTCAAGTTCCTCCTCTACAACCTGGTCGGCGGCCTGATCATGCTGGCCGCCGTCATCGGGCTGTACGTGGTCGCCGGGAACTTCTCGCTCCAGGAGATCGCCGCCGCCCGCGCCGCGGGCACGCTCGACATGGCGACCAACACCGAGCGGTGGCTGTTCCTCGGCTTCTTCTTCGCCTTCGCGGTGAAGGCCCCGCTCTGGCCGCTGCACACCTGGCTGCCCAACGCGATGGGCGAGGCCACGGCCCCGGTCGCCGTCCTGATCACCGCGGTCGTCGACAAGGTCGGCACCTTCGCGATGCTCCGCTTCTGCCTCGGGCTCTTCCCCGAAGCCAGCAAGTGGGCCACGCCGGTGATCCTGGTCCTGGCCCTGATCAGCATCGTCTACGGCGCGCTGGTCGCCTGCGGGCAGCGGGACATCAAGCGGCTGGTGGCGTACGCCTCCATCTCGCACTTCGGCTTCATCATCCTGGGCATCTTCGCGATGACCTCCCAGGGCCAGTCGGGCGCGACGCTGTACATGGTCAACCACGGGCTCTCGACGGCGGCGCTCATGCTGGTCGCCGGCTTCCTGATCTCGCGGCGCGGCTCCCGGCTCATCGCCGACTACGGCGGCGTGCAGAAGGTGGCCCCGGTGCTGGCCGGCACCTTCCTGATCGGCGGTCTCGCGACCCTGTCGCTGCCCGGCCTCGCCCCGTTCGTCAGCGAGTTCCTGGTCCTGGTCGGCACGTTCGCCCGGTACCCGGTCGTCGGCATCATCGCCACCTTCGGCATCGTGCTGGCGGCGCTCTACACGCTGGTCCTCTACCAGCGCACCATGACCGGCCCGGTCAAGGAGGAGGTCCGCACCATGCCGGACCTGCGCCTGCGGGAGGTCCTGGTGGTCGCCCCGCTGATCGCGCTGCTGATCGGACTGGGCGTCTACCCGAAGGTCCTGACCGACATCGTCAACCCGGCGGTGAAGCACACCATGTCGGACGTCAAGCAGACGGACCCGAAGCCCGAGGTGGGCGTAGAGGCCAAGAACGGGGAGGGGGCTAAGTGAGCACCCTGACTGCTGCTGCCCAGAACCTGCTGCCGAACCTGGCGGCCGCGGCGCCGATCGACAAGATCCCGGCCCCGCAGATCGAGTACGCCCAGCTGTCGCCCACGCTCATCGTGCTGGGCGCGGCGATCATCGGAGTCCTCGTCGAGGCCTTCGTACCGCGCAAGGCCCGTTACTACACGCAGGTGTTCCTCGCCGTCGCCGCGCTGGCCTCGGCCTTCGCGGCGGTCGTCGGGCTCGCCGCCGGCGGGTACGGCAGCTCCAAGGCGCACATCGCGGCCATGGGCGCCATCGCCGTGGACGGCCCGGCGCTGTTCCTGCAGGGCACCATCATCCTGGCCTCGGTCGTGGTGATCTTCACCTTCGCCGAGCGGCGCCTGGACCCGGCCGCCCACGGCAACCGGGTGGACTCCTTCGCCGCGCAGGCGGCGTCCGTACCGGGCAGCGAGAGCGAGAAGGAAGCCGTCAAGGCGGGCTTCACCACCACCGAGGTCTTCCCGCTCGCACTGTTCGCGATCGCCGGAATGCTGATCTTCCCCGCGGCCAACGACCTGCTGACGCTGTTCGTGGCCCTGGAGGTCTTCTCCCTCCCGCTGTACCTGCTCTGCGCCGTCGCCCGCCGCCAGCGGCTGATGTCGCAGGAGGCGGCCGTCAAGTACTTCCTGCTCGGCGCCTTCTCCTCCGCCTTCCTCCTCTTCGGCATCGCGCTCGTCTACGGGTACGCGGGCTCGGTCTCCTACGCGGCGATCGCGGAGGTCGTCGACGGCACCGTGGCGAACATCGACCCGGCGCTCGCCGCCACCATGGGCAACGACGCGCTGCTGCTGATCGGCGGCGCGCTGATCCTGATGGGCCTGCTCTTCAAGGTCGGCGCGGTCCCCTTCCACATGTGGACCCCGGACGTCTACCAGGGCGCCCCCACCCCGGTCACCGGCTTCATGGCGGCGGCGACGAAGGTGGCCGCCTTCGGCGCCCTCCTGCGGCTGCTGTACGTGGTGCTGCCCGGCCTGCGCTGGGACTGGCGGCCGGTGATGTGGGCCGTCGCGATCGTCACGATGCTCGCCGGTGCGGTCATCGCGGTGACCCAGACCGACGTCAAGCGGCTCCTCGCCTACTCCTCGATCGCGCACGCCGGCTTCATCCTGGCCGGTGTGATCGCCACCTCGGCGGAGGGCGTCAAGTCCGTCCTCTTCTACCTGGGCGCGTACTCCTTCGTGACGATCGGCGCCTTCGCGGTGGTCACGCTGGTGCGCGACGCGGGCGGCGAGGCCACGCACCTGTCCAAGTGGGCGGGGCTCGGCCGTCGTTCACCCCTCACCGCGGCGGTCTTCGCGGTCTTCCTGCTCGCCTTCGCGGGCATCCCGCTGACCTCCGGCTTCTCCGGCAAGTTCGCCGTGTTCAAGGCGGCGGCGGAGAGCGGCGCGGGAGCGCTGGTCGTGGTCGGTGTCATCTCGTCCGCGATCGCCGCGTTCTTCTACATCCGGGTGATCGTCCTGATGTTCTTCAGCGAGCCGAAGGCGGACGGCCCCACGGTCGCCGTCCCGTCCCCGCTGACGATGACGACGATCGCGGTGGGCGTGGCGGTCACGGTGGTGCTGGGCGTGGCCCCGCAGTACTTCCTGGACCTGGCGGGCAGCGCGAGCACGTTCGTGCGCTGACCTGACCGTACCGGGTGGTGCTACGGGTTGGTGAAGTAGCCGAGGAGGTCGGTGATCACGTGGTTGGAGCCGCCGTGGCTGTTGAAGATGCTGACCTTGCCGCCGGTCCCGACGGGGGTCATGACGTGGTTCGGGACCGTGACGCCGGGCAGCGTGTTGAGGCTGCTGGCACCGGGCCGGGTGGCGCCGAAGGCGTACGCGGTCAGGAAGCCGGGTCCGGTCGAGTCGGTCGCGGTGACGTTCAGGGCCGCGCCCACGGCGTTCGCCGGGAGGCCGGGGACGGTGGTGGTGGCGCCCGGGGCGACCTTGCCGGTGGTGCGGGTGTCGGCGAGGCGCTTGGGGACGGCCGGGGTGAAGAGGGTCGTGCCGTCCTTGCCGTAGTAGCCGACCGCGTCCAGGACCAGGTGGGTGGAGCCGGAGTTGGTGAAGAGGGTGATGGTGCCGTTCGGGCCGACCGGGACGATGGCCTGGTTGGACTTGTCCTTGCCCGGCTCCACGTTCAGGTTCGAGGTGGTGGGGCGCTTGGCCGGGTCAGGGTAGGCGATGACGTGCGCCTGCTCCTTCGCGCCCGTACCGGTCAGGTTGAGCGCCACGGCCTTGGCGTCGGCCGGGACGCCGTTGACGCCGGCCACCTTGACCGTGCGGGTCTTGCCGCCGCCCAGCGCGCCGCCGGTCGTACGGGTGTCCAGGACCCGGGTCGGGGCGAGCGGGGAGAAGCGCTGCCCGATGTTGGGCTGGTAGTAGCCCACGAAGTCCACGATGATCGACGCCGCGCCGGAGTTGAGCTGCGCCATGACCGTGTCCAAGCCGCCGCCGACGGGGACCGTGACGGTGTTGGACGTGGTGGCGCCGGCGCGGACGTTGACGTTCGAGGTCGCGGGGCGGGGCTGGTCCGCGGGCCAGACGGTGAGGTGGGTGTCCTCCGAGGCGCCGGTGACGGTCACGTTGAGGACGACCGCGCTCACCCCGCCGGAGATCGGGAACTCGGGCCGGTCGAGCCCCCTGGGCACCTGCATCGAGAAGGGTGCGCCGCCCGGCATGGACGGGGTGTCGTCACGGCTGTCGCCGATCCGGTACGGCCCGACGGGGACGTAGCCGGAGGGGGCGTAGTCGACCTTGACCGTGCGCTTGGAGATGGACTTGGTCCTGGATTCCGCGGTGACGGTCACCGTGTAGGTACCGGGTGACCGGTAGGTGTGCGTGACCTTGGACAGGTCGGAGCCGCTCTCGGTGGTGCCGTCACCGAAGTCCACGGCGAGGCGCCTCACCGGCCACGGCGACACCGTGGCCGACGGGTCGACCTGGACGGTCAGCGGAGAGACGCGCTCGCTCGGACTGTCCGAGACCGGCAGGACCTGCGTGGCGGTGAAGGCCGTCGTCAGCGGGCCGTCGGCGGTCACCTTGACCGTCCGCTCCGTGAAGACCTTCTTCCCGGCGCCGTTGGTGGCGGTCACCTTGACCACGCAGGCGCACGGAGAGCTGTAGACGTGCGAGGCGACGGCCGCGAGTTCCCCGCCCTTCGGGGTGGTGACGACAGGGGTGCTCCCGTCACCGAAGTCCACGCTGTACGACATGCCGGAGGGCCAGTCGGTGGTCGCCCAGGCACTCACCTCCACCTTGGTCCCCACCGGCGCCCAGGCGTTGGTGATCGACATGGCGGCACTGCTCAGGCGGTCGTGACTCTCGTTGGCGCCGCGGTCGAGGAACCCGCCGTCCTTGCCGGTGTTGGCCACGAGGGGGTTGTCGATCGAGCCGAAGCCCTTCATGTCCGGGGAGGCCAGTGCGCCCGGCGCCGTCGCATCGGCGGAGTCGATGAGAGCGGTCTTGACGTCCGCCGGGTTCACGAGGTCGTGCGCACCCTGGCCGGTGGCCGTCGTGAACGCCGCGGGGGTCGGGTAGTCGGTGCCCGCCCAGTGGTAAGGAGCCGCCGTGATGGCCGGCTGGTTCACGAGGAGGTTGTAGTCGGCGCGGGTGCCGGACGCGGCGCTCTGCGCCACCAGGAGACCGTGGCGCGGTCCGGCAGCTGCCGTGCAGGGGGACTCGGGGCTCGTTGTGTTGACGGCGTTGTTGAACACCGAGGATCCGGTGGAACCGCCGCTGATCGAGATGCCGGGGCCGCAGTAGGTGCTGACGTTGTTGTTCGCGAGGGCGGTGCCGGGGGCGTCCACGACGTCGACCAGGGGCCCGGAACCGGTGCCGCGGACGGTACTGCGGTTGAGGACCGTGCGCTGGGCGCCGGGTCCGATCCGCACGGAGGCCATGGAGCTCTGGCTGACCCGTACGTCCGAGCTTCCCGCACCGATCACGACCCCGCCCGGGAGGTCGGATGCTTCGACGACGATGTCGCTGGAACGCTCGACCTTGGTGCCACGCGCCGCAGTGATCCCACGGAACACCACGTGGGAGGCACCGTCGACGGTCAACGGGTCGAGCAGCACCGCCTTCGCGGAGCTGCCGGAAGTCCCGGACGCGGTGGTGAAGGTGATCGGCTTGCCCGGTTCTCCGGAGCGGGCCACCGTGACGGCCCCGGCGTAGGAGCCCGGCGCGATCCGTACGGTCTGGCCGGCTTCGGCGGCCTTGGCCGCCGACAGGACGTTGCAGAACGGGGTGGTCTGCGTACCGGCACCGGGGAGGGTGTCGGAGCAGTTGGAGTTCGCGCCGTTGTTCACGAACAGGTCCGCCGGGGCAGCCGCGGCGGAAACCGCCGGGATGCCGAGGGCGGTGACGAGGCCCGCGGTGAGCAGGACCCCCGTACGAGTAGGACGCACCAGCAGTATTCCTTCAGAAAAGGGGCTGTGCGGATCTCGGTTCGGTGCGGCACTGCATGACGCGCGGAACGGCCCATCCCCCCCAAGGGCATCAGGCGCATGAGAATCCACAGAGACTGGCCATGATCCCTGATCGGGGGGGCGTTGTCACTAGCAAATTGAACGCGCTCAGCCCTCTGTGGCGAGGTGGACGATCTAGTGGCCGTGGTCGTGTGCGTCGGTGGGCTTCGTCGGGGTGCCGGGCTTGGCGGGGCAGGTCAGGGCGGGGTTCCAGTTGTGGAAGCGGCCGGCCGGGTTCTTCTCGTACGCCCACAGGTGGAGGTCGTAGTGCTTGGGCATGCCCGCCCAGTGACCCGGCATCGGCCCGTCGAAGGGCAGGCCGAACATGCTCGGCCGGTCGTCCGTGGTCTTCAGGTCCTGGTCCCGGTCGGTGGACATCCACTCCACGGCCTGGAGCTTGCGACGGCCGTTCTTGTCCTTCTCGGTGCTGTAGAGCACTGCGGCCGGCTTGCTCGGGTCCGTCGAACCCCAGTTGGCTTCCTTGACGTAGTGGTAGCCCATGGAGCCCACCCCGAACGGGTTGGTCATGCACTCCGTGCCGTGCGGTACGTACCCGTCCTTGAGGGCCTCCCGCTCGTCCGCGTACTTGGCCGTCACCGCGATTGCCGTCGCCATGTCCCGCATGGCCCGCGCGTTGGTCGGGTCGGGCGCGGGCCCCTCGACCCCGTGGGCCGGAGCCACGGCGGCCAGGCCGAGCGACACGGCGGCCGCGCAGGCGAGGACGGTCTTCAGGCTGCGTGCGGGCATCGGAACTCCTGGTGAGGCGGGGACGTTTCGTCCACCATCCCGGGGAGGCGGGAGCCTCGCACGCGGCGGGCCTCCGAACGGGGGTCCCGTACCCCTAAGGGGTGGTGGCGGGTGCGACCGGGCGGGGTCTGGTGGTGCCGGGGCGGCAGACGACCGACGGGTTGAAGGGCTCGAACCGTCCGGCGGGGTTGTTCTTCCACAGCCACAGATGCAGTGAATAGTGGACCTTCTGCCCCTTGTAGCGGGCGGGCAGCGGGCCGCGGAAGGGTTCCCCGAACAGGGAGGGGCGGTCGTCGTCGGTGTCCTCCCGGCCGTCCCGGTCCACGACCATCCATTCAAGGCCCGCGAGGCGCCAGCGGCCCGCGCCGTCGCCCTCGTAGAGCAGGGCGGTGGGCTTCTGCGGGTCGACGGAGCCGTCGTAGGCGTGGTTGAAGTGCGGGTAGCCGAGGGCGCCGGCGCCGCCCGACGGGTTCACGACGCAGTACTTGTCGGGGACGTACCCGGCGGCGACAGCGGTCTGGTGCAGGTGGTACTTGGCCGAGGCCCGGTAGGCCTGGGCCAGTTGGACGCTGGCGGCCGGGGCCGGGGCGGCCGGGGCGGCGGCCAGAGTGAGCGCGGCGGTGGCCGCGAGGAGCACGGGGCTGAACCGGGCGGTACGAGGGGCCATGCCAGCAGCATCACCGCGCGGCCCGGGGCCTGCCACGGCCGGAGGGCGTCCGGGTGATCATGTCGCCCGGGCGGGTGTACCCGTGCGGCCGGGTGGGGGAGGCGAGGCGTCCCCCCACCGTCCCCCACCCGGAACCGGTCACAGCACTAGCGGGCTAGCGGGCGGCGGCGCCCACGATGCGGCCGGCGACCTCGCCGAGGCCCACCCGGGTGCCGTCGGCGCCGGGCGCCCACGCGGTGAGGGTGACGGTGTCCCCGTCCTCCAGGAAGGTGCGCTTGCCGTCGGCGAGCTCGATGGCGTCGCGGCCGTTCCAGGTGAGCTCCAGCAGCGAGCCGCGCTGGCCGGTCTCCGGGCCGCTGACGGTGCCCGAGCCGTACACGTCGCCGGTGCGCAGCGAGGCGCCGTTGACGGTCATGTGCGCGAGCTGCTGGGCGGCGGTCCAGTACATCGACGCGAACGGCGGCGTGGCCACCTCCTGCCCGTTGATCGACACGGTGATGCGCAGGTCGAAGCCGCCGGGGCGGTCGGCGGCGGAGTCGTCGAGGTAGGGCAGGAGCGGGAAGTCGCGGGCCGGCGGGGCGACCCGGGCCGCGTCCAGGGCCTCCAGCGGGGTGACCCAGGCGGAAACGGAGGTGGCGAAGGACTTGCCGAGGAAGGGGCCGAGCGGCACGTACTCCCAGGCCTGGATGTCGCGCGCGGACCAGTCGTTGAGCAGGAACAGTCCGAAGACGTGCTCCTCGAAGTCGCCGAGGGCCACCGGACGGCCCTGCTCCGAGGGCGTGCCGACGACGAAGCCGACCTCGGCCTCGATGTCGAGCTTCACGGAGGGCCCGAAGACGGGCGCGGGGTCGGCGGGGGCCTTGCGCTGGCCGGAGGGTCGTACGACGTCCGTGCCGGAGACGACGATGGTGCCGGCTCGGCCGTGGTAACCGATGGGCAGGTGCTTCCAGTTGGGGGTCAGTGCGTCCCCGTCCGGCCGGAAGATCTTGCCGACGTTCGTCGCGTGGTGCTCGCTCGCGTAGAAGTCGACGTAGTCGGCGACCTCGTACGGGAGGTGCAGCGTCACGTCTTCCAGCGGCAGCAAATGCGGCTCCACGGAGGGCCGGTGGCCGGGGTCGGTGACCCAGGCGGTCAGCGCGCGGCGCACGTCCTTCCAGGCGGTACGGCCCGCGGCGAGCAGCGGATTGAGCGAGGGCTGCCCGAGCAGTCCGGCGTACGGGGACCCGAGCGCGGCCGCGGCCGCGCCGGCGTCGAGCACGTACCCGCCGATGCGGACACCGATGCGCCGCCGCTGGTCTCCGGAGGCGGGGGTGGAGAACACGCCGTAGGGGAGGTTGTGCGGCCCGAACGGGTCGCCCTCGGGCACATCGAGGGGGCTCTGCTGGGGCATGGGGTGCTGCCTCGCTTTCGACGCGGCCCGGGGGTGTCCCGGGAGCTGCTTGACAGGTTAAGGGGCTGGTGGGGCGTGCGGGAGGCCGGATTCGGGCACTATTTGTAAGATTTGTCCGAGGAGGTCCGTATCCTTGGACGCGTGACTTCCGCCCTCCCCTATGCACTCGTGGCCACCGACCTGGACGGGACTCTGCTGCGCGCCGGAGACACCGTCTCGGCCCGCTCCCACGCGGCCCTCGCCGCTGCCCGCGCGGCCGGCGCCCGGCACATCATCGTGACAGGCCGCCCCGTCCCGCAGGTCCGCCACGTCCTGGACGGCCTCGGCTACACGGGGCTCGCGGTGTGCGGGCAGGGAGCACAGGTCTACGACGCTGCGGCCGGGCGGATGCTGCACTCCGTGCCGCTGGACCGGGAGCTGGCGGAAGTCGCCCTCGGGAAGATCGAGGCGGAGGTCGGGGAGGTCTGGGCGGCCGTCAACCAGGAGGGCGTCGACGCGGAGATGCTGATGGGGCCGGGCTACCGGATGTGGCACCCGCACCTGCCGGTGGTGGCGGTGGCCCGGCGGTCGGATTTGTGGGCGTCCCCGATCAACAAGGTGCTCCTGCAGCATCCGCGGCTGTCGGACGACGAACTGACGGAGATTGCCCGGGGGGTGGTCGGGGACCTGGTCAACGTCACCATGGCGGGGGAGCACACGGTGGAGCTGCAGCCCCCGGGCATCGACAAGGCGAGCGGGCTGGCGGTGGCGGCGGCGCTCATGGACGTCACCGGGTCGTCGACGATCGCCTTCGGTGACATGCCGAACGACATCCCGATGTTCGCTTGGGCCGCGTACGGGGTCGCGATGGCGGGCGCGCACCGGGAGCTCCTCGCTGTCGCGGACGAGGTCACGCTCTCGAACGAGGCGGACGGTATCGCGGTGGTGCTGGAGCGGTTGTACGCCTAGCGTGCGGCGCCGTTGCCGGGGACCAGTCCCCGGACCCCTGCGCCTCAAACGCCGGCGGGGCTGGGGTGTGGTCGGCGTCTGCATGGCTGCGGGGGTGGGCCGGTGCCGGGGGCGGGGTGGGGTGTCGGCCTGGACTGCATGATTTAGGCGCCCTCTGCT
>NZ_JBWJVM010000100.1:0-27612 GCF_056428985.1 Streptomyces sp. CA189 | reverse complement strand
GCCTGACCCTCTACCAGGCCCTGGACCTCCTCCAACACCTCATCGCCACCTGGACCGGCACATGCCCAACCTGCCGACAACCCACCCCATGGCAGCCCTACGACAGCACGTAACAAAGCCCTACTAGAGCCTGCCTCTTGGATCGATCCGCTCCACGGCCGAATCCACGGCGACCAGGTCGCGGCCGGGGGCGGCGGGCGTGGCGTAGGGATTTGTGCGGGTTGTCGGGTGATGATGGCGCGGTGCGACTTGATCACGTGTCCTATGCGGTGGCCCGCGACAGCTTCGTCTCGACCGTCCAGTGGATCGGATCGGCCCTCGGGGCCGGGTTCGTCGACGGGGGCGTGCACCCGCGATTCGGCACCCGCAATTTCATTCTCCCGCTGAGCGGCGGCACCTACGTCGAGGTCGTCACCACACTCGACCACCCCGCCGCCGACCGCGCACCCTTCGGCCAGGCGGTCGCGCGCCGCGCCGCCGAGGGCGGCGGCTGGCTCGGTTGGGTGGTCTCCGTCGACGACATCGCCCCGGTCGAGGCCCGCCTCGGCCGCACCTCGGCCGAGGGCCACCGTGTCCGCCCCGACGGGTTCGACCTGAGGTGGAAGCAGATCGGCCTGCTGGAACTGCTGGAGGAACCGCAACTGCCCTACTTCCTTCAGTGGTCGGTCCCCATCGAGGAGCGCCCGAGCGCCGACCCGCGCACCTCCACCACCATCCACGGGGTCTCCATCGCCGGCGACGCCGCCTCCATCGCCGAATTCCTCGGCGAACCGGCCGACCACCCCCTCGACCAGATCGACGTCACCTGGGTCGAGGATGAGGAGCCTGGCCTGGTCTCGGTCGAGTTCGCCACCGCCCACGGCCCGGTCACGATCTGACCAGGGCCCGACTGCCCCGCGGGAGCAGCCGGGTGGCGGGACCTGCCCGACGAGCTCGGCCCGTTCCACACCGCCCACAAACGGCTGATCAGATGGGCCGGCGACGCACCCGCCTTCGAAGCGGTCATGGCCCGCATCCGCGCGCCACGAAGCGGGCCCGGCAGGCCCCGAACCCGGCCGTTGGCCGTGCTCGCGGACCGGGCCCACTCCTCCCGTGCCATCCGGTCCCACCTGCGACGACGCGGGATCCGCGGGGGCATCCCGCAGCCGTCCGACCAGATCGCCAGGCAGCACTCCACCTCGCCGCCATCCTCATCTGGGCACGAAGCCGACCGAGCGCGCGGCCTGCCGGATCAAGCCGACGCCCACCGGCACCGCGCCCCCGCCGTCAGTCGAGCCGCCCCCCGGACGCCGGGCGGACCGCCGCGGCCACCGCCTCCGCCAGCACCGGTACGTCCGCCAGGGACAGCGTCGACATGGTCATCCGCACCGCCGGCCCGGACTCCATCCGGAACCGGGCCCCCGGAGCGACCGCCCAGCCCGCGCCCAGCAGTCGCGTGACGACCGCCGTCTCCTCGGCGACGGGCACCCACACGTTCATCCCGCTCCGCCCGTGCGCGCGCACCCCGCGCCGGGCCAGCGCCGCGACCAGCCCGTCCCGGCGCTCCCCGTACGACCGCGCGACCGCCACGGGGTCGACCGCCCCGGCCTTCCACAGCTCCACCGCCGTGTACTGCAGCAGCCTGCTCACCCAGCCCGGGCCCAGCCGCTGCCGCCCCCGGACCCGGTCGAGCGTGACCCCGTCCCCGGTCAGAACGGCGAGCCGCAGGTCCGGCGCGTACGCCTTCGCGGTGGAGCGGATCAGCACCCAGTGCCGGGTCACCCCGCCCAGCACGTTCAGCGGCAGGTCCACGATGCCGTGTCCGTGGTCGTCGTCGATGACCAGCACCTCCGGGTACCCGGCGAGCACCGCCCGCAGCTCCGCGGCCCGCTCCGCGCTCACCACCGCCCCGGTCGGGTTCTGCGCCCGGGCCGTCACGAGCAGCGCCCGCACCCCCTGCGCCAGCGCCCGTTCCACCGAGCCGGGCAGCGGTCCGTCGTCGTCCACGGCCACCGGCACCACCCGTAGCCCCAGCGCCGGGACGAGGTCGAGCACGCTCCCCCACCCCGGGTCTTCGACCGCCACCGCGTCCCCAGGCCGCAAGTGCGCGGCCAGCACCCGTTCGATGCCGTCCAGCGCGCCCGAGGTGACCGCCACCTCCCCGGCCGGCACCCCGTCCGCGTCGAAGGCGGCCCGGGCGAGCCGCGCCAGCTCCGGAACCACCGGGTCGTGGCCGTAGAGCGTCGGCTCCGCGGCGTACCGGCGCGCCGCGCCCGCCAGCGCGGCGTCCAGCGCGGGCAGCAGCCGAACGTCCGGGTTGCCGGAGGCGATACCGCGGACCCCCGCCGGGACGGTCATCCGCAGCTGGTCGCGCGGCGCGGTCGCCGGGCGGGCCCGCACCCGGCTGCCGCGCCGCCCGTCGGTCTCGATGACCCCGCGCTCGCGCAGCGTGCGGTACGCCGCGGCCACGGTATTGGGGTTCACCCCCAGCACTCCGGCGAGCTCCCGCATCGGCGGCAACAGCGCTCCCGGCGCGAGCGCGCCGGAGGCGACGCCCGCTTCCACACTCGCGGCGATTTCCGATGCGCGCCGCCCGATGATCAGATACTCTCCTAGCACAAAGCCAAGTATGCACTAATACAACGGAGTCCGCACGATGAGCGTCACGCCTGCCCCCGAGACCACCACGGAGACGTCGACGGCAGCGGCCGCGACCACGGCCACGACCTCAGCCGCGTCGGCCACCGGGTACGCGCCCACCGAACGTACCGTCCCCAGCCGGTACCGCGACCGTGCGCACTACGACCACGAGACGGTGCACTCGATACTCGACGCGGCCTACCTCTGCCACCTCGGCTTCGTCCGCGACGGCGCGCCGGTGGTCCTGCCGACCCTCTTCGGCCGGGTCGGCCAGACCCTCTACGTGCACGGGTCCACCGGCTCGGGCCCGCTCCTCGCGGCCGGCAAGGCCGACCCGGGGCTGCCGGTCTGCCTCACCGTGACCCACCTCGACGGCCTGGTCCTGGCCCGGTCCGCCTTCCACCACTCGCTCAACTACCGCTCGGTGGTCGTCCACGGCACCGCCTACCAGGTGACCGACCCGGAGGAGCGCCGGATCGCGCTCGACGCCCTCGTCGACCACGTCGTCCCGGGCCGCTCGTCCGATTCCCGGCCGGCCAGCGCCAAGGAGCTCGCGGCCACCGCCGTGATCCGCCTGGACCTGAACGAGGTGTCCGCCAAGGTCCGCGACGGCGGCCCGAGCGACGACCCCGAGGACCTCGCGCTGCCGTTCTGGGCGGGCGTGGTCCCGGTCGCGCCGGCGTACGGGACCCCGGTCCCGGCCGCCGACCTCGCCGCGGGGATCGCCGTCCCGGACTACATCACCGCGCTCTGACGGCCGCCTCGGCGGCAGGGGCGGGCCGGACCTCCGGCCCGCCCTCCCGCGTGTCCGCATCCCGCTCGTCCGCCGGCCGCCGCGACTCGGCGGCGATCAGCGCGCCCACCGCCGACAGCAGGAGTACGGTGCCCAGCGCCACCGGCCCGGTCAGCCGCTCCCCGAGCACCAGGACGGCGATCGCCGCGGCGCCGACGGGCTCGATCAGCATGATCACGGACACCGTGGCGGCCCGCACCGCGGCGGCCCCGCTGAAGTAGAGCGCGTAGGCCAGCGCGGTCGGCACGGTGGCCATGTAGGCGAGCAGCCAGAGCACCCGGACGGGCTCCGCGGTGTGCGGCATCAGCCCCTCCACCAGGGCGAAGGGCAGCAGGCACACCGTGCCCACCCCGACCGACCAGACGGTGGTGACCAGCGGGTCCCCGCCGGTCCCGCGCCGCCCGAGCAGCCTGGCCCGCAGGGTCATGGCCCCGTAGCCGGCGGCCGACAGCAGCGCCCAGCCGACGCCGAGCGGCCGCACCTCGCCGCCACCGCTGCCGAGGACGAGTACGGCCAGCCCGGCCAGCGCCCCGCCGACCGCGACGGTCCCGCCCCGGCCGAGCCGCTCCCCCATCCAGTACCGGGCCCCGAGCGCGATGAGCACGGGCCCGGATCCGAGGGTGACCACGGTGCCCACGGCGAGGCCGGTCTCGCGCACGGCGGCGAAGTACGCGGACTGGAAGAGGGTGAACAGCAGCCCGGTCCCGATCAGCGACCCCACCGAGGCCCTCTCCCGGACGGCGCCCGCCCTGACGGCACTGCGCCGTACGCTGCCGCCCCGCGGGCGGCGGCGTACGGCGAGTACGGCGAGCAGCACCGCCAGCCCGCCCGCGCACCGCCAGAACGACAGGGCGAGCGGGCCGAGGTCACTGGCTAGGAAGAGCAGGGAGGCCGCCGCCCCCGCCGTGCCCCAGGCGGTTCCGGCGATGACGAGGAAGAGCAGGCTGCGCCCGGTGGCGGGCGTGTGGTCCGACTGGACCGGCTGGATCGACACGAGAGGTCTCCGCGCGTGCGTGAAGGATGAAAGGTGCAGGTCATCGCTTCGCGGGCAGCGCGAATCCGCCCGGGACACGGCCCGGGGCGGGTTCTTCTACGTGGTGGCAGCCGCCCGCGCTAGGCGGCGGGCGGCGGAAGCACGGTCGACAGCATGATCGAGATCCTAGACCTTGCTCGGATCGCGGTCCAGAGCGGCCACCGGCTCCGCGACCCCGGGCGCGGCCTGCCCCCGGGAGGTCTGCGCGATGAAGGCCCCGCCCAGCACCAGCGCACCGCCGACGATCTGCCAGGTCGCGAGGTGCTCGCCGAGGAGCACCCAGGCCAGCACGGTCGCCACGACCGCTTCCAGGCAGGCCACCACGCCCGCGACCTGCGGCGACAGCTTGCGCACGGAGACCACGCCGGTCAGGTACGCGAACACGGTGGCGATCAGCACCACCCAGCCGAGCAGCACCGGCGCGGGCACCATCAGGTCCCCGAGCGCCGCGTCCCCGCCCAGCACCTGCCAGTCGATCTGCCAGGGCCGGGCGATCACGGTCATCACGAGGGTGCCGACGATCATGCCGTACGCGATCATGCCCATCGGGTCCGGCACGTCGTCCCCGTCGCTGCCCTGGTCGGCGAAGACGAAGTAGAAGGCCTGGCAGCAGGCCGCCGCGAGGCCGAGCAGGACGCCGAGCGGGTCGAGGCTCAGCCCGGCCCAGATCTGCACCACGCAGGCGAGGCCCACGACGGCCACGGCGGCGCCGGCCGCGGCGGCCCGGGTCACGGGCCTGCGCTGCACGAAGCGGATCCAGCCGAGCAGCAGCGCCGGGCCGAGGTACTCCAGCAGCAGGGCCACACCGACCGGGATCCGGGACAGCGAGGCGAAGTAGAAGGCCTGGACACCGGCCACGGCGACGATTCCGAAGCCCGCGAGCAGCAGGGGTTTGCGGCGTACGAGATCGCGATGGCGCCAGGCCAGCGGGGACAGCACGAGCGCCGCCCCGGCCACCCTGAGCCAGACCATGTGGAGCGGGTCCAGACCCGCCTCGATCAGCGGCTTCGCCGCCACACCCGAACCACCGAACGCGATCGCCGAAACGAGGGCGAGGCCCAGTCCGGCATGTCTCCCTGACGCTTGCATTCGGACATCATGGCAGGGCCGGTCAGGAGCGAAGACACCGTGACACCTGTTGAGACGCTCCCGAGACCGACCCGACACCGGCCGGGCCCCCACCCACCCCGATCCCCGATATCTGACAGGTCGTCAGTCTTGAATGTTGCGTCCGCCGGGACTACCTTCCGCCGCACGTACCTGACGAGAAGGGGTGGTCGCATGGCTGAAGTCACCGCGGAATCACGCATCGAGGCGTCCGCCGCGAAGCTCTGGTCCCAGCTGACCGACTGGGAGGCTTACGGCCAGTGGAGCATGACCCACACCAACTTCCCGAAGGGCGGCCCGGAGACCCTCGCGGTGGGCTCCACCTTCGCCGAGAACATGAAGATGATGGGCTTCCCGGCCGAGGTCCTGTGGACGGTCTCGGAGCTGGAGGACGAGCGCGTCTTCGCGATCACCGGCAAGGGCCCGATGGGCGTGGCGGTCCTGACCCGCTACACCCTGGTCCCGGACGGCGAGGCCACGACGGTCCGCATCGACGGCGAGTTCACCGGCGCCGCGGTCTCCCTCATGGCGGGCAAGCTCAAGGACTCGGCCACCGCCGCCCTGAACGAGTCGCTCCGCAAGCTCTCCGGCCTGGTCGCCTGAGCAGCGCTCCCGGCCGAGCAGGTCCGTACGCACGCACGCTCACACACGACGGCGCGCCCCGCGAGGGTTTCTCGCGGGGCGCGCCGGCGTGTGCGGGAGGTCCCGCCGACCCGCACTCAGTGCTCGTCGGCCAGGATCAGGTAGAGCTTCTTGCGGGCGTCGTTGACGACGGCGAGGGCCTTCTCCCGCTGCGCGGGGGTGCCGGTCTTGAAGACCTGGCCGTACGCCTCCATCAGGCCGAAACCGGCCGTCCGGACCTCGTTCATCGCCTCGAAGTCGAAGCCGCGGCCGGCCTCCGCCCAGGGGGCGTCCGGGCCGGACTCGGCCTCGGTGCGGCCGGCGTCGGTGAGCGTGAACAGCTTCTTGCCGCCCTCGCTCTCGCTGGTGATGAGGCCCTCGTCCTCCAGGAGCTGCAGGGTCGGGTAGACCGACCCCGGGCTGGGCTTCCACGCCCCGCCGCTGCGCTCGCCGATCTCCTGGATCATCTCGTAGCCGTGCATCGGCCGGTCGGTGAGCAGCGCCAGGATGGAGGCGCGCACATCACCCCGCCGGGCCCGGCCGCGCGGTCCGCCGCGTCCGCCGCGCCCACCGAAGGGCCCGCCGCCGAAGGGCGGCCCGAACGGCCCGAAGGCGGCGCGCCGCCGCTGGAACTCCTCCCGACGGTCCGGCCCGCAGTGGCCGTGACCCCGTCCGTGCTCATGTCCGTGGTCGTGTCCGTGCTGTCCGTGTGAACGCATGACTGCGCTCCTTTCCTCATTCGGTGATTTCGATGTCGCTGATGCGATGTCTCTACTATCGTTGACCCATCGCGATGCGTCAACGATATATCGGAAACTCTTCCAGCGAACATCGCGGACCACCGCACGACCAGCGGCCGAGAGCAGTCCAGTCATCCCGAATTGGCCTTTGCGGCCGACTCCGCCGCGTCTCTACGGTCGATCACATGCGCATCCGAATCGTCGACGCCTTCACCGACCGCCCCTTCGGCGGCAACCCCGCCGGCGTCCTGCTCCTCGAAGGCGGGTTCCCCCCGGACGCCTGGCTCCAGCAGGTCGCCGCCGAGGTCAACCTCTCCGAGACCGCCTTCGCCCATCCGCTCCCGCCCGGCGGCGAGGCGGACTGGGCGCTGCGCTGGTTCACCCCGGCCGCCGAGGTCGACATGTGCGGCCACGCGACCCTGGCCACCGCCCACGTCCTGGCCGCCGGCGGCCTCACCACAGGGACGGTCCGCTTCGCCGCACGCTGCGGAATCCTGGAGGTCACGGCCGCCGGGGACGGGACCCTGGTCATGGACTTCCCGACCTCCTCCCTGACCGAGGTCGAGCCGGACCCCGCCGTGGAGCGCGCCCTCGGCGCACCGGCCAAGTCGGTCCACGACACCTCGGATCACATCGGCGACCTGGTGGTGGAGCTGGCCGACGAGCGGACCGTACGGGAGCTCACGCCGGACCTGGCCGCCCTGCGCGGCTACTCCCGGCGCGGGATCATCGTGACCGCGGCGGCCGAGGACCCCTCCCGCGGCTACGACTTCGCCTCGCGCGGCTTCTTCCCCGCGTTCGGCATCGACGAGGACCCGGTCACCGGCAGCGCCCACACCGCCCTGGCCCCCTTCTGGGCACGGCGGCTGGGCCGCACGGAGCTCGTCGGCCTCCAGGGCGGAGCCCGCACCGGCCTCGTCCGGGTCCGGCTGCTGGGCGACCGTACGCTGCTGATCGGGCGCGCGGTCACGGTCATCGACGGCGAGCTGCTCAGCGCGCCGTAAGAGGGCGGTGCCCCAGGACGAGGGCGGTACCCCCAGGGACCGGCCCGCATCCCGGGGCGCGGTGCGCCTACGGGGTGGGCAGCCAGCCCACCTTCCCCGCCAGCAGGGCGTACCCGCCGAAGGCCACGATGTCGAGCAGTGCGTGCGCGACGACGAGCGGGCCGACCCGGCCCCAGCGCCGGTAGGCGAGGACGAAGACCACGCCCATCACCACGTTGCCGATGAATCCGCCGATGCCCTGGTAGAGGTGGTACGAGCCGCGCAGTACGGAGCTGGCCATCAGGGCGGCCGTCGGCGACCAGCCGAGCTGGTCGAGCCGCCGCAGCAGGTAGGCCAGCACGATGACCTCCTCCACCACGGAGTTCTGCACCGCGGAGAGGATCAGCACGGGGAACTTCCACCACACGTCGGGCAGTGCCTCCGGCACCACCGTGAGGTTGAAGCCGGTCGCCCGCGCCCCCAGGTAGAAGGCCAGTCCCGCACTGCCGATGCCGGCGGCGACGAGCGCGCCCCGGCCCAGGTCCCACCAGGGCCGGGTGCGGTCGAAGCCCAGCACCTTCAGCCCGGGCGCGCCCTCACGGGTCAGCAGGTGCGCGACGAGCAGGACGGGGACGAGGGCGCTCGCGATGCCGAACAGCTGCCAGGCCAGGTCCAGCCAGGGCCGCCCGGGTGCGTACGAGCCGTTGAGCGTGGCGGCCTGGTCCTTGAGCCCGCCCGGCTTGGTCAGCGAGCCGATGAAGCTGATCAGCGCCGAGACGCCGCTCGCGCCCAGGGACAGCGCGAGCACGAGCAGCGTCTCGGAGCGCAGCATCCTGCGCGCCTTCGAGCCCTCGCCGAGTTCGAGCTCCCCGACCACCGGTTCCGGCTCCGTCCGCACGCCCGTCTCCCGTCCCGCCACCGCTGCGACCTCTCGCGGGGCCTCCCGCCCCGATCACCCCATACTGCCTCCTCCACGGGGCAAGGGGATCACCGGGCGGGACCGGGCGGGCCCCGGAATCAGTCCTCGGCCGCCTCTCCGCACTCCACGGCGCCACCCCCCAGGCCCACCGGCCAGGTGTGCACGGGATCGCCCCGGTGGCTCAGCTCGCTGTAGCGGCGCGTGGTCGCGGCCAGCGCCGCGTCCCGCTCCAGCCCGCCCGCGAGCGCCCGGTGGTACGTGTCCACCTGCCAGGTGGCTCCGTTGACCCGGCGCCGGCACCGCTCCTCGATGATGCCGAGGTAGTGGTCCCGGTCGGCGGGCTCGATGCCCCACGCGTCCAGTCCGGCGGCCGCCATCGGCAGCAGCTCCTCCAGCACCAGCCGGACCGCGGGCACGCTCGCCAGTCCCCCGCCCCGGCCCCGGCGCGGCCAGCGCAGCCGGGCGTCGATGCCGTAGCGGCAGGCCGCGTCGAAGTTGGCCTCCGCCTCCGCGAAGGGCAGCCGGCTCCACACCGGGCGCTGCTCGTCCGCGAGGGTCCGTACCAGCCCGTAGTAGAAGGCCGCGTTGGCGACGACGTCGGCCACGGTCGGGCCGGCGGGCAGGACCCGGTTCTCCACGCGCAGGTGCGGCACCCCGTCGGCGACCCCGTAGACGGGCCGGTTCCAGCGGTAGACGGTGCCGTTGTGCAGCACCAGCTCCTGCAGGCTCGGCACCCCGCCCTCGGCCAGCACCCGCAGCGGCTCCTCCTCGTCGCAGATCGGCAGCAGGGCCGGGAAGTAGCGGACGTTCTCGGCGAAGAGCTCGTACGCCGAGTCCACCCACCGCTCGCCGAACCAGGTGCGCGGGCGCACCCCCTGTGCCTGGAGCTCGGGCGGCCGGGTGTCGGTGGCCTGCTGGAAGAGCGGCGGCCGCGACTCCCGCCACAGCTCCCGCCCGAACAGGAAGGGCGAGTTGGCGCCGACGGCTATCTGTACGGCCGCCACCGCCTGGGCCGCGTTCCACACGTCCGCGAACCGGGCCGGGGTCACCTGCAGGTGCAGTTGTACGGAGGTGCAGGCGGCCTCCGGCACGATCGACCCGGAGGTCCAGGTCAGCCGCTCGACCCCGTCGATGTCGAGCGTGAAGTCCTCGCCCCGCATCATCAGGATCTGCTCGTTGAGCAGGGAGTAGCGGTCCACCGCAGAGAGGTTGGCGGTGACCAGGTCGGTGCGGGAGATCGTCGGCAGAATCCCGATCATGACCACCCCGGCGTCGACCTCCTGTGCCTGCCGGTGGGCATATCCGAGGCCCGCGCTCAGTTCCTCGGCGAGCTGGTCGAATACCCGGCCGCCGAGCCGGTGCGGGAGGACGTTCACCTCCAGGTTGAACATTCCCAGTTCGGTCTGGAAATCGGTGCTCGCAATACGCTCGAGGACCTGCGCATTCACCATTCTCGGCAACCCGTCGGCACCCGCGAGATTCAACTCGATCTCCAGCCCCATCATGTTCTTGGGGCGATCGAACCTCTTCTCTTCCAGAAGTCGCTCCAGTACCTCCAGGCACTCGTGAAGCTTCCTCCGGTACCGTTGCCGATCGGACAGGTCGAATCCGCCCGCCACGACCTTCTCCCCCATCGGAGCGTCCCTCCTCGACTGGGCCCGGCCGGCGTGCAATGGATCCGCCACCCGGGCGCGCGTTACGGTCGATGATGCCCCGGCGGCGTGATCGATAACGCGGAAGGGGCGTGACTGGCGGGGAGCGCGCGCCGGTTTGGCCGACAGGTGCTTTGGCACATTCACCTGGCAAGCACCCGAACGCAAATACAGCGTAGACCTTGCCGGTTATCGATAACCGATGCTTTTCAGCCGAGCCCTCATCCGGTAACCTCCGAGGTCAGCGCGGAAACTTTGCGCGCACCCGGCATGAATGCCACGTCAGCGGGACCGGTAAGCGCCTTGTCGGCAATAGACGGGACAGCTAGCCGAAACACTGCGTGAACACATGTCGGATAAACTCCGCATGCGAGGCAGAGAGTGGGCGCGCGGCCATTGCCCCTCAGCCCCCCTCTGACCCCAGAATGCGACAGCGACGTCCGCACCCCGCACCCGCCCCGTTCCACAGGTCTCCCAAGCGAGAGGCGACCCACCATGCCGCTGCACGTCCCTCCGGCTCCCGCTCCCGCCCTGCGCAGTGTCCTCGCGGCCCTCGGTTCCCCCACCGCCGTCCACGAGGCGCACACCCCGGCCCTGCGCGCCCTCCAGGGGCCGATGACCGCCGAACTGCCGCTGCCCGTCCACGTCCTGGACCGGCTGCACATCTCCGGCCTGACCGCCGGCGGCAGGCCGCCGCGCACCCGCCTGACCGGCTGGCGGTTCCTGATCCGCAGCGGGGACCGCTACATCGCGGCGGCCGACACCCGGCTGACCGCGGACGGGTGGACCTTCTCCCACTTCTTCGAGGGCCCCTACGTCGCCGCCACCGAACGCGCGCTGCGCCAGGCCGAATCGCTCGGCAAGAGCTACCAGCCGCGCCTGCTCTCCGTACCGGAGCTGTACATGCTGACCCTGTGGCTGCACGGATCGGTGGGCGCCGACGCCTCCGCCGGGCTGCCGGCCGCCGCCGACCTCCTGGTTCCGCTGGCGCCCGCCCCGCCCGGCATCGCCGCCTACCGTCCGCACCCCGTGTCCGAACTGCTGCCCGTACTGACCCATCGGCTCACGCCGACGGCTCCCCCGGTGCCGCCTTCCATGGCCGCCCCGGCCGCCTGACCCGGCCCGTGGCCGGAACTGCCCATTCGGCCTAGCCCACTCGGGCCCCTAGCGAACCATCCGAAATGACAGGGGAGTTGACCTGAACCGCCCGCACGGGTGATGCGTCATCAATCTATGAGGACAGCTGCCGGGAAATCCCTGCGGACACGGTGCCGTGGGGGAAGACTGGGGACCCTGACCGAGCCAAGTCGTTGATACGGGGGGCGGCCATGAACAACGCATCGAGCCGCAGCACACAGACCACACCGCAGCGAAAGAACGCATCCATGTGCCAGCACAAGCCAGCATGCCCGTCCGCCGACTCCGCCGACCGGGAGGCCGCGCACCCCGTGGCCGTTCACCCGGAACAGGGCTGGAGCCTGCTGTGCAACGGCGTCCTGCTGTTCGAGGACACCGGTGAGCTGCTGCCGGATGGCCAGATCATCGCCCCGCACCGCCCGCTCGCGGCAACGCAGGTGATGAAGGCGGCCTAGCCGACGCCAGAAACGAAAGGGGCCGGCCCAGGAGAGAACTCCCGGACCGGCCCCTTCGTCATGCCACTTCGTCACGCCACGTCGTCATGCCACTTCATCAGTTGTCGTACTCGTCCAGCGGCGGGCAGGAGCACACCAGGTTCCGGTCGCCGAAGGCGCCGTCGATGCGCCGCACCGGCGGCCAGTACTTCTCCGCGGCCGACACCCCGCCCGGGAAGACGGCCTCGTCACGGGTGTACGGGTGGTTCCACTCGCCACCCAGCGCCGCCGCCGTGTGCGGGGAGTTGGCCAGCGGGTTGTCGTCCACCGGCCACTCGCCGCCCGCGACCCGCTCGATCTCGGCGCGGATGGCGATCATCGCGTCGCAGAACCGGTCGATCTCGGCGAGGTCCTCGGACTCCGTCGGCTCGATCATGAGGGTGCCCGCGACCGGGAAGGACATGGTCGGCGCGTGGAACCCGTAGTCGATCAGGCGCTTGGCGATGTCGTCGATGCTCACGCCCGTCGCCTTCGACAGGGGGCGCATGTCGATGATGCACTCGTGCGCGACCAGGTTGCCCGGGCCGGTGTACAGCACCGGGTAGTGCGGCTCCAGGCGCTTGGCGATGTAGTTGGCGCCGAGCACGGCCACCTGCGTGGCGCGCTTGAGGCCCTCGCCGCCCATCAGGCGCACGTACGACCAGGAGATCGGCAGGATGCCCGCCGAGCCCCACGGCGCGGCCGAGATCGGGCCGACGCCCGTCTCCGGACCGGCAGTCGGCTGGAGCGGGTGGTTGGGCAGGTACGGCGCCAGGTGCGCCCGGACACCGACCGGGCCGACGCCCGGGCCGCCGCCGCCGTGCGGGATGCAGAAGGTCTTGTGCAGGTTCAGGTGCGAGACGTCGCCGCCGAAGTGACCCGGCTTGGCCAGGCCCACCAGGGCGTTGAGGTTGGCGCCGTCCACGTAGACCTGGCCGCCGGCGTCGTGCACCTGGGCACAGATGTCGGCGACGTGCTCCTCGAACACACCGTGCGTGGAGGGGTACGTGATCATCAGCACGGCGAGCTCTTCGCGGTACTGCTCGATCTTGGCGCGCAGGTCGTCCGCGTCCACCTCGCCGTCGTCGGCGGTCTTGACGACGACCACCTTCATGCCGGCCATCACGGCGCTCGCGGCGTTGGTGCCGTGCGCGGAGGACGGGATGAGGCAGACGGTGCGCTGCTCGTTGCCGTTCGCCCGGTGGTACGCGCGGACGGCCAGCAGGCCGGCGAGCTCACCCTGGGAGCCGGCGTTCGGCTGAATGGAGACCTTGTCGTAGCCGGTGACCTCGCAGAGACGTTCCTCCAGCTCGGTGATGAGCGTGAGGTACCCCTCGGCCTGCTCGACCGGGGCGAACGGGTGCAACTGGCCGAATTCGGGCCAGGTGACCGACTCCATTTCGGTGGTCGCGTTGAGCTTCATGGTGCAGGAGCCCAGCGGGATCATGCCGCGGTCCAGCGCGTAGTCCTTGTCCGAGAGCTTGCGCAGGTAGCGCAGCATCGCCGTCTCGGAGCGGTGCTGGTGGAAGACCGGGTGGGTCAGGTACGCGTCCTCGCGCAGCAGCCCCTCGGGAAGCGCGTCGGCCGTGGTGGCGTCGAGCGCCTCCAGATCTGCGGTGACCCCGAAGGCCGCCCACACCGCCTCCACGTCGGCGCGCAGGGTGGTCTCGTCACAGGCGGCGGAGACCAGGTCGGCGTCGACCTGGTACAGGTTGACCCCGCCCTCGCGGGCCGCGGCCACGACCTCGGCGGCCCGGCCCGGGACCCGCGCGGTGATGGTGTCGAAGTAGGCGCCGTGCACGATCTCGACCCCGCCGGCCGTCAGACCGGCGGCGAGCAGGGCGGCGTAGCGGTGGGTGCGGCGGGCGATCGTCCGCAGCCCGTCCGGGCCGTGGTAGACGGCGTACATGCCGGCCATGACGGCGAGCAGCACCTGCGCGGTGCAGATGTTGCTGGTGGCCTTCTCGCGGCGGATGTGCTGCTCACGGGTCTGCAGCGCCAGGCGGTACGCCTTGTTGCCGTCCGCGTCCACGGAGACGCCGACGAGGCGGCCGGGCAGCGAGCGGGCGTGCTTGGCCTGGACGGCCATGTAGCCGGCGTGCGGTCCGCCGAAGCCCATCGGGACGCCGAAGCGCTGGGTGGTGCCGACCGCGATGTCGGCGCCCAGCTCGCCCGGCGAGGTCAGCAGGGTCAGGGCCAGCAGGTCGGCGGAGACGGCGACGACGGCGCCGAGCGCGTGTGCCTGCTCGATGACCGGCTTGATCTCCCGCACGGCACCGGAAGCACCCGGGTACTGCAGGAGCACGCCGTAGACGCCGCGCTCGGCGATCTCGGCCGGAATCCCGTCCGACAGGTCCGCGACCACGACCTCGATGCCGATCGGCTCGGCACGCGTCTCGATCACCGCGATGGTCTGCGGCAGCGCGTCGGCGTCGATGAGGAAGATGTTGCCCTTGGCCTTGCCCACGCGGCGGGCCAGCGTCATGGCCTCGGCGGCGGCGGTGCCCTCGTCGAGCAGGGAGGCGCCGGAGGTCGGCAGGCCCGTCAGCTCGGCGACGACGGTCTGGAAGTTCAGCAGGGCTTCGAGGCGGCCCTGGGAGATCTCCGGCTGGTACGGCGTGTACGCCGTGTACCAGGCCGGGTTCTCCATGACGTTGCGCAGGATCACCGGCGGCGTGAAGGTGCCGTAGTAACCCAGCCCGATCATCGACGAGAGGACCTGGTTGCGGTCGGCGAGCTGACGCAGCTCGGCGAGCACCTCGGCCTCGGTCCGCGCCTCGGGCAGGTTCAGCGCGGCGGTGGTCTTGATCACATCCGGCACCGCGGCGGCGGTGAGCTCGTCGAGGGAGCCGTAGCCCACCTGAGCGAGCATCTTCGCCTGCGCCTCGGCATCCGGGCCGATGTGGCGCTGCTCGAAGGGGATGCCTCGCTCCAGCTGGGAGAGCGAAATGCGGTTGGCGGTCATGTACGGAGGCCTCCTGGTCGTACGACCTGCGAGGGGCACCACGGCGCGGGCACCCGGACGGCCTCCCCCTCTGTCATCACAACCTGAGAGCTTCACCGGGCCGCGCGGGGATCGCCCACGAGGTCCGGCTTTCACCGTCGGTGAGGAGAGGTGCCGGCACTGCGCGCCCGGTACCCGCCCCTACTTTCCAGAGTGGCCTCACCACGTGCGGTACGTATGCCTGAGAGATTCCGGGGAGGATTTGCTCCTTCGGCGCCTCCGTCTCACTCACTCGGAGGACTCTCCCGCACAGGGTCAACAGCCATCGCCCAGCCTACCAGCGAGGATCTGGGGGCCTCCCTCGAGTGGCCCCCTCTCCGGAAATGCACTTTTGTAGTCATTACGGAGGAGTTGCGCCCAATGGAGGGACCGTACCGTGCAGACCGACATCGATCCCCGCAGCCTGATCGGCCGCAAGGCGTTCGACCGCAATGGCACCAAGATCGGCACCGTCGACGAGGTCTACCTCGACGACGCCACGGGCGTCCCGGAATGGGCCGCCGTACGCACCGGACTCTTCAGCCGGGACGCCTTCGTCCCGCTGGAGCCCAGCGAGATGGTGGGCGACACCCTGCGCGTGCCCTTCGAACGCTCCCTCATCAAGGACGCCCCCGACTTCGGCGTCGGCCGCCACCTCTCCCCCGAACAGGAGCTGCAGCTCTACCACCACTACGGCCTGGACCTGGCGCTCCCGACCGACTTCCAACACGACTTCGGCCACCAAACCCCCGAAGCCCCCTAACCCTCCACCCCCGCTGCCCCACCCCGCCCGGCCCGGGGCAGCGGACCCCCTCCCCACCTCCACCCCACCGGACCCCGGAAGCAGCCACCTGAGCACCCGGGACAACAGAGACCCGGACAGCGGCGAGCGGAGACCCGCCCTTGACAGGAGCCACTCAGCACCCTGCAGAGAGCAGGAGGCTCCAAACACCCGGCAGGGACGGGAGCCACCCGGCAGGGGGCTGCGAGCTGCGTGCAGTCAGCCACCCGACAGGGGGAGGATCCACTCGCCCCCGGCAAAGCGCAGCGACCACGCGGGCTGCCGGCAGCGGCACTCAAACAGCGGGCTGGCGACACCGGGCATTCGGGCACTTGGGCACTTTGCAGCCCGACGCTCGGCACTCCAAAGCAGGCGGCCGACGGCGGGCGGCGGGCACTCGGCGAATGACGGCCGACAACCCGGCGCTCGAGACCCCCAGAGCTGACGGCTGACACTCGGCGGTCGGCGCTCGGCGGCTGGGCGGCTCGGCGGCTGGGCGGCTCGGCGGCTCGGCGGCTCGGCGGCTCGGCGGCTCGGCGGCTGGCGCAGCGAAGCACTGCCGGCCCCGCAGGGGACCGGGCAGCGAACAGCCCCGGGGCGCGGCCAGGCATTCTGCACGGCGAAATCACCGCTCAGGCTCACTCCGGAGGCTTCGAGCCCCCCACCCCCACGGCCCGGTCCCCGACCAGCGGCATCGGATCGGACGGCTCCAGCTCGGGGTCGTCCACCAGAAACGTTCGCACCCGGCCCGGCTCCGATCCCGGCTGCTCGAACCGTACGGTCACCCGCCCGACCCCGCTGCCCTGCACCCACCCGGGCCCATACAGGGCATGCCGCACATCACTCCCGGCCGGCCACCGCCGCTCAAGCACGGCTTCACCACCACCCGGCCCCACTCCGTCCCCACGACCCTGCCCCTGCTGGTCTACCTGGCCCTGCCCGACGCTCTCCCCTCCCCCAAAGCCGGCACCTTGAACCTGCCCAAGCTGCCCTTGCCCTTGCCCTTGCCCAGGCCCCTGGCCCTGACCCTGCCCCTGGCCGTGGCCCTGGCCCTGACCTTGGCCGTGGCCCTGCCCCTGCCCCTGCCCCTGCCCCTGCCAGACGCTCTCCCCCTGGCCAGACCCGGCAACCTCACCCTGCCCTTGCCCGGCTCCCTGCCCGGCAGCCTCACCCTGCTGGTCGGCCAGGCCCTGCCCGACGCTCTCGTCTTGCCCCGCCCCGGCGCCCTGACCCGACCCGGCGACCGCACCGTGCCCGCGCCCCGCAGCCTGGCCCTGCTGGGCGCCCTGGCCCTGCCCCTGCCCGAAGCCCTCCCCCTGCCCAGCGGCCTCAGCCTGGTGCCCCTGCCCAGCAACCCACCCCTGATCCGGCCCGGGCCCCCGCCCCGCGCCTTCCCCCAGAGCCTGGCCCTGGACCCGGACCGGGACCTCCTGACCCCCGTCAGCGCCGACGACCTCCCGCCCCGCGCCCCCGCCGGACGGCACAGCACCCCCGGCCTGATACGCACCGGCACGGGCACCCGCACCCCCGGCAACCTCCCCGCCCCCGGATACACCGGCCATCGCGTCGGCGAAGGCGAAGAGGTCCTCCTGCGTATAGTCCGCCAGCCCCGTCACACCCACCCCCAGCAGCCGCACCCCGCCCGTGGTGTCCACGGCCTCCAGCAGCCGCGCCGCCGCCTCCCGCACCACCGCGGGGTTGTCCGTGGGCCCCCGCAGGGTCTCCGACCGGGTCAGCGTGGAGAAGTCGTACCGCCGGACCTTGAGCACGATGGTCCGCCCCGAGTGCCCCGATCCGCGCAGCCGCTCCACGCACCGGTCCGCGAGCCGCTGCACCTCGTTCCGGATCCGCACCCGGTCGTGCAGGTCCACGTCGAAGGTGTCCTCCACCGACACGGACTTCGCATCGCGCTCCGCGACCACCGGCCGCTCGTCGACGCCCAGCGCCATCCGGTACAGCCCGACCCCGTGCGAGCGCCCCACCATCCGGACCAGCTCGTCCTCACCGGCCTCCGCCAGCTCCCCCACCGTGGTGATCCCGGCCCGCCGCAGGTGCTCCCCCGTGGCAGGCCCCACCCCGGGCAGGGTCCGTACCGACATCGGTGCGAGGTGGGCCCTCTCCGTGCCGACCTCGATCAGCAGCAGCCCGGCCGGCTTGGCCTCCTCGGAGGCGACCTTGGCCAGCATCTTGGATCCCGCGAGCCCCACCGACCCGCTCAGCCTGGTCGCGGCCGCGATGTCGGCCCTCAGCTGCTCGCCAACGGCCCGCGCGGCCTCCGCGTCGAAGGCGACGCCGCCCGCCTCCAGGTCCACGAAGGCCTCGTCCAGGCTCAGCGGCTCCACGAGGGGAGACAGTTCCCGGAGCATGCCCATGACGGTGTCACTGACCTCGCGGTACAGGCTGAAGCGCGGAATCAGGCACGCGCCGTTCGGACAGAGCCGCCGCGCCTGGGCCATCGGCATGGCCGAATGCACCCCGAAGCGCCTGGCCTCGTACGAGGCGGTGGCGACGACCCCGCGCGGCCCGAGCCCGCCGACGATGACGGCCTTGCCGCGCAGGCTCGGCTTCGACGCCTGCTCCACGGAAGCGTAGAAGGCGTCCATGTCCAAGTGCAGGATGGTCGGCGCGGCTCTCACGTCTCCGATGCTGCCCTACGCCACTGACAATCGGCCCGACCCGAAGCAGGCGAGCCGAAGGACCCGGCCGACAACGCCCGCAGGCCCCGTCCGGGCCCGAACGTGGACCAGGACCAGGACCGGGACGGACCACCCGGCCCGTCCTACGGCCCGTCCTCCGCCCCGTCCCCGCCCTCCGTCTCAGACGGCCCGGTTCCTCCGGGCGGCCAGCTCATCGGCCGGGTTGTGCCCGACCACCGTCTCGCCGGTGTCCACGCGCTCCCCGTGCAGCTGCGACAGCGCGTTCTCGACATCGCGCCAGACCACGCCCACGGCGATCCCGAAGACTCCCTGGCCGCCCTGGAGCAGGCTCACGACCTGATCCGGCGAGGTGCACTCGTAGACGGTGGCGCCGTCGCTCATCAGCGTCATCCGCTCCAGGTCCGAGAAACCCCGGTCGCGCAGGTGCTGCACGGCGGTGCGGATGTTCTGCAGCGCCACCCCGGTGTCCAGGAAGCGCTTCACGATCTTGAGGACGACCACGTCCCGGAAGCTGTACAGCCGCTGCGTGCCCGACCCGTAAGCCGGCCGCACCGTGGGCTCCACCAGCCCGGTCCGCGCCCAGTAGTCGAGCTGCCGGTACGTGATGCCGGCCGCGGCACACGCCGTCGGCCCTCGGTATCCGACCTGCTCGGGTGCGGATTCGCCACCCACCGACTCGACTGACCCCACCGGCCCCACCGAACCGACCGGCGCGGGCTCCGGCTGACGGCGCGCGGAGTTCACCGCACCACCGTGCAGCGGGTACGGCCCACCGTCACTCCGTGCGGGGATGCCCCCGGTCATACCGTCGCCCGTGACTCTCACGCCGACCCTCCGTCCTTGACCTGCCATCTCGAAGGTAGGCAGTCACCAGGGGTGCGTCAACGATCGCCACACTCGGCACGCCGAGTGATAATCACCCTGAGAGTGGTTTCCCGTACCCCATTGCGGGGAAAGGCTACTCGAATGGGCTGAAATATCCGGGAGGACGGCGCGACCCGCGCCTCACTGCGGGCCGGTACCGAAGTCCTCTGGCGAGATCTGGTCGAGGAACTCGCGGAACTTCTCCACCTCGTCCTCCTGCTCGTCCGGGATCGCGATTCCGGCGTCGTCGAGCACGCCGTCGCTGCCGTAGATCGGCGTCCCGGTCCGCAGGGCGAGCGCTATGGCGTCGGAGGGCCGCGCGCTCACCTCGACTCCGCTGGCGAAGACCAGCTCCGCGTAGAAAACGCCCTCCCGCAGATCCGTGATCCGGACTTGGGTGAGCTCCTCGCCGATCGCCTCCAGCACGTCCTTGAAAAGGTCGTGCGTCAGCGGCCGGGCAGGGGCCATCCCCTGCTGCGCGAAGGCAATGGCGGTCGCCTCCCCTGGTCCGATCCAGATGGGGAGGTACCGATCGCCTCCCACTTCACGCAGGAGCACGATCGGTTGGTTCGAGGGCATTTCCACCCGGACACCCACAACGTCGAGCTCGTTCACACAGCAACCCTAGGACCTGCCCGGCAGGTTTGGGTAGTCGGGCTCCCCCAAGCCTGCCCCGAAGCCCCTCCGATCGTCGCTCGAAGGCGGCCCGAAAACCCCTCCGGGTCAGTGCAGCCGCACCCCGAGAGCCGTCTGTACGAGGGCCTCGTGCAGACGTACGGAGAGCCCCGCGAGCTCCTTCATGGTGGCCTCCGCATGGGCCCTGGTCTGCGGATTGCGGTGCCGTCGCAGCGGCGAGACGACCTGCTCCACCAGACCGGCCTCCCGGTCGGCGGCGGCCTTCATCGCCCGCAGGTGACGCGGCTCCAGACCGAATCGGCCGAGATCGGCCACCAGACGCGCCACAGTGACCGCCTCGGCGTCGAAACCGCCGCCGGGCGCCTCCGCGATGAGCCCGTACGACTCCCACTCCACGAGCTGGACCTCGTCGACCTCCGCGGCGGCGATCAGTTCGGCCCGGCCGACCCGGGCCACGGTCGGCCGCTCCCGGCCCACCTCGCCGTAGAGGGCGACGGGGCTCGTGGGGTCGACGGACTCCCCGTGCGCCGTGGGCGACGGGATACGGATCTGCTCACCCCGCGCGAGAGCGTCGAGCTGCTCGCGGATGACCTTCAACGGAAGGTAGTGGTCGCGCTGGAGCCGCAGGACGTGGGCGAGGCGCTCCACGTCGTCGGTGCTGAACTTGCGATATCCGGAAGGTGTGCGCCGGGGCTCGACGAGCCCCTCCGCTTCCAGGAAACGGATCTTCGAGATCGTGACTTCGGGGAACTCGTCACGCAGCATCGTGAGCACCGTGCCGATGCTCACCAGCCGCACGCCCGAGGAGGCGGCGGTGGCGGTGCCGCTCTTGGCGGCACCGCCTGCCGGGATACGCAGCATGGGACCTTCCCTTGAAGGGTCAGTGCCCCCGCAGGCTCGCGTAGAAGACCAGCCGGTACTTGCCGATCTGCACCTCGTCGCCGTTGTGCAGGGAGACGGAGTCGATCGGTTCACGGTTCACGTACGTGCCGTTGAGGCTGCCGACGTCGGAGACGGTGAAACCGTCGTGGCTCCTGCGGAACTCGACATGGCGCCGGGAGACGGTGACGTCGTCCAGGAAGATGTCGCTCTGCGGGTGCCGGCCGGCCGTCGTCAGCTCACCGTCCAAGAGGAACCGGCTGCCGGAGTTCGGGCCGCGCCGCACGATCAGCAGGGCGGAACCCGGGGGCAGCGCTTCCACCGCGGCCTGGGCCTCGGGGGACAGCGAGGACGACACGTGCGTCTGTCCCGACACCTCGGCCTCGTAGGCCTCCAGGCCCGAGATCGAGATGGTGGACGTGGTCTCCGAGGCACGCTCCGGCGTCAGACCCGCCCGCAGCGGCGCCCCGCAGTTGGAGCAGAACCGGCTCGCCGCATCGCTGCGGTGCCCGCACCTGCTGCAAATCTGCTCGGCCGACATGGACGGCTCCTCGCGCCGCGGCTGCCCCGCGGAGGCATTGGTGGCATACGGGTCGGGGGCAAACCCTCCACCCGTACTTGAGGTTGATGGTTCACCGAAACCTATGCGTCCGGTACCGGCAGGGTCAACAGTCGACGCGCCACGCGCGCCCGAAATGTCACCCGCCCCGGCGACCTCGTCGCGGAAGAGCGGCCGGTCGCCCTGCCCTTCCACGTCTCCATGCCCCGCGCGGTGCCTGGCCGCACCGCTTTCCTCGCGGTTCTTCTTGCCGAACAACTTCTCAAACAACTTCACGGGCGATTCCCCTTGACCGAAACAGACCCGCCCGTGGGGCAGGACGAACTCCGAATGCAACACCTGCCGACCCGGACATACTTACAACGTCCGTAACCATCAGACAGTTTCCACCACGCACCGCGACTTCGGTGCGTCGACCCCCCGCAGGCATTCGCCCGCGTGAGCCGGTCTCCGGCACCTCCCGCATCACGACGATGACGACCGAGCGTAGTCAGGCTGCTTCGCAGCCCGCAAGGCATCCACAACGATCTTCGCCGGACGTGTGACGCTGACGACCGCCTGCTCCTTCTCCAGCGACTGGACGACGCCACCGGGAATGTTGAGCGCCGGCTCCAGGTCCTGCGGCTTGCCGATCACCTTGAACTCGTAGGGCTGTGTGATCTTCTTACCGTCGATCGCGACCCCGTTCTCCTCGTCTGAGAAGTACGAGTCCGCCACGATCCGCACCCCGTTGATCTGGATCGCCTCGGCCCCGGCCGCCCGCAGCTCCTGGAGGGTGTCCAGCAGCTTGTCCGACAGCACCTGACCCTTGGGGTCCGTGATCTTCAGCACGATCCCGGGCCCTTGAGCGGCCACCGTACCGGCCAGGATCCCGAGTTGGCGTTCCTTCTCCACGGTCTGCTTCCGGGCCTCCTCGGCCTGGTTGGAGCTGCTCTCGAGCTCCCGGCGCTGGTCGTCGAGCATCTGCTTCTCGTCTTCCAGCCGCTTGGTCCGCCCGTCCAGCTCGTCGAGGATCCGTACGAGGTCCTCCTGACGGGCGCCGCGCAGCGCGCTGGAGTCGCTGTTCGACCGCACCTGGATGGCCAGGCCGAGCCCCAGGACGAACAGCAGCACCGCGACGATCAGTTGGGCGCGGCTCACCCGCGGCGGCCACAGTCCGGCCGCCAGCCGCTGCCGGCCGGTCTGCTCGGGCCCGGTCGGGGCGGCTCCGGCCGGCGCAGGCCCGATCGGCGCGGCTGCGGTCTCCTCCCGGCCCCGCTCCTCGGCCCCGGCACCGGGCTCGTGTCCCACGGGCGCGGCCGGCGGCTCCAGCGGAGGCTGCGCCTTCGGCCGCTGTGCCGCGGCTCCGGGCTCCTCGGGCGGGGTGTCGTTCGTACTCATCGGCCTCACGCCCGGAACACGTGCCGGCGGATGGCCGCGGCGTTGGAGAAGATGCGGATGCCGAGGACGACGACCACACCCGTGGACAGCTGCGAGCCGACCCCCAGCTTGTCGCCGAGGAAGACGATCAGCGCCGCCACGACCACGTTCGACAGGAACGACACCACGAAGACCTTGTCCACGAAGATGCCGTCCAGCATCGCGCGCAGGCCTCCGAACACCGCGTCCAGCGCCGCGACCACGGCGATCGGCAGATAAGGCTCCACCACGGCCGGCACTTCAGGCCGGACGAGAAGTCCGACCACCACTCCGACCACGAGGCCCAGTACCGCGATCACGATGCACCCTTCTGCTGCTCTGCTGCTGTAGCCGTACGTACGGTCAGGCTCGACGCGGCCGGAAGGCGCATCTCGGCCTCGGACGACAAGGAGTAGCGGATGCCGTAGTTCTCCTGCAGCACGTGCAGGTACTGGCCGTCCGCGGAGTCCTGGAACGCGGTCCCGAGACGCTTCTTGTCGCCGATCGCCAGTACTTCGTACGGGGGCACCAGCGGCCTGTTGTCGACCAGTATCGCGTCACCCGCGGCCCGGATCGCCGAGAGCGACGTCAGCCGCTGCCCGTTGATCGAGATCGCTTCTGCCCCCGACTGCCACAACCCGTTGACGATCTTCTGCATATCGCGGTCGCGGAGCCGCCCGGTGTCCGAGAAACCGGCGCTCTCGCGCGGATTGGAGCCGTTTCCGGTCGTCGAGCCCTTCGCGTCGTCCACCGTCAGCTTGATCCCGGGCCCGTGCACCTCGGTGGCCCCGGACAGCAGCGCCAAGAGCTGGCCCTGTTCGCCACCGTGCTGCTTCAGCGCCTCGCGCTGCCGGTCGGCGACGGTGTCCCGCAGCCGCTCGATGTCCCGCTCCAGACCGTCCGCGTGCGCGTCGGCCCGCTCGACCCGGTCGATGAGTTCATGACGCTCCTTGGCCAGCACCGGAGCGGTCGCCCGCGCCTGCGCGGCACCCAGGGTGACGACCATGGCGGCGAGCACGAGCCCGGCGGCGAGACCCAGTTTGGCCTTGAGGGTCCGCGGCAGGCCGGACGTGCCCTCGGCCTCGCGCCTGGCCGAGGCCTCCGCGTAGCCCTCGTCGAGGGAGTGGTCCATCACGTGCGTCAGCAGCGACATAGAGGCGTCCGGCCGCGCCGGAGGTGCCGAACTGCGGTTGTGGGGCGGCTGCGACATGCCGCACATCGTCGCATGTCGGCGCCGCTCCCACCGAATGCGGACGTCCGGCGGACCGGCCGGGACCTTCGCCCCGCCCGCTCCACCGGACTTCCGGCCCTACGCCGTTCCGTTCCCGCCTACGCCGTCCCGTGCGGGGCGCTCAGTGCCCGGCGCCGTCCACCACCGCTGCCCAGCCGTCCAGCAGCGCCTGCGCGGACGCGTCGTCGGGCCCCTCGGCCCACAGGTGCGTGACCGCCTCCGCCGGGTCCGGCAGCACCAGGGCCCACCGCCCGTCGGCCTCCACGACCCGCACCCCGTCGGTGGTGTCCACCTGACGGTCCCCGGCCGCCTCCACGACCCGCCGCATGACGAGCCCCTTCACCGCCCACGGGGTCGGCACGTCCCGCTTGAGCACGTGCGCCCTCGGAATCCGGGCGTCGATCTGGCTCAGCGTGAGCTGCGTCCGCGCCACCAGCCCGATCAACTGCACGAAGGCGGCCGACCCGTCGAAGACGCTGCTGAACTCGGGGACGATGAATCCGCCCCGCCCGTCACCGCCGAAGATGGTGTTCTCCGCCCGGCCCACCCGGGTCAGGTCGTCGGGCGAGGTCGTCGTCCACTCCACCTGGGTGCCGTGGTACGCCGCCACCTGCTCGGCGATCCGGGTCGTGGTCACGGGCAGCGCCACTTTGCCGCTGCGCTTCTCGGCGGCAACCAGGTCGAGCAGCACCAGGAGCGCCCGGTCGTCCTCGATGATCCGGCCGCGCTCGTCCACGAGGGAGATCCGCTCGCCCACCGGGTCGAAGCGCACACCGAAGGCGGCCCGCGAGGACGCCACGATCTCCCCCAGCCGCACCAGTCCCGCCCGGCGGGATTCGGCGGTCTCCGTGGGCCGGGACTCGTCGAGCCCCGGGTTGACGGTCAGCGCGTCCACTCCGAGCCGGCCCAGCAGGCTCGGCAGCACCAGGCCGGCGCTGCCGTTGGAAGCGTCCACGACCACCTTGAGCCCCGAGTCCGCGACCCCGGTGGTGTCCACCCGGCGCAGCAGCGAACCGGTGTAGGCGTCGAAGACGCTTCCCGGGAACTGCAGGTCACCGATCTCGCCGGGGAAGGCTCGCCGGTACTCCTGGCGTGCGTAGACCCGGTCGAGCTTGCGCTGCTGCTGGAGGGAGAGGTCCGCCCCCCGCTCGTCGAGGAACATGATGTCGACCGAGTCCGGCACTCCCGGCGAGGTCCGCAGCACGATCCCGCCGGCACTGCCGCGCGCGGTCTGCTGCCGCGCCACGGGCAGCGGTACGTTCTCCAGGTCCCGGACGTTGATGGCACTGGCCTGGAGCGCCGAGATCACGGCGCGCTTGAGCGCTCTCGCGCCTCGGGAGTGGTCGCGGGCCGTGGTGACCGTCGCCCCCTTCTTCAGGGTCGTCGCATAGGCACCGGCCAGCCGGACCACCAGCTCCGGGGTGATCTCCACGTTGAGGATCCCGGTGACCCCGCGCGCACCGAACAGATGTGCCTGCCCGCGGGACTCCCAGATGACCGAGGTGTTGACGAAGGCGCCCGCCTCGATCGTCTTGAAGGGGTAGACCCGCACGTTCCCCTGGATGATCGATTCCTCGCCGACGAGGCACTCGTCACCGATGACGGCGCCGTCCTCGATCCGGGCAGCCCGCATGATGTCGGTGTTCTTGCCGATGACACAGCCGCGGAGGTTGCTGTGCGGCCCGATGTACACGTTGTCGTGCACGACGGCCTTGTGCAGGAAGGCACCGCTCTTCACGACGACGTTCGACCCGATGACGGTGTGCTCGCGGATCTCCACCCCGGCCTCGACCTTGGCGTAGTCCCCGATGTACAGCGGCCCGCGCAGCACCGCGTCCGGGCTCACCTCGGCCCCTTCGGCGATCCACACGCCGGGGGAGATCTCGAAGCCGTCCATGTCGACCTGGACCTTGCCCTCGAGTACGTCGGCCTGGGCCTTGACGTAGCTCTCGTGGGTGCCGACGTCCTCCCAGTAGCCCTCGGCGACGTAGCCGTAGATCGGCCGGCCTTCCTTCATCAACTGCGGGAAGACGTCACCGGACCAGTCCACGGAGACGTCCGCGTCCACGTAGTCGAAGATCTCCGGCTCCATGACGTAGATGCCGGTGTTGATGGTGTCCGAGAACACCTGGCCCCAGGTCGGCTTCTCCAGGAAGCGCTCGACCTTGCCTTCCTCGTCCACGATGGTGATGCCGAATTCCAGCGGATTCGGCACCCGGGTCAGGCACACCGTGACGAGCCCGCCCTTCTCCTTGTGGAAACGGATCAGGTCGGTCAGGTCGAAGTCGGTGAGCGCGTCGCCGGAGATGACGAGGAACGTATCGTCCTTCAGAGCCTCCTCGGCGTTCTTCACGCTGCCGGCGGTCCCGAGTGGCTTCTCCTCGTTGGCATAGGTGAGCTCCATTCCGAGCTCCTCGCCGTCACCGAAGTAGTTCCTGACGAGTGAGGCCAGGAACTGTACGGTGACCACGGTTTCGTTGAGCCCATGCCGCTTGAGCAGCCTGAGCACGTGCTCCATGATCGGCCGGTTCGCCACCGGCAGGAGCGGCTTGGGCATGCTTGAGGTCATGGGGCGAAGCCGAGTGCCTTCGCCACCAGCCATCACGACGGCCTTCATGTCGGAAGAGTCCTCCTTGAGAGACGGCGTATCGCCGACCTCACCCGTCCCGGACGGTGACTGGATCACTCCCCCGCGTCAGTCAGGCGCCGAGCGAGCTCAATCGGCCGTGGCGTCCGCCTTCACGAGCCGGCGGACTTGCACCACGTAAAGCACTCCTGCCCACCAATACAGGGTTGTACCCCATCCGGCGAACGCCCATCCGAAAACTGACCCCGTCCAGGCCAACCAACCCGACCATGTGCTCACCAGGAGGAAGGGGAACGCGTACATCAGGTTGAAGGTCGCGGCCTTCCCGAGGAAGTTGACCTGGGGCGGCGGATAGCCGTGCCGACGCAGGATCCAGACCATGACCAGCAGCATCAGCTCGCGCGCGAGCAGCGCTCCGGTGAGCCAGAGCGGCAGAATCTCGCGGTACGTGAGACCGAACAGGGTGGACAGGATGTAGAGCCGGTCCGCGGCGGGATCCAGCAGCCGGCCGAGGCTGCTGATCTGATTCCAGCGCCGTGCCAGCTTCCCATCCAGGTAGTCGCTGACCCCGCTGAGCATGAGGACGGCAAGAGCCCAGCCGTCGTGCTCGGCCAGGATCAGCCACAGGAACAGGGGCACGCCGGCGAGACGCGCCATGCTCAGGATGTTCGGAATGGTGAAAATTCGGTCGGTCTGAACCCGAGTCTCCTGGACCTCCACCCGGGGGCCTCCACTGTGACTGTAGAAATGTCGAACGATGCCCCCTGACACTACAGGAGCCGGTGCACCGGTCCGTAAACGCAGAAAAGCCCCGCACCGAACCCTATAAGGGCTGGTGCGGGGCTTTCCCACAATGATTGTTCGGCGGCGTCCTACTCTCCCACAGGGTCCCCCCTGCAGTACCATCGGCGCTGAAAGGCTTAGCTTCCGGGTTCGGAATGTAAACCGGGCGTTTCCCTA
>NZ_JBWJVM010000099.1:0-27631 GCF_056428985.1 Streptomyces sp. CA189 | reverse complement strand
GTCCGGCGTTTGAGGACCGGGTCCGGGCGGAGCTGATTTCAGCCCGTCCGGCGTTTGAGGACCGGGTCCGGGCGGAGCCCGGGGAACGGGCGAAGGGCGGGTAGGGGACTCCGCCCCGCAGGGCCGAGCGCCCGTACCCGCCCACCGGCCCCCGCCTGCCCGGGGGGGGTACCCCCCGCCCGCACCCACCGGCTCCCCGGCGCGTGCCCACTCCCCGGAATCGACAGCATTCGAGGTGTCGCAGCAACCGACCCCCGAAGGCGAGCCACGATGACCACCACCACGGCCCCAGCCACCGCCGCCACCGCCACCGCGCCGCGGGCGACCCGTACCGCCTACACCCTCTGGCTCACCGCAGTCGCCGCAGGCGCCTTCGAAACCGTCCTCGCGATCGGCAGGATGGCCGCCGACGGCACAGGCTCCCCCGGAGAGATCGGCATCGGCCTCGCCATCCGCCTCAGCGTCTTCGCCGCCGCCGTCCTCATCGCCCGCCGCATGCGCGACGGCGCCCGCTGGGCCCGCATCACCCTCGCCATGGCCCTCGGCATCCTCGGCACGGCCTCCATGGTGCTCCAGCCGCTCGGATACCTCGTCGACGGCGGATCGCTCTCGGCGGCGGCCGCCCGGGCCGGCGTCCTGGACTGGCTCTTCGGCGCCAGCCGGGCCGTGCACGTGGCCGCCGTCCTCACGGCCGTGTTCCTGATGTTCCGCCCGGAGTCGAACACCTACTTCCGCCGGCGCCGGCAGGCGTAGCCGCCGCTACGCCACCCAGTACGGCCGGTCCACCGCCGAAGGCAGCGGCACGCCCCCGTGGAAGGCCTCCGCGAGCCTCCGCACCCCCTCGTCGAGCCGCTCCGCCGCCAGCGTGTACGGGATCCGCAGCCGGTGCTCGAAGGTTCCGGGGTCCACCCCGAACCGCGCGCCGCGCCCGATGTTGACCCCGGCCGCAGCCGCCCGGTCCGCCAGGGCGGAGCTGACCGGCTCCCCGAGGTCCACCCAGAGCGAGAGCCCGCCCGGCGCCACCTGCCAGGACCACTCCGGCGTGTGCCGCTCCAGCGAGGCGATCAGCGCCGCGCGCTGCCCGCGCAGCCGCTCCAGCCGCTCGGGCAGCGTCCGCTCCAGCCCCGCCAGCAGCGGCAGCGCCACCAGCTGGTCCAGGACGGAGCCGGTCATGTCGGCCGCGACCCGGACCGCCGTCAGCTCCGTGATCATCTTGGCGGTGGCCCGGATCCATCCGACCCGCAGCCCGCCCCAATGGGTCTTGCTCAGCGAGCCGATGGTCACGACGTGATCGGCTCCGCCCTTCGGGGCGAGCGAGGCCAGCGGCGCGGGCGCCGGCACGTCGAGCGCGATGTCGGCGATGGTCTCGTCGACCACGAGCCAGGTCCCGGTCCGCCGGGTCGCCGCCAGCAGCCGCAGCCGCTGCTCCGCCGGCATCAGCGCGCCCGTCGGGTTGTGGAAGTCGGGGATCACGTACGCGAGCCTCGGCACGGTCTGGCGCAGCGCGGACTCGGCGATCTCCAGGTCCCAGCCCGCGTCGGAGACGGCGATCGACCCGGTGCGCAGCCGCGCGTGGCGCAGGGCGTCGAGGGCGTTGGCGTAGGTCGGGTTCTCGGTCATCACCCGGTCCCCGGGCCGGCACAGCAGGCTCACCACCAGCGCGAACGCCTGCTGCGCGCCCGCCGTGACGAGGATCTGCTCCGGTCGGGTCGCCAGTCCCCGCCGGGTGAACCGCTCGGCGACGGCGGTCCGCAGGTCGGGCAGTCCGAAGGGGTGGTAGCCGGGGCTGCGGGCGAACGCCGGGAGCCGGGGAGCGGCCCAGGCCACCGCGTCGGAGAGGCTGTCCTCGGGGGCGCCCATGGCGGCGATGGCCAGGTCGATGCCGGGGTCGCCGTCGGTGTGGTAGCCGCCGGCGCCGACGATGGCGTGCGCGCCGACCGGGCGGTGGCCTTCGGGGAGCTCGGTCCAGGTCCCGGAACCGCGGCGGCTGCGGACGTAGCCGCTCTCGCGCAGGAGGTCGTAGGCGCCGGTGACGGTGGCCCGGCTGGCGCCGACCGCCTCGGCGAGCTCGCGTTCGGCGGGCAGCCGCACGTGCAGGGCGATCCGGCCGTCGAGGATCAGGGTGCGGACGGCGTCGGCCAGGGCCCGGTAGCCGGGGCGGGCCAGGACCTCCGCCGGGAGCAGCGCCGCGAGCTGGCGGCTGCTGATCATTCTGTCCGCCGTCTGGACCACTCGCCCGTTTGCCATGCCAACCTCCCCTGATTGGCTCTGCCTGCCAGGCCAATCCAGGTCCAGACTCGCTGCATTGGCCGCCGATTGGCAAGGAGATGCCGCAATGTTGACCGACCGTGACGAACGGGCCCTGCTCACCGCCGCCGAGAACCGGATCGCCGAGCCCCTGCGCGTGGGGGCGGCGCTGGCCGCCGTACGGCGCCTCCTGCGGCGCGAGCGAGAATCGGTGACATGTCACCCCACAGCAGCACAGCAGACGAGCACCGGCAGCAGCACCAGCAGCGACACCAGCAGCCCGCGGCGGCAGCCGGCCACTCCGCTCCCCCGGTGATCGCCGGCCTGCTCCTCGCGGCCGGCGGCGGCCGGCGCCTCGGCGGCCGCCCGAAGGCCCTGCTGACCTACCGGGGCCGCCCGCTGGTGGAGAACGCCGTACGGGTCCTGCGCGAGGCGGGCTGCGGCCCGCTGCACGTGGTGCTCGGCGCCTCGGCGGCCGAGGTGCGCGAGCGCGCCGACCTGAGCGGCTGCGTGGTGACCGACAACCCGGACTGGGCCGAGGGCATGGGCTCCTCCCTGCGGATCGGCCTCGCCTCGCTGGCCGGTACGGGCGCCCGCGCGGCCCTGGTCTCCCTGGTGGACCAGCCGGGCATCGGCCCGGAGGCGGTGGCCCGGGTCCGGGCCGCCTACCGGTCCCCCGCGAGCCTGGTGGCGGCGTCCTACGGCGGCGAGCGCGGGCACCCGGTGCTCTTCGGGGCGGACCGCTGGCCGGACATCGTGGCGACGGCCACGGGCGACAAGGGCGCGCGGGTGCACCTCTCGGCGCACGCGGCGGAACTCACGCTGGTCGAGTGCGGCGACATCGCGGAGGCCTTCGACATCGACACGCCTCCCGACCTGGCACGACTGGCCTGAGCGGGCTGTGACCGCGATGGCACTGAGGGCCACCGTGAAGCGGAATCTGTCGACTCAGAGAATCTCGACATCAACAAACCATTGAACTTCCACCATGAGGAAATTACTATCCACTGGTCAGAAGCGCCCTGAACCCCCAGACGGCGCCCGCGACCGTATCCCGGAACTCTCCACACCCGACGGCACTGCGTGCCGTCCAGCGCGAGCATTCCCCGCGGCCGCCAGGCACCGCCGCTGAAGGAGTGACAGATATGTCCGCACCAGCGCCGTCATCGCTGGCCATCGTCGATGCCGAGCCCCTGCCCCGGCAGGACGAGGTCCTTAACGAAGCGGCCCTCGCCTTCGTGGCCGAGCTCCACCGCCGGTTCGCCCCGCGCCGTGCCGAGCTCCTCGCCCGCCGCTCCGTGCGCCGCGCCGAGATCGCCCGTACTTCCACGCTCGACTTCCTCCCGGACACCGCACAGGTCCGCGAGGGCGACTGGAAGGTGGCGCCGGCCCCGGCCCCGCTGAACGACCGCCGTGTGGAGATCACCGGTCCCACCGACCGCAAGATGACCATCAACGCCCTGAACTCGGGCGCCAAGGTCTGGCTCGCCGACTTCGAGGACGCCTCGGCTCCCACCTGGGAGAACGTGGTCCTCGGCCAGCTCAACCTGATCGACGCCTACGAGCGCCGCATCGACTTCACCGACGCCCGCACGGGCAAGGCGTACGCCCTCAAGCCCGCCGAGGAGCTCGCCACCGTCGTGATGCGCCCCCGCGGCTGGCACCTGGAGGAGCGCCACCTGCAGTTCGAGGGCGGCCCGGCCTCCGGCTCGCTCGTGGACTTCGGCCTGTACTTCTTCCACAACGCCAAGCGCCTCATCGCGCTCGGCAAGGGCCCGTACTTCTACCTGCCGAAGACCGAGTCCCACCTGGAGGCGCGCCTCTGGAACGAGATCTTCGTCTTCGCCCAGGACTACGTCGGCATCCCACAGGGCACCGTCCGCGCGACCGTCCTGATCGAGACGATCACGGCCGCGTACGAGATGGACGAGATCCTCTTCGAGCTGCGCGACCACGCGGCGGGCCTGAACGCCGGCCGCTGGGACTACCTCTTCTCCATCGTCAAGAACTTCCGTGACGGCGGCGAGAAGTTCGTCCTGCCGGACCGCAACGCGGTGACGATGACGGCGCCCTTCATGCGGGCGTACACCGAGCTCCTCGTCAAGACCTGCCACAAGCGCGGAGCGCACGCCATCGGCGGCATGGCGGCCTTCATCCCGTCCCGCAAGGACGCCGAGGTCAACAAGGTCGCCTTCGAGAAGGTCAAGGCCGACAAGGACCGCGAGGCCGGCGACGGCTTCGACGGCTCCTGGGTCGCCCACCCCGACCTGGTCCCGATCGCGATGGCCTCCTTCGACGCCGTCCTCGGTGAGAAGCCCAACCAGAAGGACCGCCTCCGCGAGGACGTCCACGTCGCGGCCGGCGAGCTCATCGCGATCGACTCCCTCGACGCGAAGCCCACGTACGACGGCCTGCGCAACGCCGTCCAGGTCGGCATCCGCTACATCGAGGCGTGGCTGCGCGGTCTCGGCGCCGTCGGCATCTTCGGCCTGATGGAGGACGCCGCCACCGCCGAGATCTCGCGCTCGCAGATCTGGCAGTGGATCAACGCCGGCGTGGTCTTCGAGAACGGCAAGCTCGCCACCGCCGACCTCGCCCGCGAGGTCGCGGCCGCCGAACTCGCCGCGATCCGCGCCGAGGTCGGCGAGGAGGCCTTCACCTCCGGCAAGTGGCAGCAGGCCCACGACCTCCTCCTCCAGGTCTCCCTGGACGCGGACTACGCGGACTTCCTCACCCTCCCCGCGTACGACCAGCTCGTCGGCTGACACCCCGTCTTCGGCTGAATCGCACAGCAGCCGAAACCACGACAGCGCCCCCGAAGCCCTCCGGCTCCGGGGGCGCTGTCGTACGTCCGACCGGTCCGCGCCGAACGACCGGTCGGTTGTTACTTGTTCGTAACTTGCATGTACCTAGCGGTAACAACGCGGAGAGTGGCACCTTTCCGATTGCCACCGGCCGGAGGTAACCCCCACTTACCCAGCCATGCGCCGGAGTTGTTTCCGGCATGCGCATGGCCGACCGCAGGAGTTCCGCAGTGATCGGATTGCGCAGCGACAGCATGGACCGGGCCCGTCGGGTGCGACGACTGGCCGGGATCGGGATGACGGTGCCGCTCGTCGCCGGGGCCCTGGTCGCCGGAGGGGCCGGGACGGCCGTGGCCGGCCCGGGGACCGGGCCCACCGCCGTGGTGTCCCTCGGCGACAGCTACATCTCCGGGGAGGCCGGACGCTGGAAGGGCAACAGCCTGACCAACAGCGGGAGCCGGACCGGGACCGACCGCGCCTGGGTGAGCGGCAGCAGCTACGACCCCGGCAAGGTCTACGGGGCCACCGCCGGCGGCTGCCACCGGTCGGACTCCGCCGAGGTGAAGAGCGCCGGGGCCATCGCCGACGTCGCGATCAACCTGGCCTGCTCCGGAGCCGTCTCGCAGAACGTGTTCCGCGCCTCCAACGGAGGCGTCGCCTTCAAGGGCGAGGCCCCGCAGGCCGATCAGCTCGCCGCCGTGGCCGCGAGCAACGACGTCAAGGTCATCGCGCTGTCCATCGGCGGCAACGACCTCGGCTTCGCCGACATCATCAAGGAGTGCGCGTACGACTTCGCGCTCTGGAACTCCTACTGCTACGACGATCAGCAGTGGGGTGTGGACCAGAAGATCGACGGGGTCATGGCCGACGTGGGCAAGTCCGTGGACGAGGTGCGCGCCGTCATGCGCGGCGCCGGGTACGCCGACTCCTCGTACCGGATCGTGCTGCAGTCCTACCCGTCCCCGATCCCGCGCGGCGCGGAGAACCGGTACACCCAGAGCGACTGGAGCCGGCTCAACACCGGCGGGTGTCCGTTCTGGAACAGGGACTCGGACTGGGCGCGGGACTCGCTCGTGCCGCAGATCGCCGGGCGGCTCAAGGCGGTCGCCGCCGCCAAGGGCGCGCAGTTCCTGGACCTGAAGGACATGATGCAGGGGCGCGAGGTCTGCGCGAAGGCGAGCAAGCAGGTGACCACCGCGGCGCCGGCCTCGGCGAAGACCAGCGAGTGGGCCCGCTGGATCGACAGCAGCGAGACGCAGGGGCTGGTCCAGGAGTCCATGCACCCGAACTACTTCGGGCAGCTCGCGGCCGGGCGCTGCCTGGCACTGGTCGTGGCGCAGCCGGCGGGCAGCGGGTTCGGCTGCAAGAACACCGCCGGGGCCGACCAGAGCGGGATGTACCTGACCCCGGCCCCGTAGCTCCGTAGCTCCGTAGCTCCGTAGTGCTGATCCGCCGCGGCCTGGTCCTTCCGGCCTCGCCGCGGCGGGGTGCGGTACTACCCGGACTCGTTGAGGACGGACAGGATGTTGCCCGCCGGGTCCTTGAACCAGGCGATGGACGGCATTCCGCGCTCGGTGGGGCGGACGATGCCTCTGTCGTCGGCCTCGAATTCTTCGTAGCGCTCGAAGCGGACGCCCCGCGCGGCGAGTTCGTCGACCGCCTTGTCGATGTCGTCAACGGGGAAATTGAGGATCGTGAAGCTCGCGGGCTCGTGGTTCTCCTTCGGATAGACCAGTACCAACCCGCCGCCCGCGAGGTGCAGCTGCAGGATCGGCATGTCCGCTTCCTCGGTGACGCGAAGCCCGAGCGTGCCGCCGTAGAACTCCTTCGCCTTCCCGAGGTCGTCGACCGAGAAGCCGCTGTAGGCCTTGCTGTCCGCAAACATGACCACTCCCTCGATCCGTCGCACGCGCCCCTGCTCCCATGTTCCTCCTGGGCCCGGCGGTCGTCGACCGGGAAATCAGGTGATCGTCGCGGCCGCGGGCTGGCATGCTCTCGCGCATGACAGTCCGCGGCGCGCGTCCCAGTCTCTACATCTCCGTCGACATCGAGGCCGACGGGCCCATCCCCGGGCCGTACTCGATGATCAGCTTCGGGGCCGCCGTGGCGGGTCGGCAGGACGGGGCTTCGTATACGGCCGCCGATCCGGAACAGGACACCTTCTACCGGGAGTTGCGTCCGATCAGCGAGGCGTACGTACCGGAGGCCCTCGCCGTCAGCGGGCTGGACCGGGACCGGCTGCTCCGCGAGGGGGCCGAACCGGCCGTCGCCATGGCGGAGTTCCGCGCATGGGTGCGGGAGGTCTCGTCGGGGGCACAGCCGGTGATGTGCGCGTACCCGGCCTCCTTCGACTGGACCTTCCTGTACTGGTACTTGATGAGCTTCGGCGGCGAGAGCCCCTTCGGGCACTCGGGCTGCCTGGACATGAAGACCCTGTACGCGGCCAAGGCCCGGGTGCCGCTCCGCGCGGCCGTCAAGGGGCGCATGCCGCGCGAGCTGCGCTCCCGCCGGCCGCACACCCATCACGCGCTGGACGACGCGGTCGAGCAGGCCGAGCTGATGAGCAACCTGATGGCGTGGGTCCCGCCCGTCCGCTCCCCTCTGGTCACGCACCTCGCCCGGGGCCGCATGGAGGTGGAGGGGCTCCCGGCCGGGAAGGACTTCGTGCTGTATCCGGGTGGCGGCCGCGCCTGGGACTGGGGTGAGCACGGCACCCGGCACGAGCCGGGCATCCAGCCCGCCGACGTGACCGACCTCCTGGACCGGGGGTGCACGGTGGCCGTCCTCAGCCGCGGGATGGAGCTGCGGCTCGGCACCATGCCGGAGACGCTGCGGCTGCTCCGGGACGCCGGGGTGGAGGTCCACGTCGAGGAGACGACCGTTGCGGTCGCGCTCTACAACCGGCTGGCCGCCACCGAGCGCGTCGGCGGGCTCTTCCACTCGACCTGCTGAGCCGAAAAGGCCGCCCGATCAGGCCGCTCAGGCCGCTCAGCCCGCCAGTTCCGGCAGCAGTTCGCGCAGGGGCGTCCGGGCGCCGGAGGTGTAGGCCGCGCGGAAGGCCTGCGGGGTGAGGCGGGTGCGGACCGTGTGCTGGACGCGGGGTGGCCGGGCCGCGTGCGGTCGGGTGCGGGAGACCGCGCCGAGGAGGCGGGCGGCTTCGGCGTAGCGGCCCTGGTCCGCCTCCAGTTCGGCGAGGAGTTCCACCGAGAAGACCTGCCCGAGCGTGTCGTCCAGCGCGAACTGGGTCCGCAGCGCGCTGAGCAGTTCGCTGCGGGCTGCCGCCGGGCGGCCCTCGTGACGCTGCACCAGGGCATGGGCGTAGCTCACCCAGGAGCGGGCCCACGGATCGGCCGTGCCGTCCGGCGGGCCGTCCGGCGGGCCGTCCTCGATCGGGACCGAGGCCGGGTCCGTACGGGCGGCCGCCAGGGTCTGCGCGGCCCGCAGGGCTTCCCGGCCGGGGCCGAACTCGGGATTCGCCGGCAGGAGTTCCAGGCCGTCCCGGTACTCCGCCGCGGCGTCCTCGTACCGGTCCTCCCACAGCGCGATCGTCCCGCGCAGGTGCGCGAGGTAGGCCAGGCAGGCGTCCTCCCCCTCGTGTACGGCCTCGGTCCAGGCCTCCACCAGCAGCGGGTCGGCGGCGTCCGCCTCGCCGAAGGCGGCGACCAGCCACGCCGCGAGCCACAGCGCCCGGGCGGGCCGGGGCGCGGGGTGCACGGCCAGGGCCCGTTCCACGTGCCGGCGCCCGTCAGCCGCCATCCCGCACGCGGACCACAGGAACCACAGGGACACCGCGATCTCCAGGGCCGCGCCCGGCCCCCCGGCGGCCAGCGGGTTCATCGCCGCGCGCAGCTCGGGTAGTTCCCGCAGGGCGAGGGCGCGCGCCTCCCGCTGCGCGCCGGTGCGCCACAGCTGCGCGGCCCGCTCCGCCACCACCCGGCAGCGCTCGCGGTGGCGCCGGGCCGTCGTCGCGCCGTCTCCGGCGGGTCCGTGCGCGAGCCGCCGGGCCGCGTAGGCCCGTACGGACAGGGGCAGCCGGTAGCGGCCCGGCCCGGCGTCCGCGAGCAGGCCCGGGGCCAGCCGGAGCAGTGCCTCGACGGCGGTGTCCGGGGTGAGTGCCCCGAAGCCGCACACCTCGGCGACGGCCGTCCGGTCGAAGGAGCCCGCGAAGACGGAGAGCCGCTCCCAGAGCAGCCGTTCGGCGGGCGAGGCCAGCCGCAGCGAGCGTTCGGCGTCGACCCGGGTGCTGCGGCCGGCGCCGCCGGCGAGGAAGCCCAGGGGGTCGGAGCCGAGCCTGCGGAGCGCCTGCGCGGGCGCGTACTGGTGCGAGCGCCCCGCCGCGAGCTCCAGGGCGCCGGGGATCCCGTCGAGCGCCCGGCACAGTGCGGCCACGGCGCCCGCGTTGCGGTCGGTCAGCTCGAAGAAGGGGTCGGCGCCGCGCGCCCGCTCCTCGAAGAGCCGTACGGCCGCGTAGCCGGCGACGTCGGCCACCGGGAACCGCCGGGTGGGGTCGGGTGCGGCCTGCCCCGGCAGGACCGACGGCGCCGAGGGCAGCGGCTGCACGGAGGGCGCGGTCGGCACCGACAGCGGCGGTACGGCGAGCACCACTTCCCCGGAGATCCGCAGCCGGCGCTGCGAGGTGGCCAGAATCCGCAGCCCCGGCAGGCGCCGCAGCAGCTCGCCCGCGAGCCCCGCGCCGGCCTCCCCGAGCTGTTCGCAGCCGTCGAGCACGAGCAGCGCGTCGCGCCCCGCGAGGCGGTCGGCCAGGTCCGCTCCGAGACGGTCCCAGCACCGCTCGGGCAGGGCGCCGAGCTCCGCCCATACGGCGTCCAGGCCGTCCCGGTCGCCCAGCGTGCGGACGGTGCGCACGGCGAGCCGGGTCTTGCCGATGCCGGCCGGTCCGGTGAGCGTGACCAGGCGTTCGGTGGCGAGCAGCGAGGCGAGGGCGGAGAGCTCCCGCTCCCGCCCGATGAAGCTCGACAATTCGGCGGGCACCGCCTGCCGCACGCCCGAGCCGGCCTCCCCCACACATCCTCCTGCGATGTCCGACACGTCCACACTGTCACGTGGTCAACAGTTGAACGCACAAAGAGAGATGATCGGCTGATAATCCCGTTGTCCCGTCACCGACCGGGAGAACCACCAAGGGGAGGGTATGAACTCGGCCATTTCCGCCATCGACGACACGGACCGGGCACTCGTCCACGCACTCCAGCTCGCACCCCGCGCGAGCTGGGAACTGCTGGGTCTGGTCCTCGGCGCGCGCCCGGACACCCTGGCGCGCCGCTGGGAACGGCTGACCGGATCCGGCGAGGCGTGGCTGAGCGGACTCGGGCTGCGCACCGGCGTCACGAAGCCCTGTATGGCGTGGGTGGAGGTCACCTGCACCGCGGGCACCTCGTCTTCGGTGGGGGACGTGCTCGTGGCGGATCCGCACGCCCTGGGGGTGGAGCACACCACCGGGGGCCGGGACCTGCTCGTCTTCGTGGCCGTACCCGACCTGCCCACGCTGTACTCCTACCTGTCCTCCCGGGTGCAGCGGATCCCGGGCGTCGTCGGCACCCGCACCTCGATGGTGACGGCGGTGCACTACGCCCCCGACCGCTGGCGCCTGGACCAGCTCACCCCCGCCCAGATCGGCCTGCTGACCAAGCGGACCCGGCGGCCGGCGGCGGCCGGCGGCCCGGACCGGCAGGCGGTGACGCCGCTCCAGGAGGAGGACCGGCCGCTGGTCCTGGCCCTGGCCTCGGACGCACGGCGCAGCGTGGCCTCGCTGGCCCGGGAGTTCGGGATGAGCGAGTCGACCGTACGGCGCCGGCTGGCGCGGCTGGAGGGCGGACTGAGCCTGCGCTACAGCTGCGCGCTGGCCTCCGGGCTGTCGGGCTGGCCGGTGTCGGCGACGCTGTGGGCGGAGGCCTCCGAGTTCGAGCTCGCCGACTGCGCGGCGGTGGCCGCGGGGCTGCGCGAGACCCGTATCTGCATGTCCGTCAGCGGCCCCTGGAACTTCATGATCAGCGCCAGGCTGCGCACGGTGGAGGACCTCTCCCGCTACACGGCGGAGCTCACCCGACGGCTGCCGGGCCTGCGCATCACGGACTCGGCGGTGGCCCTGCAGGTCCGGAAGTCCGAGGCCCAGGAACTGGACCGGCGCGGCCACCGGGTGCGCACGGTCTCCCCGGACATCTGGTCGGATCCGGTCCTGGACATGTCCAGCCCCGCCGGCGTGTGAGGCGCGGGGCCCGGGACGTCTTCCAGCCCCGCCGCCGTGCGAGGCGTGGAGTCCGGGGCATTTCCAGCCCCACCGGCGTTTGAGGCGCGGAGTCCGGGGCATTTCCAGCCCCACCGGCGTTTGAGGCGCGGGGTCCGGGGCGGAGCCCCGGGAACCTCGGCCGGAGCCTGCCCGTGACGTCACGGGCCACCGCCGCCCGCCGGGGCAGCCGCGCCGAAAACGCGTACGGCGGTGCGGACGCCAACCCCGCAGTGGGTGACGTACGCACCGCCGTATCCCGCACACCGGCCGGGCACAGCCCGGTCAGCGCACACCGGCCGGGCACAGCCCGGTCAGTGCACCAGCACCGGATCCGGGGTGGCCGAGGCCGATCCCTTCTTGGCGCCGAGGTGGTTGAAGGCCAGGTTCAGCAGGATGGCCACGACGCAGCCGGTGCTGATGCCGGAGTCGAGGACGACCAGCAGGTCCTCGGGGAAGGCGTGGTAGAAGCCGGGGGCCGCGATCGGGATCAGGCCGATGCCGAGCGAGGCGGCGACGATCAGGGCGTTCTCGCCCTTCTCCATGGCCGCGCCGGCCAGGGTCTGGATGCCGCTGGCGGCCACCGAGCCGAAGAGGACGATGCCCGCGCCGCCGAGGACCGGCAGCGGTACGACTCCGATGACGGAGGCGGCGATCGGGCACAGGCCCAGCAGGATCAGGATGCCGCCGCCGGCCGCGACCACGAACCGGCTGCGGACTTTGGTCATGGCGACCAGGCCGATGTTCTGCGCGAAGGCACTGCACATGAACCCGTTGAACAGCGGGCTGAGCGCGCTGCCCAGGGTGTCGGCGCGCAGGCCGCCCTCGATGGTCTTCGCGTCCGCCGGGCGGCCGACGATCTTGCCCAGCGCGAGGATGTCGGCGGTGGACTCGGTCATGCACACCAGCATCACGATGCACATGGAGATGATCGCGGCGACCTGGAACTGCGGGGCCCCGAAGTGGAACGGCGTCGGGAAGCCGACGAGATCGGCGTTGGCGACGGCGTCGAAGTTCGTCATGCCCAGCGGCAGCGCTATGAGCGTGCCGGCGACCAGGCCGAGGAGGATGGAGATCTGCTGGAGGAAGCCGCGCAGGAACTTGCGCATCAGCAGCACGATCGCGAGGGTGACGGCGGCCATGGCGATGTTCTTCATCGAGCCGTAGTCGGCGGCGGTGCTGTTGCCGCCCTGGGACCAGTTGAAGGCCACGGGGAGCAGCGAGACGCCGATCAGGGTGATGACCGTACCGGTGACGACCGGTGGGAAGAACCGGACCAGTTTGCCGAAGTACGGGGCGGCGAAGTAGCCGAGGATTCCGGCGACGATGATCGCACCGAAGATGATCGGGATGGCGTTGTCGCCCTCCCCCTTTCCGATGGCGATCATCGGGGTCACACCGGCGAAGGAAACGCCGTTGACGAAGGGGAGCTTGGCGCCGATCTTCCAGAACCCGAGGGTCTGGAGGAGGGTGGCGAGCCCTGCGGTGAAGAGCGAGGCGCCCATCAGGAAGGCGGTCTCGGTGGCGGAGAGGCCTACGGCCGGGCCGACGATCATGGGCGGGGCGACTACACCCGCGTACATGGCGGCTACGTGCTGGAGACCGCTGGTGAACATTTTCAGCGGTGGCAAGGTCTCGTCGACCGGGTGCTTCACCCCTGAGTCGTCCGCGACCTGCGGTACTGCGACTGCGTCTGCGTCTTTGCGAAACCTGGGCGCCTGGGCCACGGCTTCCTCCGAACTGTTTAACACGCCGGCAGGGACGTGATGTGTCTGGGAGGTGATGCGAAAGCTGTACGAGTCGAGCCTTTATGGAGTTGTGGGTGCTGCGAATGCTTGTCCCAAGGGGTGCGGAAACGGTTCGCCCGAGTCGTTCCACGCACATTCAGAAAATGAGCTGGCGGTGCCGTAGCAGTGGCGCGGTACATGGGCTGCCGAGCGAATGACACGAGCTGCGGGGCTGGTGGCACGAGCTGCGGAGCAACCTGCACGAGTCACCGCTCCCGGGGCGCCCTCGGAAAAATCCTCGGGCGCTACCCGGGAACAGCTGCCGCGGACCCCGCTCGGGTCCGCGGCCGCCGGCCGGGGGCCGTCCCCCCCGGCCGGACTCCGTGGGATCAGGCCTGCGCGGAGATCCGCGCGAGGCGCTGGGCCTCTTCCCGCGTGGACACGGCGATGGCGTCCTCGTCGGCGAAGAGGAGACGGTTGTTCTCGACGATCTGCTTGCCGTTGACGAACGACGCGGTGACCGGGGCCGCCGCACCGAAGACCAGAGCGGTGACCGGGTCGGCGATCGAGGAGTGCAGGAGGGTGTTCAGGTTCCAGAGCACCAGGTCGGCGCACTTGCCGACCTCCAGCGAACCGATGTTCGAGGCGCGGCCGAGGACCTGGGCGCCACCGAACGTACCGAGGCGCAGGGCCTGGCGGGCGTTCAGGGCGCGCTCGCGGTGGACCGGGTTCAGACGGTTGATCAGCAGCGCGTTGCGCAGCTCGGTGTGCAGCTCACCGGACTCGTTCGAGGCGGTGCCGTCCACGCCGAGGCCGACCGGGACGCCGGCGGCGAGCATGTCCGGGACGCGGGCGATGCCGGCGGCCAGACGGGCGTTGGAGGACGGGCAGTGCGCGACACCGGTCTTGGTACGGGCGAACGCGGCGATGTCGGAGTCGTTCATGTGGACGCTGTGCGCCATCCACACGTCCTCGCCGAGCCAGCCGGTCGACTCGAAGTAGTCGGTCGGGCCCATGCCGAACAGTTCCTTGCAGAACTGCTCTTCCTCGACGGTCTCCGAGCCGTGCGTGTGCATGCGCACACCCAGGCGGCGGGCCATCTCGGCACCCTGCTTCAGCAGCTCGGTGGAGACCGAGAAGGGGGAGCACGGGGCGACGGCGACCTGGGTCATCGCGTCGAAGGAGGCGTCGTGGTACTTCTTCACGGTCGCCTCGGTGTCCGCGAGGGCACCTTCGAGGGTCTCGACCGCGTGGTCCGGCGGCAGGCCGCCGTCCTTCTCGCTGCGGTCCATCGAACCGCGGGCGAGGGTGAAGCGGACGCCCATCTCGGACGCGGCGCGGATGATCGACCCGGAGAGGTCGCCCGAACCCTTGGGGAAGACGTAGTGGTGGTCCATCGCGGTGGTGACGCCACCCTTGGCCATCGCGGCGAGGGAGCCCTGCGCGGCCGTGTACGTCATCTGCTCGTCGATGCGCGCCCACGTCGGGTACAGCGCGACCAGCCAGTTGAAGAGGTTGTGGTCGGTGGCCAGGCCACGCGTGATCCACTGGTAGAAGTGGTGGTGCGTGTTGACCAGACCGGGGGTCACGAGGTGCCCGGTGCCGTCGATGCGGCGGACGACGTTCTCGAGGTTCTCGGGGGCCTTGCCCGCGCCGACGAACTCGATCTTGTTACCGGCGAGCACCACGTGACCCGAGGCGTACTCGGTGTCGTTGGCGTCGACGGTCGCAATCGCACAGTTTTCGATGACGATGCGCTCTACGGCGCTGTCATTGGCTGCCGATGCTGCCATGGGACTTCCTCGTGCTTTCAGTGGCGGTGCGGGCACGGCAAAACCCAGGGGATTTGAGTGCCGGAGCCGGGGGCCTTGACAGCTGACAGTACTGCCGCCCCGTGTGGTGCGTCCGGGTGCCGATTCAGGAAGTTCAAAAGTGTTGAAAGTGCTGACAGGTGTCGCGCCGCCCCGGGGCCACTGCGGAGCCCCGGGACGCGCGTGCCACATCAGAGGTTGGTCATGTCCACGGGGATGCGGGCGTCTACGCCGTCGCGGAGGACCGTCGCCTCGATCAGACCGTACGGGCGGTCCGCGGCGAAGTAGACCTCGTTGTCGTTCTTGAGACCGAAGGGCTCGAGGTCGACGAGGAAGTGGTGCTTGTTCGGGAGCGAGAAGCGAACCTCGTCGATCTCCGAACGGTGGTTGATGATGCGCGAACCCATCTGGTACAGGGTCTGCTGCAGCGACAGGGAGTAGGTCTCCGCGAAGGCCTGGAGCATGTGCTTCCGGGTCTCGGCGTAGGACTTCTCCCAGTTGGGCATCCGCTGCTCGTCATCCGACCAGGCGAAGCGCCAGCGAGCCGAAACCTGGGTCGCCAGGATGCGGTCGTAGGCCTCCTTCAGGGTCGTGTACTTGTCCTTCACGTAACCCCAGAACTCGGAGTTCGTGGAGTTCATGACGACCAGGTCCTTGAGGCCGGAGATGACCTCCCAGTTCTTGCCGTCGTACGTGATCTGGGTGACGCGGGTCTCCATGCCCTCGCGGACGAAGGAGTGGTTCACCTCGTCGGAGCCGATGAACTTGGAGTTCGCGTCCGAGGTCGCGATCCGGGACCAGGAGTACTCCTCGATCCGGATGCGGGCCTTCTGGATCGGCTCCTGGCTGTTGACGAACCAACGCGCCAGGTGGATGCCGAACTGCTCGGCGGACTCGATGCCGTACTCCTTGGCGAACGCGTACACCGTGTTCTTGGTGGTGTCCGTCGGCAGGACGTTGGCGTTCGAGCCGGAGTAGTGGACGTCGTCCATGTCGCCCGACAGGGCGACCGAGACGTTCAGGTCCTTGATGTGGTGGGTGTCGCCGTCCCGCGTGATCTTGACTACGCGGTTCTCTGCTTTGCCGTACTGGTTCTGGCCCAGAATGGTGGCCATGCTAGCTCCCTCGGTAAACGGAGTAGCCGAACGGGTTGAGCAGCAGCGGTACGTGATAGTGCTCGCCCGGGTTCACCGCGAAGGTGATGGTGACCTCGGGGAAGAACGCACCGCTGTCCCTTACGCGGGGGGCGTCCTGCTGTGCCTCGGCGGCTTGCTTCTTGGAACTGTGCTTATTCAAGAAGTACGTCTCGGTCTCGAAGTCGAGGCGCACGTGGGTGGTGCCCTCCGGCAGCGCCGGCAGGTCCTTGCAGCGCCCGTCCACATCGGTGGCGGATCCGCCCAGGGCCGCCCACTCGCCGTCGAGACCCGTACGGGCCGACAGGGAGATCGCGACGCCTTCGGCGGGCTTTCCGATGCTGGTGTCCAGGATGTGCGTGGACACCGACGCGGTGGTCTCAGTGCTCATGCTCGGTCTTACTCTCCTTCTACGGATTCCACGAGACGGGTCAGCCGAATCCGGTTGATCTTGACGAGCTCGCCACGAGCGGTTTCCCGCTCCTGTTCCGGCGAGTTCTCGATCCGGACCTTGACCGCGTCCCGCATGAACTCACCGGTCGCACCGGTGGCGCAGATGAGGAAGACGTGGCCGAACTTGTCCTGGTAGGCCAGGTTCAGTTCGAGGAGCTCGGTCTTGAGCTCCTCAGAGGCACCGGCCATGCCGCGCTGTTCGCGGGCGGAGGTCGGGTCTCCCGGCTTCGGCCGGCCGATCGGCGCGTGTCCACCCATCGCCTCGCCCAGGTCCTCCGCGGTGAGCTCGGCCATGGCGGCCTCGTTCACGGAGAACAGGGTTTCGACGCTGGTGAAGGGGCGCTGGGCGAGCAGCTTGCTGCCCCATGCCGAGCTGGCACACACCTCGTGCAGCTCGGCCGTGGCCGCGCTGTCGTCCAAGGCGTTGAACCGGGTGAGACCCGGGGTCGGACTCGAAGTCACGGTAGGCCTCCGTGGCCTGTTGTTGCTTTGACGGGCTGCGCATAGCTAACGCCCTCGACAACACGGCGTCAACACTTTGTTGAAACTTCCCGTACACAAAAGCCGCCGCCCGGGTGAATTGGGCGGCGGCTCGTCACGGTGAGTCAATCAGGATTCACTCTTGGTTGGTCGCGGCGGACCCTTTGGGAGTGCTCGAGTCCCGGTTCAGGTAGTTGTAGACCGTGAAGCGGCTTACGCCCAGGGCTCCCGCAACCGTTTCCACACCGTGCCGGACCGAGAAGGCGCCGCGCGCCTCCAGTATCCGTACGACGTCCTGCTTGGACTTCCGGTCGAGCTGGGACAACGGTACGCCGTGCCGGCGCTCCAGCGCCGCCAGGATGTGGTCCAGCGAGTCCGAGAGCTGCGGAAGCCGTACGGCGAGCAGGTCCTGGCCCTCCCAGGCCAGCACGACGTCGTCGGGCTGGGCCAGGGACGGATCCATCAGCTCGCCGCCCATCGCGTCCACCAGCGGCTTGACCGCGGCGACGAAGGGGTGGTCCCGGGGCTCGGTCATGGCGCCTCCTCCCCGATCACGTTGACCTGGAGCGAAACGCGCGTGGCTCCGGCCTCCAGGGAGTTCCGCAGCAGCGCGGTGACCGCGGTCAGCACCGCTTCGGACTCCCCCTCGGCCGTATTGCCGAACGGGCCTACATCCACCGCGTCCAACTGGGCCGTCTGGATGACCTCGCGAGCGGCTACGGCATGGGCGGGGGCCTCTTCTAGATCGAAGGGCTCGGTCGTGAACTCCACTCTCAATCGCACGCCGCTCAAGCTACCTGGCAGTCCGGACTTTTCGGGAGGCGGTACTTGACAACCAGGCCGCCCTGCTTGCAGTCTTCCATCAGGCAGAAACTAACTTCCGCAATACGGAAGGAGCGCACACCCCTCATGGGATACACGGACCAGCGCTTCGATGTAAATCTTTCGATCCTCTTCACGGAACTCCCGCTCCTGGAGCGTCCCGCGGCTGCCGCCGCAGCGGGCTTCACGGCGGTCGAGCTGTGGTGGCCCTGGATCGAGACCCCCACCCCCGCTCAGGAGGAGCTCGACGCCCTCAAGACCGCTCTTGAGGACGCCGGCACCCAGCTGGTGGGCCTGAACTTCTACGCCGGCCAGCTGCCGGGTCCGGACCGCGGTGCGGTCTCGGTTCCCGGTGAGGAGTCGGAGCGCTTCAACGCCAACATCAACGTGGCTGCGGACTTCGCCGCCTCGGTTGGCTGCAAGGCGCTGAACGCCCTGTACGGCAACCGCGTCGAAGGCGTGGACCCGGCCGTTCAGGACGAGCTCGCGCTGAAGAACCTGGTCGTGGCGGCTCAGGCCGCGGACCGCGTCGGCGCGATCCTCCTGATCGAGACCCTGAACAAGCCCGAGTCGCCGCTCTACCCCCTGGTGAGCGCCCCGGCCGGCATCGAGGTAGTGGACAAGGTGAACGAGGCCACCGGCCTCGGGAACGCCAAGTTCCTGCTCGACCTGTACCACCTGGCGATGAACGATGAGGACCTCTCCGAGGTCATCGAAAAGTACGCCGCCAAGACCGGACACGTCCAGATCGCGGACAAGCCGGGACGAGGTGCCCCCGGCACCGGCGAGCTGCCCCTCGAAGAGCTGCTCGACCAGCTCCAGAAGGCCGGCTACCAGGGCTTTGTCGGTCTCGAGTACAAGGCCGCCGACGCCGCCGCCTCCTTCGCGTGGCTGCCCGCCGAGGCCCGCGCCGCGAAGTAAGCGGAAAAGTCCGGGCGAACAGCCAGGCACCTGACGAACTTTTCGTACGAAGCATTAAGAGAAGGACCCTCATCATGAGCAACCTCCCCAAGATCGCATGGGTCGGACTTGGCATCATGGGCTCCCCCATGGCCGAGAACCTCCTGAAGGCCGGCTACTCGGTCACCGGCTTCACGCTGGAGCAGGACAAGCTGGACCGCCTGGCCGCGGCCGGTGGCGCTGTCGCCGGTTCGATCGCCGACGCGGTCAAGGACGCCGACGTGATCATCACGATGGTGCCCGCCTCCCCGCAGGTCGAGGCCATCTCCTACGGTGAGAACGGCATCCTCGAGAACGCCAAGTCCGGCGCGCTGATCATCGACATGTCGTCGATCACCCCGCAGACCTCGATCGACCTGGCGAAGAACGCCGCCGCCAAGGGCATCCGCGTCATCGACGCCCCGGTGTCCGGTGGCGAGGCCGGTGCCATCGAGGCCGTCCTGTCGATCATGGTGGGTGGCGACCAGGCCGACTTCGACGAGGCCCTGCCGGTCCTCGAGGCCCTCGGCAAGGTCATCGTCCTGTGTGGCCCGCACGGCTCCGGCCAGACGGTGAAGGCTGCCAACCAGCTCATCGTCGCGGTGAACATCCAGGCGTGCGCCGAGGCCGTCGTCTTCCTCGAGAAGTCGGGCGTGAACCTCGAAGCCGCTCTGGACGTGCTCAACGGCGGTCTGGCCGGCTCCACGGTCCTGACCCGCAAGAAGGCCAACTTCCTGAACCGCGACTTCAAGCCCGGTTTCCGGATCGACCTGCACCACAAGGACATGGGCATCGTCACCGACGCCGCCCGCAACGTCGGTGCGGCCCTGCCGGTCGGCGCGGTCGTCGCCCAGCTGGTCGCCTCGCTGCGCGCCCAGGGTGACGGTGGCCTGGACCACTCCGCGCTGCTCCGCGCGGTCGAGCGCCTCTCCGGCGCCCAGATCTGAGCTCCGCTCCGATCGGCGGCCCGATCCTAGGGCCGCCACCCGCCCCGCTCACGGGGCCCTGAGTTTCCGGATGGTGCCGGTGCTGACACCTGTCCTGTCGCGCCCAAGTGCCGGCACCGTCCGGATTACCTCTCCTCCACTCTTTCTTTCAACAAACTGTTGACGTCGAGTTCATGCCGAAATTAGGCTGTTCCGCATGACGGAAGACGGATTCCGTCAGCAGTTCCCCGTACGGAAGGTCACCATGTCGAAGCGCACGCTGACGACCGAGTCTGGCGCCCCGGTCGCCGACAACCAGAACTCCGCTACCGCCGGCGTCGGTGGCCCCCTGCTGATCCAGGACCAGCAGCTCCTCGAGAAGCTCGCCCGCTTCAACCGCGAGCGCATCCCGGAGCGCGTGGTGCACGCCCGCGGCTCTGCCGCGTACGGCCACTTCGAGGTGACCGACGACGTCACCGCGTACACCAGCGCCGCGTTCCTGAACACGGTCGGCAAGAAGACCGAGACCTTCCTGCGGTTCTCCACCGTGGCCGACTCGCTGGGCGGCGCGGACGCGGTCCGCGACCCGCGCGGCTTCGCGCTGAAGTTCTACACCGAAGAGGGCAACTACGACCTCGTCGGCAACAACACCCCGGTGTTCTTCATCAAGGACCCGATCAAGTTCCCCGACTTCATCCACTCCCAGAAGCGCGACCCCTTCACGGGCAAGCAGGAAGCGGACAACGTCTGGGACTTCTGGGCGCACGCCCCCGAGGCGACGCACCAGATCACCTGGCTGATGGGTGACCGCGGCATCCCGGCGTCGTACCGTCACATGAACGGCTACGGCTCCCACACGTACCAGTGGACCAACGAGCAGGGCGAGGCCTTCTTCGTCAAGTACCACTTCAAGACGAACCAGGGCATCCGCTGCCTGTCGGGCGAGCAGGCCGCCGAGCTCGTCGGCTCCGACGCCAACTCGCACCAGACCGACCTGCTGCAGGCCATCGAGCGCGGTGTGAACCCGAGCTGGACCCTGTACGTCCAGGTCATGCCGGCCTCCGAGGCCGCGGACTACCGCTTCAACCCGTTCGACCTCACCAAGGTGTGGCCGCACAGCGACTACCCGCTGCAGCGCGTGGGCCGTCTGGTCCTCGACCGCAACCCGGACAACGTCTTCGCCGAGGTCGAGCAGGCCGCGTTCTCCCCGAACAACTTCGTCCCGGGCATCACCGCCTCGCCGGACAAGATGCTCCAGGGCCGCCTCTTCGCGTACGCCGACGCCCAGCGCTACCGCCTCGGTGTGAACCACACCCTGATCCCGGTCAACGCTCCGAAGGCGACGAAGGCCGACAACTACGGCCGCGACGGCGTCATGGCGCTGCGCAACGGCTCGCGCTACGACAAGAACTACGAGCCCAACTCGCACCAGGGTCCGGCCGAGACCGGTCTGGCGCTGGGCGCCCCGAAGGCCGTCTCCGGCTACACGGGCACCCACGAGGCTCCGGCCCACACCAAGGACGACGACTTCTTCCAGGCCGGTGAGCTCTACCGCCTGATGTCGGAGGCCGAGAAGCAGCGTCTGGTGGCGACCATCGCCGGCGGCCTGTCTCAGGTCACCCTCGAGGACGTCATCGAGAAGAACCTGGCTCACTTCCACGCCGCGGACGCCGACTACGGCAAGCGCGTCGAGGAGGCCGTCCGCGCCCTGCGCGACGCCTGAGCCCACAAGCTGCGCCGGGATCCTGACGGGAGGTCAGGATCCGGGTGCTGAGCCCACACCGCGGACCCGGATGAGGGGTGGTACGCGGTGAGGGCAGGACGAGGACCGTGGCGAGCGTGCGAGCCAGTGCGGTGGTAATGGGTTCCGAGGCCCGTCTCTTGACCTGAGGGAGACGAAGCCGGAGTTCTCGTCGCCGTTCGCCACGGTCCCAGCCAAACCACTCCTCTCTATACAGGGGCCACGCACAGAGTCCCCTGTATAGAGGCGAGAACCTCCCCACACTCTCCGCCCGGCGGTGCGAACGTCCTGTCGCGCCAGCCTCGTACCGTCGGGCGGTAACAAGCAACACACACTCAAAGAGCCGAGTCACGGACGGTCCCGTGACTCGGCTCTTTGCCATGTGGGGCTTTTCTGTATGTTCCTCTAGCAATCGCTCTGCCGTACGGCTACGAATGAGCGGTAGAGGGTGAACAGCCCCGTCCATGGAAGAAGACCGGGCGGGCAGCGGCCTTTCCCTCTCGCACCGTCGCCTCGGGGGCGATCGGGCCCTGCGGCGGAGCGGCCCCAGCAAGGCCCGCCTCCGGAAGGAGGACACATGAGCACCCGACACATCCGCCGCAGCGCCGCCCTCGTGGCGACGGCGTTCGCTCTCCCCGTCGCCCTGGGTGTCGCAGCCCCGGCGTTCGCCGGCTCCCAGCAGGCCGACCCTTACGGCCCTGCCTGTGCGTCGGTCCCCAAGGAGGGCTCCGGCAGCCTCGCCGGCATGGCCGAGGACCCCGTGGCCACCGCAGCGTCCAACAACCCGGCCTTGTCGACGCTGGTCACCGCCGTCAAGAAGGCCGGCCTTGTCGACACCCTGAACAACGCCAAGGACATCACCGTGTTCGCGCCGACCAACGACGCCTTCGCGAAGATCCCGAAGGCAGACCTCGACAAGATCCTCGCCGACAAAGCCGAGCTGACCAAGATCCTCACCTACCACGTGGTGGGCGAGAAGATCACACCCAACCAGCTCGGCACCGGCTCGTTCAAGACTCTTGAAGGCGGCTCCCTGACCACGACGGGATCCGGTGAGTCGTTCACCGTCAACGGAAAGGCAAAGATCGTCTGCGGCGACGTCCAGACCGCCAACGCCACGGTCAACATCATCGACACGGTCCTCACACCGATGTGAGCGCCCGGGACAACCGCGCCGGGGCGCACTCTGACACCGCAGCCCCGTCAGCTTGATCTTCGACCTTAGGTCGAAGATCAAGCTGATCCACCGTTTCCTCAGCCTTGACATCCGGCTCCTGGACACCAACCGGGACGCAGTCCTGTGCTGGGGGGACGAAACTCGCCCGTTCTCCAGGCGGTCCCCATGTGTCCCTTCCCCCATCCCGATCCCGATCCCTGGCGCCGTAACGCCCCGCGGCGCCCTCCTTCACGCAGACAGGGGAGGCATCGGTGGAGGACCGTCTTCTTCGCCCTCATCGGGCTCTTCACCGGGCTGGCGACCATCGGGTACCTCACGAGCGACGGTGACGGCCCGGTCTCCAGCCCTCCCGCACCGACATCCGTGCAGTCGAAGAGCGGGGCGGAAGAACATGGCATCGGTCCCTCTCCCGTCGAACGGAGCGAGTCGGTGGCCCAACGCCCCACCGTCGTCGGCATCGTCGATGGCGACACGATCGAGGTCCGCGGCGTCGGCGGCATCCTGCCCGCCGGTGTGACGTCAAGGGTGCGGCTCCTGGTCATCGACGCGCCAGAGAAGGGGGCTTGCTTCAGCCGCGACGCCACGGCCCGGATCAAGGCGCTGCTACCGCAAGGCTCCGGCCTGCGGATCGAACGCGACACCGAGCTCAAGGATCCGTACGACCGCCATCTGCTGTACGTGTGGAACGAGCAGGGCGTGTTCGTCAACGCGTCACTGGTCCGCAGCGGTCACGCCAAGGGGGTGCTCTACCCGCCCAACGACGCGCGCTGGCCGGAGATCTCACAGGCCCACGAAGCCGCCCGGAGAGCCGGAGCCGGCCTGTGGTCGGCCTGCCCTGGATCCACGCCCGAACCAGCCGAGACGCCCGAGTCAGCGGATCCGGATGTGGATGTGGATGTGGATAATCCTGCCGGACTGCCGCCAGGCCCACCCGCAGGCATCCCCGATGTGGACTGCTCCGATCTCTCCAACACGGTGTGGGTCGGAGCCGCCGACCCACACCGGCTGGACCGCGACGGCGACGGCATCGGCTGCGACAGCAAATGACCCCCGCCTGGCTCGTCGCCAAGGGCAACCGACGAGTCCCGCGGCGAGGCATCATCCCCCACACCATCCGGGGCCGCCCGGCCCCCGGCCGGACAGCCCCACAACAAGATTTTCAGCAGCCCTCTAGACGAGTTCCGCCGCCAGCAACGCGGCGGTCTTGGCCACCAGCGGGTTGTCGGACGGGGCGTCTTCCTCGTGTTTGGTCGTCAGGACAGCCATCACGATTGGCCCGTTGTCCGGGGGCCAGGTGATGCCTGCGTTGTTGTTGCCCCCGTACTTCCCGCCGCCGGTCTTGTCGGCGAGAATCCAGTCGGCGGGGAGGCCTGCGCGGAATCTGTCGCCGCTGGTCGTGTTGGCGAGCAGCCAGCCGACGAGCCGTTCCCGGTCTTGGGGTGTGAGTGCGTCACCGAGCGTGAGACGCGCGTAGGTCCGGCCGATGGCGCGCGGGGTGGTGGTGTCGGTGACGCGCCACGGTTCTGCCGAGTTGAGTTCGGGCTCCCATCGATCGAGCCGGGTCCTGCCGTCCCCGATCGAGCGGCAGAAGCGGGTGATGGCGGCAGGTCCGCCCAGCTCGCGGAGCAGCAGGTTTCCCGCGGTGTTGTCGCTGTGGCAGATGGCTGCGTCGCACAGCTGGGCGACGGTCATGCCGGTTTCGAGGTTCTCGGCCTTGCCGGTCTCCGGGGAGTAGCCCGACTTCGTTACGTACTCATCGGTGTACTGGATGCGCTTGGCCAGGAACTCGCCGTCGTGGTCGAGGTCGCGCAGCACGGCTGCGGCGGCGATCGTCTTGAACAGGGAGCACATCGGGAAGCGTTCGTCGGCCCGGTACGCCACCGTCCTGCCGGTACGCATGTTGCGGGCGAAGACACCGAGGCGGGCGGAGTGCTGCTGCTCAAGCTCCCTCAGCCTCAAGGTGATGCCGTCCCCGGCGGGTAAGGCGTGTGCCGTTCCGCCGAGGGGCAGGGCGGCGGAGAGTGCCGCACCGGCACCGAGAGCAAGTGCGGCGCGGCGGGACGGGCGTGGTCCTGTGGTGCGCAAGGCGTTTCCCCTTCTGAGGCGTCATGACGTACGACGCACGTGGCAGCCGGGCTGGATGCACTAAGGATGCGACACCTGGTACGAGGCTCCCGGCTGCATGGCTCCTGCCACCCTTGCGCGCCTCGTGCGCGCATGCATGAGTACCCATACTCAGAAACCCCGCATAACCTCATGGATCCTCGCGGGCACCGTGGTCCCCCATCAGGTCCGGCGCCTGCACCGCGCCGAGGCCGCGGGGTGGTGCGAACAGGGCTTGAGTCACAGGAGGCGGCGCACGGCGTGGACGATCGAGCGGCGGCGGTCGTCGGTGCTCTCGTCCTCGGTCGTAGAGGCGGGCATCCCGGTGGCATTGCTCGGGTTCCATGCGAGGGCGAGGCTCAGGACGAGGGTGAGCAGCGCGGTGGGGGAGAAATCGGCGCCGATGCCGTCCTTCTTCTGCACCGAGTCGAGCGCCTCCAGCTTCGCGTCGCGTGTCGGTGCCGCGACCGCGGGGTCCCGGTCGTGGCTGTCGCCGCGCTCCAGTCGGTGCCAGGTGGCGAGCCGGATGACCTCGGGGTGCTGCCGGCAGTAGTCGAAGAGCCGCCCCGCGTACCCGGGGAGATCCTCGGGGGTGAAGGGAACCGCGTTCAGACCGTGGGTGACGTGGGTGTCGAAGACCGCGTCGAAGAGCTGGTCCTTGCTGCAGAAATAGACGTAGATGAGGTTCTTGTTGGCAGCCGCCGCCTTGGCGATCCGGTCCACCCGGGCTCCGGCGATGCCGTGTGCGGCGAACTCGTCGGTGGCGGCCTGGAGGATGCGGGCCTTGGTTGCATCGGCGCGGGACATGCGAGGCATCGTAACGGGGGGAACTAACTAGTGACCTGAGTCAGAGATTCGGTGGCAGTAGGCGGCGACTTTGTCGAGGATTTCGTCGGCTGTCTTCGTCCAGACGAAGGGCCTGGGCTGGTCGTTCCAGTCGGCCAGCCATGAACGGATGTCGCGTTCGAGTGCCTGGACGGATCGGTGGACTCCACGCTTGAGCTTCTTCTGTGTGAGCTCGGCGAACCACCGCTCCACCAGGTTCAGCCACGACGCACTCGTGGGCGTGAAGTGCAGGTGGAACCGCGGGTGAGCCAGCAGCCACTTCTTGATGTCGGGCGTCTTGTGGGTCGCGTAGTTGTCCAGGATCAGGTGGACTTCGAGGCTGGCGGGGACCTCCTTGTCGACCTTGGCCAGGAACTTCTTGAACTCGGCGGCCCGGTGGCGGCGGTGCAGCGATCCGATCACCCTGCCGGTCGCGACCTCGAGCGCCGCGAAGAGGGTGGTGGTGCCGGCGCGGATGTAGTCGTGACTGCGTCGCTCGGGAACGCCGGGCATCATCGGCAGGACGGGCTGGGACCGGTCCAGGGCCTGGATCTGCGACTTCTCATCCACGCAGAGGACCAAAGCCTTCTCCGGCGGGTCGAGGTAGAGGCCCACCACATCGCGAACCTTGTCGATGAACAGAGGATCCGTCGACAATTTGAACGTCTGCGAACGATGCGGGGCCAGGGCGAACGCCCGCCAGATCCGCGAAACCGTCGACTGCGACATGCCCGTCGCCGCGGCCATCGACCTGGTCGACCAATGCGTCGCGTTCTTCGGCGTCTCCTCCAGGGTTTTGACGATCACCCGCTCGACATCCGCGTCGGTGATCTTCCGCGGGACGCCCGGCCGCGGCTCGTCGCCCAGCCCGTCCAGGCCGTGCTCGATGAAGCGCCGCCGCCAGGTGCGGACCGTATCGGGAGCGATCCGCAACCGGCGCGACACTTCCATCACCGAGTGCCCGTCCGCGCACTCCAGCACGATCCGGGACCGCTGAGCCAGAGCCTGGGCCGTCGTGCGACGACGTAACCAGCCCTCCAACACAGCACGCTGGGCATCGGTCACCGACAACGGCGGAATCTTCGGACCCGGACGACTCATACCGAACTAACGCCAAACCTAAGACTCAGGTCACTAGTTAGATTCCGAAGGCGTCGAGGAGCGCGTCCGACGCGACCAGCAGAACCGTGCACCACAGGGTGACCCCGGCCATCAGCCAGCGGATCAGCCGCCACCGGGGGATGCCCAGCGCGGCGCCGAGCAGGGACGAGCCCCAGGTGCCGAAGAGGGCGGGCCCCACGATGCCGAAACCCACCACGCCGTACCGCTCGAAGACCCGCCGCGCCCGCCGCCCCGCCGGGCCGGAGAGCCGGTCGACCGCCCGTGACCCGACGGCGGCCACGCCGTCGGAGGGTGCGCCGTCGGAGGACGTGCCCGTCGCCGAACCGGCGCTCACCACGGGCGACTTCCGGCGGGCTTGCCAGGACTGCCAGCGCGACCGGGCCCGTTCCATGGCGAGCACCGCGAAGACCACGCAGCAGGCAGAGCCCAGAAGGACCGCGAACAGTGCGACGGGACCGGGCAGGGAGAGCGAGAGCCCGACGGGCACCGCGGTCGTACCGATGGCGAAGCCGGCTAACAGGGTCCAGGCGAATCTCCCCATGCGGATTCCTTCGGCTGCGTCGTTCACGTCGCTCACGTCGTTTCGCCGTGTCGTTGACAGCCTAATTGACTAACTGGTTACTTTTATGACGATGACTCATGTCGACGTGGCGCCGGGCGGGTCCGCGTGCCGGGGAGACGGGTCAGAACCGGGCGTCCGGGCCGTAGCGGTCCAGCAGGAACCGCCCGTCGGCCATCAGGGCATCGCGCGTCGGCCGCCTGCGGACGGGCCGGCCGTCGCCCCAGTCCTCCGCCATGACGGCGAGCGCCATGACGGCCCCCGCGGCCCGTCCGCGGCGGCCGCGTCCAGCTCGTGCGGTGCCTCGGGCCCGTCGACGCCGCGTACCGCCTGGTGGAACGGCTTCGGGACCTGGGGCCCCACGGGAACGCGGAACGGCCCCCGTCCCTCCCTTGGGTTCTAGGAGTCGTTGCAACACCCCAGTTCAAGGGGTGGCATGGGCTTCGAGATCCGCGAGGACCGGCAGCCGCAGGGACGTAAGAAGCTCGCTCGTGAGCGGGCGGCATACTCCCGGCTCA
>NZ_JBWJVM010000098.1:0-28173 GCF_056428985.1 Streptomyces sp. CA189 | reverse complement strand
CGCCCCCCCCCGCCCCACCACGGAAGGACGCTCGACTGCCGGGACGCCGCCCGGCACTCCACGCAGCCACCGACCGGCCCGCAGCCCAGGCCACCCCCCGACCCCGAAACGACTTCCCGCCTCCGCTCCCGCTCCCGCCCCGCCCCCACCTCCGCCCCTACCCCGCCTGCAGTGCCAGCGTTGGTGACAGCCTCGCCGCGCGGACTGCCGGGTAGAGGCCTGCCACCGTGCCGATGGCCAGGGTTGCTGCGAAGCCGCCTGTGACGGCCCAGAGGGGGACGACCCAGGGGAGGTCGCCGGCTCGGGCGTACACGGCCGTGGCCGCGCCGCCCAGGGCGATGCCTGCCAGGCCGCCCAGGCCCGACAGGAGCAGGGACTCCGTGACGAACTGGATGCGGATCTGGCCCTTGGTGGCGCCCAGGGAGCGGCGCAGGCCTATCTCGTGGCGGCGTTCCAGTACCGAGATGATCATGGTGTTGGCCACCCCGACCCCGCCCACCAGCAGGGCGATGCCGCCCAGGCCGAGGAGGAGGGTGCTGAAGGCGCCCTCGGTGGCGGCCTTCGCCTGGAGGGCCGCCGACGGGTCCGTGACCGAGACCGTGCTCGGGCTCTCGGGGTTGGCCGTCTTGGCGATGAGGTCCCGGACCTCGCGGACGCGGTCGTCGGCGGAGCGTTCGTAGACGGACGTGGGATGGCCGTCGAAGCCCAGGAGGCTCTGGGCGGCTTCCCAGCCGATCAGTGCCGAGCGTTCGATCTCCGGCGCGAGGGGGATCGGGTCGAGGACGCCGATGACGGTGAAGTACTGCCCGCCGATGAAGACCTGTCCCCCCGGCCCCGTGATGCCCAGGCGCTCGGCGGTGACGTGCCCGAGGACCACGGACGGGTAGCGCCCCGTCGCGTCGTTGAGCCAACTGCCGCTGTGCATCCGGGCCCGGAGCGTCTTCAGGAGGTCGCCCTGCGCCGCCTTGAGGGCGATGCCGTTCGTCTCCTCCTTCGGGATGTTCTCGCTGCGGCGGACGGACTCCTTCACGTCGCCCGTCGTGCCGACCGATTCGACCCCGTCGATCCGGGCGATCATGCCGGGGGCGTCCTTCGGCAGGGTGGTGTCCTGTCCCGAGAACATCGACGGGCCGGGCGTCGCGACCATCATGTTCGTGCCGAGCTTGTCGAGTTCCTGGAGCAGTTTGGCCTGGCTCGACGAGGAGATGCCGACGACCGCGATCATCGTCGCGATGCCGATCGCGATGCCGAGCGCGGACAGGAACACGCGCATCGGCCGAGAGCGCAGCCCCGCCGATCCCACATGGAACACGTCCCGGGGGCCGAGGCGGGGCGGCGACAGCTTGCGGGCCTTCTTGGCGGCCGCGCGGGACTTCGTACGGGTACCGGAACCCATTACGCGCCCACCCCCAGCGCGTCCGCGTTCCACACGTCCGCCACGATCTCGCCGTCGCGGATGCGGACCTGCCGGGGCAGGCTCGCCGCGATCTCGTTGTCGTGGGTGATCACGGCGATGGTGGCCCCGTCCTGGTTGAGCTCGTGCAGCAGTTCCATCACCGACTCGCCGGACGCCGTGTCCAGAGCGCCCGTCGGCTCGTCGGCGAGCAGCAGGTCCGGTTCGCCCGCCACCGCGCGGGCGATCGCCACGCGCTGTTTCTGGCCGCCGGACAGCTCGTGCGGCCGGTGGTCCATGCGGTCGCCGAGGCCGACGCGCTCCAGGGCGCGCTGCGCCCGCCGTCCGCGTTCGGCGCGGGAGAGGCCGGAGTACAGCAGTCCCTCGGCGACGTTCGCCCGGGCGCTGATGCCCGGTACCAGGTGGAAGGACTGGAACACGAAGCCGACGTGGCGGGAGCGCAGGGCGGAGAGGGAGCGGTCGGAGAGGCTCGCGATGTCGTATCCGGCGATGGCGACGCGGCCGGCGGTCGGCCGGTCGAGGGTTCCGACGATGTGCAGGAGCGTGGACTTTCCCGAGCCCGACGGCCCGACGATGGCGAGGAGTTCGCCGTTCAGGACGGTGAGGTCAACTCCGCGCAGGGCCGCGACCCCGCCGGGGTACTCCTTGGTGACTCCGGTCAGTTCGACGACCGCGTGGGCGTGTTTGTTCATGACGCGGGGACCCCTACGAGCATGCCCTCCTTGAGGGCGTCCCCCGTCACCTCCACCCGGCCCTGGCCGAACATGCCGAGCTCGACCTTGACCTCGCGGACTGTGCCGTCCTCGACGACCTGGACTCCGAAGCCGCCTTCGGCGAGGGCGAGGAGCGAGTTGACCGGTACGGAGAGGACTCCCTTGCGGACCTCGCCCGTCAGGTTCACCGAGACCGGGGACTGGTCGGGGCCCGTGGCCTCGGCGGGGTTGTCGAGGGCGATCTCGACGTCGACCTTCGGCTTCTTGTCCCCGCCGCCCCCGCCCCCGCCCGCGCCGCCCGAGGAGGGGTCGTCGCCGTTGGCGGTGGTGCCGATCGAGCTGATCTTGCCCTTGGCGGTGCCCCCGCCGGGCAGGCTCACGGTCACCGGGTCCCCGGTCTTGACCTTGCCCGCCTTGGCGACGTCGAGCTGCAGGCGGACCATCCGCTCGGTGCCGGTCAGGGTCATGACGGGCTTGCCGGCGGCCGCTTCGTCGCCGACCGCCATGTCGTTCTTCTGGATCCGCTGGGGTCCGGAGGCGAAGGCGATGTCGTCCTTGCCGACCTCGCCGGTCTCCTTCACCTTGTGGGACTTCTGCCAGCGCTTGACGGCGGTGGCCGTCCCGGCGGTGAAGGTGCCGTCCGAGGTGTCCAGGCCGGTGCCGAAGCCGAGGGCCTGGAGGTTCTGCTTGAGCTGCTTGACGTCCTCGCCCTTGTCCCCGGACTTCAGGGACCGGTACATGGGGGTGGTGCCGTACATCAGGCGGACCGGCTTGCCGTTGACCTCGTAGAGCTTGCCGTCGCGCTCTACGGAGGAGCCGGCGGGTGTCACCCAGGTCAGGGTCGCGGAGCTGGGGCCGGACCCCGACCCGGACCCGGAGCCCGATCCGGACCCCGATCCGGACCCCGCCCCCGCCCCGCCCGCGCCTGGGGATCCGCCCGATCGGCCCGATCCGCCTGCTCCACCCGCCCCGTCCGCACCCACCGCGTTGAGCTTGCGCTCCTTCGCGAAGCCGAGCGTTCCGTCGACCTTGAACCCGGAGCTGAGGTCGCCGCGGGTGACCGGCGACGTGGCTCCGGGGAGCCCGTCCGCGCGGTCCCGCTTCGAGCCGCCGCCGCCGCTGCCGCCGTCCGTCCCGGCCTGGGCGACGACCGCGTACCCGCCGCCCGTGACGGCGAGTACGACGGCCAGCGAGCCCAGGAGCCACCTCCCGCGCTTCCTCACTGGTCCTCGCTGCACTTGTTCAGCTGGGCCATGAAGGCGTCCTTGTCGGCGCCCTCGGGTATGGAGAACCCGGTCCGCGCGTTCCCGTTGAACTCCGGGTCGGGCATGTCGAAGCCGTTGTCCCGCATGCACTTGGCCTGCTTCAGGGCCTTGTCCTTCTCCGCCTGCGAGACCTCGCCGCCGGAGCCGGGGCCCTTCATCCCGCACTTGTCCATGGCCTTCTTCAGGACCTCCTGGTCCATGCCCGCGCCCAGCGTCATCCCGCGCGGGTCCTCGCCGGGCTTCGGGTCGGGCATGTCGACGCCGTTCTCGCGCAGGCACTTGCGCATCTTGAGGGCGTTGTCGGCGTCCGCGCCGCTGCCGCCACCGCTGCCGCCCGTGCCGCTCGAATTCGAGGAGTCCTTCTTCTCATCCTTCTTTCCGTCCGAGCCGCCGGCGCCGCCCGTGCACGCGGTGACGAAGAGGGTGAGGCCGGTGAGGAGCGCGGCCGTGGTCATGGTCGTGGATCGCTTCATGGGCCCGAGACTGCGCGAACAGCGGGTTTCGCTTCTCTAACGGCTCGTGCTTACAACGGCGAAATGTCGCTCTCCGGTAAAGAGGACGCCATGCGAGTTCTGGTGGTGGAGGACGAGGAGTTCCTGCGGGAGATGATCGCCGAGGGGCTGCGCGGCGACGCGCTGGCCGTCGACGAGGCGAGCGACGGCCTGGAGGCCCTGCGCCGCCTGCGCCTGGGCGCGTACGACGTCCTCGTCCTCGACCGCGACCTGCCCGGCCTGCACGGCGACGAGGTCTGCCGCCAGGTGGTGCGCGAGCGGCTGCTGACACGCGTCCTGATGCTGACGGCGTCCGGGACCGTACGGGACCGGGTGGAGGGCCTCGGCCTCGGCGCCGACGACTACCTCACCAAGCCCTTCGCCTACGACGAGCTGCTCGCTCGGGTCCTGGCGCTGGGGCGGCGCGCCCAGCCGGCCCTGCCGCCGGTGCTGGAGCGGGCGGGGGTGGCCGTGGACGTGGCGCGGCGCACCGCCACCCGCGAGGGGCGCAGGCTCGCGCTCTCCCGCAAGGAGTTCGCCGTACTGGAGTCGCTGCTGCGCGCCGAGGGCGCGGTCCTCAGCAGTGACGACCTGATCGAGCAGGTGTGGGAGGAGGACACCTCGTACAGCACCAACGCGGTACGGGTGACCCTGAGCAAGCTGCGCGCCAAGCTGGGGGAGCCGCCGCTGATCGAGACCGTCCCGGGCGCCGGTTACCGGATCGGTGATCCACGATGAGAGCAGTGCTCCATTCCGAGCGCACCCGTCTCACCGTCCTCTACGGCTCCCTGCTGCTCCTCGCGGGCGGCGGCCTCATCGCACTGATCAACATCCTGCTCCGCAACGGCCTCTACAGCCGCATCAGCGGCGCCGTCACCACCACGACCAGCATCGTCCCGGCCATCCAGGGCACCCCGCCGGCCATGATCCCGGGCCAGCGCCTGCCGATCCCCGCCGAGAAGCTCGACTCCGGCGCCACCCCCTCGCCCGAACAGCTCGAACAGTGGCGGGCCACCCGCAACCTGACCGCGGCCGTGGAGCAGGCCACCCTCCACGAGCTGCTCGTCGTCTCGCTCCTGGCCCTCGCCGTCTTCGCCGTCCTGTCCATCTGGCTGGCCTGGTGGATGGCCGGCCGCGTCCTGCGCCCCGTCGGCGTCATCACCGAGACGGCCCGGCGGCTGTCCGGCGCCAACCTCCACGAGCGGATCGGCCTCCAGGCCCCGCCCGGCGAACTCAAGCGGCTGGCGGACACCTTCGACGGGATGCTCGACCGGATGGAGGACCTGGTCGCGGCCCAGCGCCGGTTCGCCGCGAACGCCGCCCACGAGCTGCGCACCCCGCTCGCCGTCCAGCGGGCGGCCGCCGAGATCGGGCTGGCGGGGGACCCGCCGCCGGAGAAGGTGGCCCGGATCCGCTCCAAGCTCATCGAGGTCGCGGACTCCAGTCAGCACCTCGTCGAGTCGCTGCTCCTGCTCGCCGTCTCGGAGGAGGGCCTGGAGGCGGCGGAGCCGGTGGACCTGGCGGGCCTCGCGGAGGCGGAGCTGTCGGGGATCGAGTGGACGGCCCCTCAGGACCTGGACGTCGTACGGGATCTCGCGCCGCTGACCGTCGCGGGCGACCGGACCCTCCTGGGCCACCTCGTTCGGAACCTGTTGGCCAATGCCGTACGTCACAACCGCGCGGGCGGCCGCCTGGAGGTGGCGACCTCCCCGGAGGGGGTGCTGACGGTCTCCAACACCGGTCCGGTGATCGAGCCGGGGGACGTGCCGCGGCTGCTGGAACCCTTCCGGCGGCGGGCGGAGCGGCAGCATACGGCGGGCGAGGGCGCCGGGTTGGGCCTCTCGATCGTCGCGTCGATCGCGCGGGCGCACGGCGCGGAACTGACGGCGCGGGCCAACCCGGCGCCGGGCGGCGGGTTGATGGTCCGGGTCTGGTTCCCGGCCGCGACACCCGCGGAGCGACCCGCCGGGGAAACGCCGGGCGCTTGACCGGTCAACAAAAATGAAGATCGGCTGTGTACGGTCGGTCCAATGAGCAAGCACGCCCGAGCAGGCTCCCGCGCGCCCCGTCCGTCCCGCACCCCCGGTGCGTCCCGCCCGACCCGGCGCTCCGGCGCCGGCGGTGCGCGGCGAGCCGACGGTTCCTCGCGGGGTTCCCGGGGTGCCCGCGGCTCGCGCCCGCTCGCCTTCGCGGCCGCCCTGGGACTGCTTGGCTTCGGCGCGGGCTGGGTGTACCTGGCCCACGACCCGCCGGCCAACGCCGCCGCCCCGGCCGCCGCCGACGCCCGGCCGCCGTCAGAGCAGCGGGCCGCGCGGGCCGCCGAGCGCGACCCCTTCCAGGGCCTGCCCGAGGTCAGCGAGCAGACCCGGGCGAAGATCCCCGCGGACGCCCGCCAGCTCATCCTGGTCACCGGCAGGGCCAAGGACTCCTCGGAGTCCACCGCGGCCCTCTACACCCGCCCGGCGGCCGGCGCCGACTGGCTGAAGAGCGACAGCTGGCCCGCGCGCAACGGAGCCAAGGGCTGGTCCACGGAGCGCACGTACGGGGACCTGACCTCCCCCGAGGGTGTGTTCGCGCTCACCGACGCGGGCGGGCTGCTGGCGAAGCCGCCGGGCACGAAGTTCCCGTACGACCAGGACGGCTCCTTCGTGGCGACCGGCCGCGGGGTCAACGGGGAGTCGCTGCGCGGTTCCTTCGACTATGTCGTCGCCATCGACTTCAACCGCAAGACGGGGGTGAGTCCGCTCGACCCGACGAAGCCGGAGGGCGAGGGGAAGGGCGGCAACATCTGGCTCCACGTGGACCACGACGGCCCCTCGCAGGGCTGCGTGGGCATCCCGAAGGCGGCGATGCAGAAGGTTCTGGAGACCTTGGACCCGGCGGCGAAGCCGGTCATCGTGATGGGACCGCAGGGCTTCTGAGCGCCCGCCGGGCCGCTGCGCCCGCCGGGCCGCCGGGTCGCCGGGCCGCCGGCTCAGGCCGCGGCGGCCGCCTTCCGTCCCGCCGGGTTCCGGGCCAGCAGGGCGACGTACGCGAGGTCGAAGACGGCGCAGAGCAGCCCCAGGCCGAGGATGAACGGGGCGTCCTCGATGACACCGAAGAGGATGGTCGGCGCGAGCGTGCCGATCCATTTGGCGACCGCGATGACGAGGGACTGTCCGAGCGGGCCGCGCCGGCTCGCGTAGAAGGCGATGAACAGCCCGGACATCAGCAGGTTCTGCAGGAACGCCGAGTACCGGCTCGCGTCGTGCGCGCCGAAGTGGGCGAGGAAGAGCCACTGCACGGCGAAGGCGCTCGCGAAGAGGAGCACGGTCCAGACGGCGAACAGCGGCCGGGTCACGAAGCCGGGCAACTCGGCCCGCCCGTAGCGCAGATACGTGTACACGATGACGATGTCGGCGACGGCCCACACCACGTTGACGATGCCCTGGGCGGAGACTCCGACGGTGAACTCGCGTACGGCGTAGGTCGATTCCCACGCGAAGTTCAGCGCGAGCGCGGCGACCGGCATCGCGTACGTCCGGTCCCGCAGCCCCACCCGGATCGCCTCGACGTACACGACGGTCCACGCCACCCCGCTGACCAGGGTCAGAAACAGATCCACGCGCGGCACCCTAGCGGGCGGCCCGGACCCCGCACATCCCCCCGGAGGTCACGGACCGAGGTCCGCCCCCGTTACCGGCTCCTCGCCTCGGCCAGCCGCCGGTCCAGCTCATCGTCGAGGTCTCGCTGCTCGGCGGTGGTGGGGCCGTAGCCGTTCCACGACTGCAAGGCGGCACGGGCCCGCTCGGCCTGCGAGGCCTGCTCGGCCGGGGTCACCAGGCTGCCTCACCGCGTAGGACGGCCCGCTTCGCCTCGACCGCGGCCGGGTCGGCAGGCCCGTTCACGGCTTCGGATTCCTGGATCAGTTCGCGGAGGCGCTCACGCTCCAGCCGCCTCTGCCGCGTGACCATGGACGCCGTCATACGCGCACCCACTGGACCGGAGACGGTCGCCCAAGGGAGGCCGCGGTGCAGAGTTTCGGTACGTGGGATCCGTCCGAGGACGCCACCTTCGCCGGCCCGGTCGAGAGGGCTGCGGTGGCCACGACGAGCGCGTCCACCACGCACTCGTGGCCGTCGAGCCCGGCCGCCTCCAGCAGCTCGGCGGCCTTGTCGGCTATTTTCTCGGTCACGGGGACGACCGTGAGACGGGACCTCTGCCAGGCCAGGCGCTGTCCGGCCCGGCCGGTGCGTCGGACCTCGGCGATGGTTGCGGCGCTGATGGCGGGCGCGTAGCCGTCCAGTCGCGCCAGGTCGATGAGGGCTGCCATGAGCGGATCATCGTCGGCCAGCAGGGAAAACGGCTGGGCATCGAGGACGAAGACCGCTCCTACCATCGAGGGCTCCACCCGGGGTACTACTCGCCTCGCCATGCGCGCAGTGCCTTCTCTCGTACCTCATCGGTCAGCGGACCGACCCGGCGTTCATGGTCCTCGACGATCTCCTGGGCATCGAGGAGCGCCAGCCAGTGCTCGGCGGCCGCGTCCACGAAGCTGGAGAACCCGCCCGCGCCCGCGTGCTCCTCGATCCGCTCGGCGATGGAGCGCCGTATGGTCACCGACTTCTTCACCGTGATCTCGGACATGCGGGCCTCCGTGGGTGCGAGCGCTCTGGTTCCCATGCACCCACGATCCCACTATTGGTAGCACCCCGCAACACCCGATCGGGTGTATTGCGCCCACCCCTTGCCTGACGACCCGTCAGCTACGACGATGGCCCGCACCGGTATGACGAATCGGCAGTCGAGGACGAGGCGGGTACGGCTCATGGCGCGCGTGTTTCCGGAAGGTCGGCTGGTCTACGGGATGCAGCTCCCGATCCAGTCGCAGAGCACCATCTACGCCGAGCCCTGGGAGGCCACGGCGGGCGCGGCGGATCTCGCCGCGGTCGCCCGGGCGGCCGACCGGGCCGGCTTCGGCTACGTAGCCACCTGCGACCACGTGGCCATCCCGCGGCACATGGCCGGCCCCATGAGCACCATCTGGTACGACCCGGTGGCCACGCTCTCCTTCCTGGCCGGGATCACCGAGAACGTGCGGCTGCTGAGCCACGTCGCGATCCTCGGCCTGCGCCACCCGCTGCTCAGCGCCAAGCAGTACGCCACCGTCGACCACCTCTCCGGCGGCCGGCTGATCCTCGGCGTCGGCGCCGGGCACGTGAAGGAGGAGTTCGAGGTGCTCGGCGTGGACTTCGCGCGCCGCGGGGCCGTCCTCGACGAGACCCTCGACGCGCTGCGCGCCGCCCTCGGTCCCGAGGAGTACCCGGAGTTCGAGGGCGAGCTGTTCTCCTTCAAGGACCTCGGGCAGCTGCCCCGCCCCGTCCAGCCCCGGATCCCCGTCTGGGTGGGCGGCTCCTCGCCCGCCGCCGTCCGCCGGGCCGCCGTGCGCGGCGACGGCTGGCTCCCGCAGGGCGACCCGCTCGACAAGCTCCCTGCGCAGATCGCCCGGATCAAGGAGCTCCGCGCCGAGGCCGGGGTCACCGGGCCCGTGGAGTTCGGCGCGATCACCGCGCCGCTGTACGTCGGCGAACCCGGCTGGGACACCGGCCGGCGGACCCTCACCGGCAAGGCGGAGGCGCTCGCCGACTCGCTGCGCGCGTACAAGGCGATCGGCATCGACCAGATCCAGGTCCGCTTCCGCAATCGGGATCTGGTCGAACTCGTCGACCAGATCACCGCTTTCGGGTCCGAAGTGGGCCCACTCCTCAACGACTAAGACTTGATCCGTGAGCCCTGTGGGGATGACGGATTGCAGCCGGGGCGGTTCCTGGGCTGTCCGGCGTGGTCGCCCAGGGGCGGCTCATCCGGGGTCGCTCAGGGCGCTGGTCCGGCATTCGGGGAGCAGGGGCGCAGCTCAGATGCTGCGCTGCCGCGTGATCCGTACCGGCGAGCCGGGGACGGACACGGTGCGGTTGACTCCCACAGGGCGTCTTCTCGCCCTATCCCTTGCGGGACTTGGCGATCGTAGCGGATTTCCGAAATGTCTCTTAACCACTTAGGAGCAACGCATGGGCAAGCTGGACGGACGCGTCGTCATCATCACGGGTGCCGCGCGCGGCCAGGGCGAGCAGGAGGCCCGGCTGTTCGCCGCGGAGGGCGCCAAGGTGCTCCTGGGCGACGTGCTGGACGAGCAGGGCGCGGCGGTCGCGAAGGAGATCGGCGAGGACCGGGCCCGGTACGTACGGATGGACGTGAGCCGGGAGGAGGACTGGGCGGCCGCCATCGCGGCGGCGAAGGAGGCCTTCGGCCCGGTGAACGGCCTGGTCAACAACGCGGGCATCCTGCGCTTCAACGAGCTGACCGCCACCCCGCTGGAGGAGTTCCAGCAGGTGGTCCAGGTCAACCAGGTCGGCGCCTTCCTCGGCATCAAGTCGGTGGCCCCGGAGATCGAGGCGGCCGGCGGCGGCACGATCGTCAACACCTCCTCGTACACCGGCCTGACGGGCATGGCGTACGTGGGCACGTACGCGGCGACCAAGGCGGCGATCCTCGGCCTGACCCGGGTGGCGGCGTTGGAGCTGGCCGCGAAGAACATCCGGGTCAACGCGATGTGCCCGGGGGCCGTGGACACCCCCATGGCCACCCCCGGGCACGTGAACCCGGCGGACCTGCCGCAGGAGGCCAAGGACGCCATGGCGGAGCTCTACAAGCGTGTGGTGCCGATGGGCCGGGTGGGGCAGCCGGAGGAGATAGCCAAGCTGGCCCTGTTCCTGACCAGCGAGGACTCCTCGTACATCACCGGCCAGCCGTTCGTGATCGACGGCGGCTGGATGGCGGGCGTCAGCATCGCCTAGCGGTTCCGCGAGGCCCCCGCAGCCAGATCTGATGGAGCGTCAGGTATTGACGCTCCCGCCCCCGCGATGGAACAGTCGTGACATCGAATCTGACGCAACGTCAGAAACAGAAGGACGGTGAATCCCCTTGGAATTCGGGCTCTTTGTGCAGGGATACGTGCCTGAGGCGCGGTCCAAGGTCGACCCCGAGGCAGAGCACAAGGCGCTGATCGAGGAGACCGAGTACGTCATCCAGGCGGACAAGTCCGGGTTCAAGTACGCCTGGGCCTCCGAGCACCACTTCCTGGAGGAGTACTCGCACCTTTCGGCGAACGAGGTGTTCCTCGGGTACCTCGCCCACGCCACCGAGCGCATCCACCTCGGCTCCGGCATCTTCAACCCGCTCGCCCCGGTCAACCACCCGGTCAAGGTGGCCGAGAAGGTCACCATGCTCGACCACCTCACCAAGGGGCGCTTCGAGTTCGGCACCGGCCGCGGCGCCGGCAGCCACGAGATCCTCGGCTTCCTTCCCGGCATCGAGGACATGAACGGCACCAAGGAGATCTGGGAAGAGACCATCGCCGAGTTCCCCAAGATGTTCCTCCAGGAGGAGTACGAGGGGTTCCAGGGCAAGCACTGGTCGCTGCCGCCGCGCAAGATCTTCCCCAAGCCGTACGGCAAGGCCCACCCGGCCATGTGGTACGCCGCCGGCTCCCCCTCCTCGTACGCCATGGCGGCCAAGAAGGGCCTCGGCGTCCTCGGCTTCAGCGTCCAGAAGGTCTCCGACATGGAGTGGGTGCTGGACCAGTACAAGACCGCGATCCGGGAGGCGAAGGCCATCGGCGCCTTCGTCAACGACAACGTCATGGTCACCTCGACCGCGATCTGCGCCGAGACCCACGACAAGGCGATCGAGATCGCCGTCAACGCCAACATGAACCGCTTCCAGTCGCTGGTCTTCCGCTACCACGACACCTTCCCGCGCCCCGAGATGATCCCCGAGTGGCCCGAGATCCTCCCCGAGTACAACGCGGAGATCATCGAGCTGCTGATCGCTGAGGAACTGCTCATCTGCGGCGACCCCTCCGAGGTCCGCGCGCAGTGCAAGCGCTGGGAGCAGGCCGGCGCCGACCAGCTCTCCTTCGGCCTGCCGACCGGCGTCTCGCCCGAGGACACGATGACCACCATCAAGCTCATCGGCGAGCACGTCATCCCGCACATCGACACCGACCCGGTGCACCGCACCACGCGCTTCCGCGAAGCCGTCTGACCCGGCGGGGGAACTCGGGGCGGCGTCTTCCCGGACCGCCGCCCCGGAACCGGCCCCGGCCGGAGCCATGCCGAGGCCGCGGCCGGCCCGGCGGACTCCGGCCGGGGCCCCTGGGCTTGTCGGCCCGGCGCCGTTGCCGGGGGCGCCGCCCCCCGGACCCCTGCGCCTCAAACGCCGGCGGGGCTGGATTTGGCTGATGCCGTCGGCGCGGGGCTCGAATTGCCCTGCGGGCAATCGAGCCGGGAGCGCGGTGAGCTGCCGGCACGTGTGGGCACAGGGCGGCCAAAATCCAGCCCCGCCGGCGTTTGAGGCGCGGGGTCTGGGGCGGAGCCCCAGGAGCGGCGCCGCAACGCGATCGCGCACCGCAACCAAAGGCAGAAGGGACGTCATGCTCGACCATCTGATCAAGGGCGCCACCGTCGTGGATGGGACCGGCGCCCCGGCCCGCGTGGCCGACGTAGGGATACGCGACGGCAGGATCGCCGTCATCGCCGAGCCGGGCACCGTCACGGAAGAGGCCCGGACCACCGAGGACGCCACCGGCCTCGTCCTCACCCCCGGGTTCATCGACCCCCACACGCACTACGACGCCCAGCTCTTCTGGGACCCGTACGCGACCCCCTCCATGAACCACGGAGTGACCACCGTCGCGGGCGGCAACTGCGGATTCACCCTGGCCCCCCTCAACCCCGCCCGCCCCGAGGACGCCGACTACACCCGCCGCATGATGAGCAAGGTCGAGGGCATGGCGCTGGCCGCACTCGAAGAGGGCGTCGACTGGACCTGGTCCACCTTCGGCGAGTACCTCGACGCGCTCGACGGCCGCATCGCCGTCAACGCCGGCTTCATGGTCGGCCACTGCGCACTGCGCCGGCACGTCATGGGCGAGGACGCCGTCGGCGGCCAGCCCACCGAAGAGCAGATGCAGGCGATGCTCGACCTGTTCCACGACGCCATGAACGCCGGCGCCTGGGGCCTGTCGACCACCCAGTCCTCCACCCACTCCGACGGCTCCGGCGCCCCCGTCGCCTCCCGGCACGCCAAGCCCGAAGAGCTCCTCGCGCTCTCCCGCGCGGTCTCCGAACACGAGGGCACCCAGCTCGAAGCGATCGTCGCGGGCTGCCTCGACCAGTTTGCCGACGAGGAGATCGACCTCTTCGTCGAGATGAGCGCCGCCGCCGGACGGCCCCTGAACTGGAACGTGCTCACCATCGACGCCTCCGTCCCCGAGCGCGTGCCGCGCCAGCTCATCCCCAGCGAGCGCGCCCGCAAGGCCGGCGGCCGGGTCGTCGCGCTGACGATGCCGATCCTGACCCCCATGAACATGTCGCTCGGCACCTTCTGCGCCCTCAACCTCATCCCCGGCTGGGGCGAGGTCCTGGGCCTGCCCGTCCCCGAGCGCATCGCGAAGCTGCGCGACGCCGACGTGCGCGCCGAGATGCTGGTCCGCGCGGCCAGCAAGGAGGCCGGAGTCTTCCGGCGCCTGGCCAACTTCGGGCGCTACGTCATCGGCGACACCTACAGCGAGGCGAACGAGGGCCTGTCGGGCCGCGTCGTCAACGACATCGCGGCCGAGCGCGGCCAGGACGCCTTCCACTGCCTGGTGGAGATCTGCGCCAACGACGACCTGCGTACGGTCCTCTGGCCCATGCCGACCGACAACGACCCGGCGAGCTGGGCGCTGCGCGCCGAGACCTGGCAGCACGAGGACGTCATGCTCGGCGGCTCCGACGCCGGCGCCCACCTGGACCGCATGTGCGGGGCCCCGTACACGACCCGGTTCCTCGGGGACTGCCTGCGCGGCCGCAAGCTGGTGCCGCTGGAGCAGGCGGTACGGATGCTCACCGACGACCCGGCCCAGCTGTTCGGGCTGCGCGAGCGCGGCCGGATCACCGAGGGCTTCCACGCGGACCTGGTGCTCTTCGACCCGGAGCGGATCGAGGCCGGACCTGCCACGCTCGTGCACGATCTGCCCGGGGACAGCCCGCGGCTGGACGCGCGGGCGATCGGCATGGTGTCCGTACGCGTCAACGGCGTGGAGACCATCCGCGACGACGAGGTGACGGGGGCGATCCCGGGGATCGTGCTCCGTTCGGGCCGGGACACGAGGACGGTGAGCACCAGGTGAGCAGCGCTACGGACGATCCGCAGAAGGACAACCCGCAGAAGCTCTACATCGGCGGTGAGTGGGTCGAGCCGGCCGGCGGGCACTACGAGGTGGTCAACCCGGCCGACGAATCCGTCGTCGGCCTGGCCCCCGAGGCCTCGCGCGGCCAGGTCGAGGACGCGGCGCGCGCCGCGGCCGCGGCCTTCGAGGGCTGGTCCCGGACGAGGCCGGAGGAGCGGGCCGCGATCCTGGACCGGGCCGCGGACATCATCCAGCGCGAGTACGAGCCCTGGGCGGCCCTCGCCCAGGCCGAGACGGGCGCCCCCACCGGGATCGCGCGCGGCATGCAGGTCGGGGTGGGCGTGGCCCGCTTCCGCCGGTACGCGAAGGGCGCGCTGGAACCGGTCGAGCGCGGGCTGCCGCCGCAGGTCACCGAGGCGGGTCCGATGGGTGCGGCGAGCATCCTCGGCGCCCTGGAGGTGCGCCAGCCGGTCGGGGTCGTCACCTGCATCACCTCGTACAACAACCCGTGGGCCAACCCGGCGGGCAAGGTGGCCCCGGCACTGGCCATGGGCAACACGGTGGTCGTCAAGCCGGCCCCGCAGGACCCGCTGTCGGTGTTCCGGATGGCCGAGGCCCTGCACGAGGCCGGGGTCCCGGCGGGCGTGGTGAACGTGGTCTCCGGCGCCTCGGTGGAGGTCGGCGAGGCGGCCGTGGACTCCCCGGACGTGGACATGGTGTCCTTCACCGGCTCCACGGGCGTCGGGCAGCGCATCGCCGAGGTCTGCGGCCGCACGATGAAGCGGCAGCTGATGGAGCTGGGCGGCAAGGGCGCGGCGATCGTCCTCGCGGACGCCGACCTGGACGCGGCGGTGATGGGGATCGGCACCACCTTCTCCTTCTACTCCGGGCAGATCTGCACGGCTCCGACCCGGGTGATCGTCCACCGGTCGGTGTACGAGCAGCTGGTGGAGAAGCTCCAGGGCTACCTGGCCTTCATGAAGGTCGGGGACCCGGCGGTGCGCGGCACCGTGGTGGGCCCGGTCATCTCGGCGGCGCACCGGGACCGCGTGGAGTCGTACATCGAGCTGGGCAGGAAGGAGGGCGCCCGGATCGCCTTCGGCGGCGAGCGCCCGGTGGTGGGCGAGGGTGCCGGCACGGGCAAGGGCTTCTACGTGGCCCCGACCCTCCTCGTCGACTGCACCAACGACATGCGCGTGGTCCGTGAGGAGATCTTCGGACCGGTCGTGGTCGTGGTCCCCTTCGACGGGGATGAGGACGAGGCGGTGGCGCTGGCCAACGACAGCGACTTCGGTCTGATCAGCTACGTGTGGTCCGCGGACGCGGCGCGCGCCTTCCGGGTGGCGCGGCGGCTGCGGGCGGGCGGGGTCGGCGTGAACACCATCGGGCGGAACATGGAGGCGCCGTTCGGCGGCTTCAAGCGGTCGGGTGTCGGCCGGGACGTGGGCTCGTACGCACTGCACGCGTACAGCGAGATGCAGTCGATCGTATGGGCGTGACCAAAAATTGACCTGGAAAGTTTGAAACCGGCCAAAACGGACAGTGCTGCGGTTTCCGCATGGCGAAATTAAAGGTCCAGGCCTGCCGAAACGATGATCGGCAGGCCTGTGAACCTTGTATTACATCCTCGTGAAGAGTCTCGGTGTCGAGATTCCAAGGGCTTTGGACGCGTGGCGGACTGGACTTAAGTCCTCCAGATGTGGAAAACGCAGCGTCTAACGTCCTGACGTATGACACAGCTGGACGCCCGGCCCCCGGTCGGAGACACGGTAAGCGGAGCCACCCCCCTGGGTGGCTCCGATGGTGATGTACGCGGCAAGGGCCTCGGCAAGGGCTCTGTCGGCCTCGTGGGAAGCGCCGTCATCGGCATCTCCACCGTCGCCCCGGTCTACTGCCTGACCTCGACCCTCGGGTCCACCGCCGGCGAGGTCGGCGTGCAGATGCCGGCCGTCTTCCTGGCCGGCTTCCTGCCGATGCTGCTGGTCGCCTTCGCGTACCGCGAGCTCAACAAGGCCATGCCGGACTGCGGCACCTCCTTCACCTGGACCGTGAAGGCCTTCGGCCCGCGGATCGGCTGGATGTGCGGCTGGGGCCTGGTGATCGCCACGATCATCGTCCTCTCCAACCTCGCCGGCGTCGCCACCTCCTACTTCTGGCTGCTGGCCGGCGAGATCACGAACAGCCCGGCGATCGCCGCCCTGGACGACAACAAGCTCGTCCACATCAGCACCTGCCTCACCCTGATCGCCATCGCGACCGCCATCAGCTACCGCGGCATGACCGCCACCAAGGGCGTCCAGTACGCGCTGGTCGGCCTCCAGCTCGCCGTGCTCGCCATCTTCGTGGCGATGGCCTTCCAGAAGGCCGCCGCGGGCACCTTCGACACCGGCCTGGACTTCTCCTGGCAGTGGATGAACCCCTTCGCGGTCGAGTCCATGGCGGCCTTCACCGCCGGACTCTCGCTCTCGATCTTCATGTACTGGGGCTGGGACGCCTGCCTGGCCACCAACGAGGAGACCACCGGCTCCGCGAAGACCCCCGGCCGCGCCTCGCTCATCGCCATGGTCGTCCTCGTCGGCTCGTACCTGGCCACCGGCATCGCCGCCCAGATGGCCGTCGGCTCCGGCACCGTCGGCTTCGGCCTCGGCAACCCGGAGACCTCCGACAACGTCTTCGCCGCCCTCGCCGGCCCGGTGATGGGCCCGACGCTCGGCATCCTGCTCTTCGTCGCCGTCCTGGCCTCCGCGACGGCCTCCCTGCAGACCACCTTCATCCCGGTGGCCCGCACGGTCCTGGCCATGTCCACGTACGAGGCGCTGCCGCCCACGTACGCCAAGGTCCACCCGAAGTTCAAGACCCCCGGCCGCGCCACGATCATGGCGGGCGTCGCGACCGGCGTCTTCTACACCGTGATGACCCTGATCAGCGAGAACGTCCTGACCGACACGATCTTCGCGCTCGGCCTGATGATCTGCTTCTACTACTCGCTGACGGCCTTCGCCTGCGCCTGGTACTTCCGCGGCGAGCTGCGCCGCTCCACCCGTGACCTGTTCTTCAAGGGTGTCTTCCCGGTCCTGGGCGGCCTGCTCCTGGCGACCGTCTTCTTCAAGACCCTGATCGACATGTGGAACCCGTCGTACGGCTCCGGCTCCACGGTCCTCGGCGTCGGCAGCGTCTTCATCATCGGCGTCGGCCTGCTGGCCCTCGGCCTGGTCGTCATGTTCGTCACCGAACGCCGCAGCCCGGCCTTCTTCCGCGGCGAGGTCCTGACGAAGTCCACCCCGTCCCTGGTGGTCCAGGACTGACCCCATGGGGGTCTCGGCCCTCACCCCCCCCGCTGTGTCATGCACCCCCGCGGCCCCCGAGCGAGCCTCCGATCCGGGGCCGCGGGCGTTGTCAGCCGAGGGTGTACTGCTCGTCACCGAACTCGGCGACGATCTTCAGTTTGCCGCCGAGGGCGCGCACGTAGGCGGCGAGGGTCTCGACCTCGCTGCGCTCCAGCTCGCCGTTCTCGATCCGGGAGACGCGCGCCTGGGTGACCCCCATGGCTTCCGCGACCTGGACCTGCGTGGTGTGCTGCCGTTTACGGACCTCCGCCAGGCGGTGCGCGCGCACGGCGGAGATCATCTCCGCCGCCCCCCGGTCGATCTCCGCCTGCTCAGCGGGCGAGAAGGCGAACTCCTCGACGAGGTCGTCCCAGCGGGCGGCCTTGTCTCCACGGTCGGGTGTCGGGCTCACGGCGTGTCCTCCTCCTGCTGTGTCACGTAATCCTCGTACGAAGCCTCGGCCAGTGGGATGGACGAGTGGTACCAACCTTGCCAGTCGCCGGCCTTGTCTCCGCCAACCAGGAAGACCGCCCGCCTCAGCGGGTCGAAGACGAACAGCAAGCGCACCTCGGTCGCTCCGGCGGACCCGGGCCTGAGCTCCTTGAGGTTGGCCAGTCGGGACCCTTTCACTGTGTCCACGAGGGGGCGCCCCATGGCGGGACCCTCCTGCCGTAGAGCGGTGATGGCCTTGCTGATCTGGATGAGGGTAGGTCGATCGTTCTGGCGCAGTGTGTGCAGCCACGAGAGAGCGGGCTCCACGACGATCACTTCCCAGTCCGCGTACCTTCCCTCCGAGTATGACCTGTGCAACATATTACGCAAGGGGCATATCTCTGGGGTGTGGACGGTTCTGATCTCACTCCAAAGTGGGCGGGAGCGGTGACTCGGGGTGCGGCGGGGTCGTTGGGCCCGGCATGAACGCCATCAAGCGCAGCCTCGCCGCCCTCGTCCTGTCCGGAGGAGCGGCCCTCGCCCTCTGCCCCGCCGTCGCGCACGCCGCCGACGAGCCCGCCATCCAGGGGCCCCCGATCACCCAGCGCGTCGGCGAGATCGTCGACCACCCCGGAGGCACCGTCAAGGACGCGAAGACGGCGGTGGAGATCACCGCCTCGGCCGCCGGTTCCGCGTCGAAGGCGACCGACGCCTCCCTCGGCGGAGCCGGCACCGCGCTGTCCGCCGGGCTGCCGAAGGCGCCGAAGGTGCGTGGCTGAGGTTCAGCCGCGCGTGGAGGTGTCCCGCCGGGTGACCAGGACCAGCGGGACCTCGCGGCCGGACGTCCGCGCGGCCGCGCCCCGGTAGGCCGCGTACGAGGGCATCGCGGCCACCACCACCGGCCACAGCCGCTCCGCCTCCGCCGGGGTCGCGGGGCGGGCGAGCGCCGGGAAGCTCTCCGCGCCGACCTGGAGCGTGACGGCCGGGTCGGCGCTCAGGTTCAGGTACCAGGCCGGGTGCTGCCCGGCCCCCGCGTTGGACGCCGTGAGGACGTACGAGTCCCCATCGGGGACGTACGCAAGCGCCGTGCGCCGCAACACCCCGGAGCGGCGCCCCCGCGTGGTCAGCAGCAGATCGCGGATCCCGGGGCGCGGCACCCCGCCGGTCTCCTCGAAGCGCCGGATGTGGTCCGCCACCCAGGGGTTCGGGCTGTCGGTGGGGGCCGGGACCCTGGTCGGGCCCGTGGGGGCGGGCGGGGGTGCGGGCGGGGTGCCGGTCATGCTCCCGTCACCCCCGCGTGCGTGCGGTGCACGGTGGGGGTCAGCAGTTCGTCCAGGACGGCACGGGCGAAGGTCGCGTGCCGGATGCGGGCGTCGGCGTCGGCGGGGGCGAAGGCGTAGCCGCCGCCGGGGCCGGAGTTGGGGCCGGAGTCGGCCCCCGGGCCGCTCCAGGGCGTCGCCTCGGCGGCGAAGTCGCCTGAGGGGCTCAGTACCGCCCAGTCCAGGGTCGCCGGCGCGGCCGCCCGCAGGGCTTCGGTACCGGCGCCGTGGCCGGCGTAGAACTCCCGCCACTTCTGCGGGTAGCCCGGGGTGTCCATCAGCAGCGCCCCGGAGCGGGTGGGCAGTACCGACGCCAGCCCGACGGAGACCAGGCGCCGCACACCGGCCTCGCCCAGCCCCGCCGCCAGCGCGCGGGCGGCCGCCGGGAAGAACGCGCCGGGGACGGCCCCGTGTCGTACACCGCCGCCACCGCCGCGTCGTGCCCGGCCGCGAGCCGCGCCACGTCCGCAGCCGAGGTGACGTCCCCGTCGCCCCGCCCGGCCTCGGTCACCTCGTGGCCCCGCGCCCGCGCCTCGGCGACTACGGCGCTGCCGACGCGGCCGGCAGCGCCGAAGACGATGATCTTGGGCTTGGTCGTGGTCTTGGTCTTGGTCTGTTCGTTCCCCTGGTTCGTCATGCCCCGGAACCTAAGGGGAGAGGTGGTTACCGATCGGATACCGCCCTACCGTGTGGATCATGACCGAGAAGCAGTTGTCGTCGCCTCCGCCCCTCGATCCCGAGATGTTCGACCCCGTCTGCCCCTCGCCCCTGGTGCCGTTCAGGATCGGCGACAAATGGGCCACGCTGATCCTGCGCTGCCTCCAGGACGGCCCCCGCCGCTTCTCGGAGCTCAAGGTCCCGCTGCGCGAGATCACCGCCAAGTCCCTCACCCAGTCCCTGCGCGGGCTGGAGCGCGACGGCTTCGTGGTGCGCACGGAGTACGAGACCCCGGCGCGCCGGGTCGAGTACGCCCTCACCCCGCTCGGGCGGGGACTGCTGGGCCCGCTGGACGCGGCGTGCGAGTGGACGCGGGAGCACTGGGACGAGCTGCTCGACGCCCAAGAGGCGGCGGCGACGGGACCCGCGGAGCCGCCGCGCGCGAGCCGCTCGCGCTGATGTGGGGGCGGGCCCTCCCGACGGGGTGGTCGTTGGGCAGGACATGATCCTCTGGTTGCTCAATCACCTCAGCACATTCCTCCTCGGCGTCCTCCTCGTCGGCGGCTTCGTCGCCCTCGCCATCGGCGGCAGCCTGGCCGCGCGCCGCCGCTTCCCGCACCTCGCGGGCGGCGACCACAACGAGATGGTCGGGGTGGCCCTCGGGATGTTCGGCGCGATCTACGGCATCATCCTCGCCTTCGTCGTCGTCACCCTGTGGACGCAACTGGAGAACACCCAGACCATCGTCGCGACCGAGGCCACCGACCTGGCCCTGATCGTCCGCAGCGCGGAGGTCTTCCCGCCGGCCGAACGCGCCCGCGTGGACCGGGCGGTGGGGGAGTACGTCCACGCCGTCGTCGAGGTCCAGTGGCCCCTCATGCGCGAGGGCCGGCCCAGCTACGCGGCCACCGCCGACCAGACGCACGGCCTGTACACGGCGCTCCAGGCCTACGAGCCCGCCGGCCCCCGGAGCGAGACCTTCTACGGGGAGGCCGTCGGCCGCCTCAACGACGTCGCCGCGCAGCGCCGGGCGCGCGTGACGATGGCCGAGACCTCACTGCCGCCGCTGCTCCAAGTGCTCGTGTACGGAGGTGCGTTCGTGATCCTCCCGCTCACCTTCCTCTTCGGGCTGCGGAGCCTGAAGATGCAGCTGCTCTTCGTCTCGGCGGTGGCGGGGCTGATCGGCTTCAGCCTGCTGCTGGTGGTCGCCCTGGACCGCCCCTTCGCCGGTGAACTGAGCGTGAGCCCGGCGCCGTTCAAGGAGGCGGCACTGGCGAAGTTCTGGCCGTAGGGCGCCCGCCCGTCCGTCCGCCGGGCAGCCGCTTAGCCCCAGGTGCGGGAGGACAGGACGAGCTGGTAGCCGTCGGGGTCGGTGACGGTGACCCCGTAGGTGTCCCAGTACGGGTTGTGGGCGGGAGTGCGGGTCCCGCCGTGCTCGACGAGCCGGGCCACGAGGGCCTCGTCGGGCTCCTTGCCCAGGTAGACGACGAAGAGGTCGTCTGCGGTGGGGGAGGGAGCCACCGGGTTCTCGGGGTCGTGGGTCAGCTCGAAGTGCCAGCCGCCCCCGAGGGGCCCGACCATCAGCAGGTCGTGCTCCCCGGAGACCCGCTCGGTGGAGCGCCACTGCACGTCGAGCCCCAGCCCTCCCACGTAGAACCGCTCGGCGGCGGCGAGATCGAGGGAGGGCCGGGCGATCCGGATGTGCGCGCGTGAGTCGATCACGGGGGGAGAGGGTACGGGCCCGTCAGGTGAGGGGGATGAGGGGGATGAGGGGGGCGAGGTCGATGAGGTCCAGACGGTCGGGATCGGTGAGTACGTCGATGGCGGTGATCCGGCCGTCGGTGACCGTGAAGGCCATGACCGACATCAGCCGGCCTTCGACCACGCACAGCACGCCGGCGGCCCCGTTGACGAGCACGGGGCGGACGAACGGGGCGAGCGCGCTGTAGAGGGCCGCCTGGGAGCCCACGGTCCGGGCACCGGTCAGGACCACCGACTGGCCGGCGCGCGCGACGCCGCCGTCGGAGCGCAGGACGACGTCCGGGTGGAGCAGGGAGAGGAGCGCGTCGAAGTCACCGTCACGGGTGGCCGCGAAGAACGCGCTGACCGCCTCGCGCTGCCGGACCAGGTCCGGATCCGGTGCGGGCGCCTGCCCCTGTACGCGGCGCCGCGCACGGCTGGCGAGCTGCCGGGTGGCCGCCGGTGTCTTGTCGAGCATCAGGGCGATCTCGTCGAAGGGCACCGAGAACATGTCGTGCAGGACGAACGCCAGCCGCTCCGCCGGAGCGAGGGATTCGAGTACGACGAGCAGCGCCAGTCCGACGGAATCGGCCAGCAGTACTTCCTGCTCCGGGTCGACCACGCCGCCCTCCCGGGCGAGGACGGGGTCGGGCATCCGGGGAGCGGGGCCGACTTCGCCCGTCCGGTCCAGCCGGTCGTCGAGGGAGTCCTCCCGGCGGGTCTCGCGGGCACGCAGCCCGTTCAGACACAGCCGCGCCACGACCGTCGTCAGCCAGCCGCCGAGGTTCTCCACGTCACTGACATCGGAGCGGCTCATACGGCTCAACCGCAGCCAGGCTTCCTGGACCGCGTCCTCGGCCTCACCGATCGACCCGAGCATCCGGTAGGCGACGGCGCGGAGGTGGGGGCGGTGCTCTTCGAAGCTGAGGGCTAGTTGGTCTTGGGTGGGGGAGCTTGGGGTCTGAGTGGTGGTTGCGCCTGCGGGCTTGTCCCCGGCCGTGTCCCTACCTGTGTCCCCGCCCGTAGCGACACTGACGTCCATACCTACGTCCATACCCACACCCCCGTGTTGAGCCCTCGACCGGTCGGTTCAGTAGATCATCCGACCGTGCCGAAACCTCGTTGCTTCGAGGGGGACTTACTCGCGGAGGAGGTCTTGGATCAGCCCCGGATCAGCCCCGGATCAGCCCCGGGTCAGCCCCGGGTCAGCCCCGGATCAGCCCCGGATCAGTCCTTGCGCCCGGTCGTGGCGACGGTCACGCCCAGGCCGATCATCGCGAGCCCGCCGGCCCCGCCTACGGCGGAGAGCCGCTGGGGAGACCGCGAGAACCAGCTGCGGGCGGTCGCGGCGACCATGCCCCAGGTGCTGTCGCAGACCACGGCGATGAGGTTGAACACGAGCCCGAGCAGCAGCATCTGGGCGGTGACGTGCCCCTGATCGCGGTCGACGAACTGCGGCAGGACGGCGGCGAAGAACACGATGGTCTTCGGATTGGCCACCCCGACGGCGAACCCTTCCCACAGCGACCGCCAGTTCCCGTACTCGGATGCGTGCGCCCCGAACTCCGCACGGAGCGAATGCCGCTGCCGGAAGGCCTTGACCCCCAGGTAGACGAGGTACGCGGCCCCCACGAGCTTGAGCGCGGTGAACACGAGCAAGGACCGCTCCACCACGGACCCCACACCGAGGGCCACCGCGACGACGAGCACGTATGCCCCCAGCGTGTTCCCGGCCACCGTGATCAGCGCGGCCCGCCACCCCTGGGACAGCGCCCGCCCGATGACGAAGAGCACGCTCGGCCCGGGGATGAGGATCAACAGCAACGACATGGCGGCGAACGCCAGCAGTCGGTCAGTGGACACCATGCGGCTCATCGTTGCCGACGGGGGGGTGGGAGGGGAAGCGGTTTTCGGGTGGGACGGCGGGTGCTGCGGGTTGGTCGGTGGCGTTGACGAGTACCGGGGGGAGGAGTGGGGAGGAGCGACCCCGTCTGAGATCCGCAGCCCTTCTTCGGCCGGTGGTCATCCGCACACCGCTCCGGCAGGACAGTGACCTCAGCCGGAACGGACGCGCGGGGCGGTCAGAGCATCCAGGGCCGGGCGTCTGGACACCCTTCCCGTGACCGTCGACCGCCACCACGAGCGAGAGGGTGGCGAGAAGGACCTCAGGGTCGGTGGGCGCGACAGATCGCTACGCACTCTCGCTCGGCTTAGCGACTGCGGGCCGTCTTGGGCTCGTTGGGGTGTGGAGTGGCTCCTTGACCTGAAGTGCGATTGAGGTTCTAACCTGGCACTTACTTGATCATCTGGCGATGGGAAATGTGCTCATGATCCTCGTGACCGGAGCCACCGGAAACATAGGCAGCGCCTTGTTGGAGGAGCTGCGCTCGGCGGGTGTCGGGCCGGTGAGAGGGCTTACTCGGGATGCCGCACGGGCCGTCTTTCCTGAAGGGGTCGAGGCGGTGGAGGGTGACTTCGCCGATCTCGTGGCGTTGAAGGCGGCGCTGGAGGGGGTGCGTTCGCTGTTTCTCGTGTCGCGGCTGGGGTCGGACGGGGACATTCTGGAAATCGCCCGCCAGGCGGGTGTGGAGCACGTTGTCCTGGTCTCCTCCATCACCGTCGAGAGTCACCCGCATCTCGGGCCTGCCGGCGAGAACCTGGCGGTCGAGGAGCTGCTCAAGGCGAGCGGTATGGCCTGGACGATCCTGCGGCCGACGCAGTTCGCGTCGAACGCTCTGATGTGGGCCGCTGCCATCCGTGGCCACGAGACCGTCCGTGCGCCGTACGCCGAGACCGCGCTGCCGACCATCCACCCTGCGGACATCGCGGCGGTGGCACGTGTGGCACTGACCGAGCCCGGCCACCGGGGGCGGACTTACGCCCTGACCGGTCCCGAGCCGGTGACCGCACGGCAGCAGGCCGAGGCCATCGCGGCGGCGCTGGGCCGGGAGGTTCCCTTCGCCGAGATCAGTCGTGGAGAGGCCCACGCGCAGATGGCTGCGGTCTTCGGGGCGGAGGCTGCGGACGCGGTGCTCGACGTCACCGGCGGAGACGTGAACGACGAGCTGTTGAGGGTGCGTGACACGGTCGCGCAGGTCACCGGGACTCCGGGTCGTCCGTTCCGGCAGTGGGTCTCGGAGAACGCCGACGCCTTCCGCTGATCTATTGGGTTGCCGACCATGGTGCGGTCGGATAGGAAGCTTGCATGCTAAAGGGTAAAACGGTTGGGCTCAGGGCTCGGCACGAGGACGACATCCCCATCCTGCACGCTGGTCTCCACGATGACGTGGTCACCGCCTCCCGGGCCACGGGCCACCCGTGGCGACCGCTCATGGCCGACTCGGAGGCCTCGTCGTTCTTGGTGAACGACAAGGAGCAGGGCCATGTCCCCTTCTCCGTGGTGGACCTGGACAGTGGCGCGCTGGTCGGTACCGCGACGCTGTGGGGCATCGACAACCACAGCCGGTCCGCGCACGTCGGGCTCGGGCTGTTGCCGGCCTCTCGGGGCAAGGGCTACAGCACCGACGTGGTCGCGGTGCTGTGCCACTACGGCTTCGTCGTACGCGGCCTGCACCGGCTGCAGATCGAGACGCTGGCGGACAACATCGCGATGATCCGCGCCACCGAGCGCAACGGCTTCGTCCGCGAGGGTGTGCTGCGCTCTTCGGCCTGGGTGATGGGCGAGTTCCTCGACGAGGTCCTGTTCGGACTCCTTGCCCAGGACTGGAAGCCCCTCCCGTGATGCCGGACACCGGGATCAGCGAGCTCGTGCGGATGTGGATCGACGGCTGGGTCGTCTCCCGGGGAGGATCGGACCCGATCGGTGAGCCGTGGGGGTGGACGATCGACGTCGGGCAGTCCAAGCACGTGGCCCGGCACGTGCTGCCGGAGCCCTCCGAGGCCGAGGTGCGCAAAATCGTCGCCGCGACGAGCGCGCCCGGGACGTGGCTGAAGCTGTTCGCCGACGAGCAGGCGGTCCTGCCTTGGGTCGGGCCGGGCTGGCGGCTCGACGTCGCCGGTTTTCTGATGACCTGTGACCTTGCATCGGAACGCACGGAAGTGCCGGCCGATTACACGCTCACCAGGTGGAGCCGGGGCGGGGTCACCCGCGTGCTGGTCCGCACGCAGGCCGGGCACTTCGCCGCCCGAGGCCAGATCGCCCACACAGGCGCCCATGTCGTGGTCGACCAGGTCGAGACCGCCACCGAACACCGGCGCAAGGGCCTCGGCGGCTTGGTGATGCGCACCCTGCAGAGCACCGCGTACGAGGCCGGCGCCACGACCGGCCTCCTGGTCGGCACGCCCGACGGCCGCGCGCTCTACTCCGCGCTGGGCTGGACCACGCACTCCCCGATGACGAGCCTCTGGTACGAGCCGAACTGAACAGGAGACCGTGATCTGCGCTTCTAAACGGCACGCTCGTGAACGGGATCGGCCGGGGCGGCGGCGCGCAGTGCCGCCTCGATCTGGCGGTTGCTGGTCATGTTCGCCGTGATGGCGGTCATGGCGAGGAGAAGGCCGGCGGCGACGTAGAGCGGGGTCCGTATGTCGTAGCTGGTGGCCAGCCAGCCGCCGAGGAAGGCGCCGAACGGGGCGGCGCACATGGCGAGCATCCGGGAGGTGGAGGCGACCCGGCCCATCAGGTGGGCGGGGACGATCGCCTGCCGGAGGGAGGGTGCGAGCACCATCGTGGCGCCCATGCCCGCTCCGCAGACGGCGAGCGCGAGGCCGGCCGCGTACGGGTTCGGGGCGACGGCAAGGCCCAGGATGGCAAGTCCCTCGACCGCGGCCGTGCAGGTGAGCGCGGTGCCGGTGCCGAGTTTCCGGCCGAGGAAGGAGGCGACGCCCGCGCCGAGCAGACCGCCGGTGGCCTCCGCCGTGAGGAGCAGGCCGAAGCCGAAGGTGTCGATGCCGAGACGATCGTGGGCGAAGAGGGCGAGCACGGTCTCCACGGCGACGAAGGCGATGTTCCCGACCGCCGGACGCAGCGCGAGCCCGAGCAGCAACCGGTCCCTGAATACGTACGAGGCACCGGCCCGCGCCTGCCGCAGCAGCGACTCGCGGGCCTTCGGTACGGGACGGGGCACGCTGGGCAGCGACCGTACGAGCACTGCGGAGAGCGCGAACGACACCGCGTCGGCGAGCAGCGGAACCGCCCGCCCGAGCGCGAGCAGGGCACTGCCCGCGGGCGGACCCACGAAGCCGGACGCAGCGGTCTGGCTGCCCCGCAGCCGGGAGTTGGCGCGCTCCAGGAGCGCGGGGTCACGGCCGAGCAGATCCGGCAGATAGGCCGTGGCGGCCGTGTCGAAGAAGAGTCCGCCGAGGCCGAGCAGGAAGGCGACGGCCGCGAGCAGCGGAATGCTCAGCACGTCGAGCGCGGCCGCTGCCGCCGGTATCGCGAGCAGCACCGCGCGGGCCGCGTCCGCGATCCACATCGTGCGACGGCGGTCCCAACGGTCCACCAGCGCACCCCCGAGCACCCCGAAGAGCAGCCACGGCAGCGTTCCGGCGGCGGTGACGACGGCGAGAGCCATCGGATCCCGCGTCAGCGTCAACGCGAGCAGCGGCAGCGCGGCATGCGTCACCCCGTCACCGAGCGAGGACACCGTCTGCGCGGTCCAAAGCCGCCCGAACCCGGTCGGCAACTTCCGAACGGTCACTTGGCGTCCCCTCTCGGGTGGAACAGCGCGAAGACGAGCGACGCGTCCGGCAGCGACGGATCGGACAGCTCCCGATACTCGTCCGCCAGTGCGTCCAGCCGCGCCCCCAGCTCCGCGAACTGCTCCCCGGTGAGCCGCAGATGCGCCATCCGCACGTGCCGATCGCCGTCCACCGGCGCTGCCTCCAGGTCCGCCACCGCATGCCGCATCAGCACGTCCGGCCCTCCCTCGCCCGGATCCGGCAGCACGATCGCCCGCGCGGCCATCGCGTAGTACCGCTCGGTGACCCCCCGGACCTTCCGCGTTCGCACCACCTTCACCAGGCCGGCCCGTTCGAGCAGCCGTACGTGGTAGCTGGAACTCCCCTTCGCGAGCCCCACGCGCTGAGCGATCTGCGTAATCGTCGCGGGCTCGAAGCGGAGCACGGCCATGATGCGGTGGCGCGTGAGGTTGGAGACGGCGCGTAGCTGCTCGTCGGTGGTGACGTGAAACGTCTCGGGAAGATCATCGGCAGGCATGCGCCCAATGGTCAACGTTTCTTGACCATTGGGCAAGAGGGTATTCGTGCGGTCTTCCGGGCTCACTGCCGCCGGCGGTGGAGCTCCAGAGTCGTGACGACCGCCACGCCGAGGGTGAGGTGCATCAGCGCCAGGGCTGCGACGGTGCCGCCGTCGGCGCCGGACGACAGCGGTCCGGCAACCGACAACAGCGCCAGCCCGCCGCCCACGTACTGCGCAATCCGCAGGAAGACCGGCTTCCACAGGCCCATCAGGAAGGCGGCGCCCGTTCCCAAGGCCAGCGGGACGACGGAGGCACCCATGAGAAGCCGTTGTCTTACCGGATGTGATCGTTGAGTTTCTGCTGGTCAGCATGGTTTCGGTCGGGTGAGGGATGCTCTCGACGTTCTGTTTCCGCTTGATCGTCGAGGGGTGTGCGGTGGCGTCGA
>NZ_JBWJVM010000097.1:0-28191 GCF_056428985.1 Streptomyces sp. CA189 | reverse complement strand
CACCGTCCGAGTCCTGCAACGACTCCTCGCCCTGACCGCCGCGATCTGGCACAACCACAAGACCGGTGGACCCGTCATCCGATCACTGACCGCCTACGACCACTGACCTCGGAATCAATCATCTAGCCGTCCCGGCGCCGCAGCGGCTCACCGAGCAGTTCGGTGAGCTCCCCCTCCACGGCGGCGAGCAGTGGTCCGAACACGCACAGGGTCTGCTCCCAGGGGTGGCCGAAGGTGCCGAGGCGCATGTCCTCGGTGAGGTGGAGGTAGTAGTCGCCGTTGGGGTAGGTCCCCTCGCCCGGTGTGGGCGGCCGGCCGGGGATTCCGGTGCGGCGGGGGTCGTAGCGGTAGCCGTCGTGGTTCCAGTCGAGCCAGAAGACCGGTTCCCCGGGCTCGGTGACGGCGATCAGCCCGCGCCGCACGATGTCATCCAGCCGGCCGGAGAAGTCCGCGACCTGGGGCCGGCCGTGACCGTGGGAGTGCCAGGTGGCAGAGGTGGCGGGCTCCGAGATGGCCGGGGACCGGCTCATGGACGGCTTGAAGTCGAACGCGGCGTAGAAGCGGTCCCACAGCCGCCGGTCCAGCGCTGAAGTGCAGTCGACCAGCAGCGCGGGCCGGGTCGCCTCGGGCGTGCCCTGCGGGGTCCAGCGGTAGGAGCGGACGGTGGTGATCTCGCGCAGTCCGGCCGCCTCGAACTCCTCCCGCAGGGCCCCCGCGGCCTCCGCCAGGAGGTACCGAGGCCACTTCGTGCCGCGCCGGCGCTCCGCCCAGGCCCGGACGAACGCGCCCTCCGGCCGGCTGAGGCCACCGACCACCACGAACTCCGTGCCGTGGACCTGCTCGGCCCAGCCCGCGGCCACCACCCGGCCCTGCGAGACGATCGTGTCGGCCCAGGGCTCCTCCCCGGCGTCGTCCGAGACTCCGTCCGCCTCGTACGTCGCCGGGGTCGTCCGGTGCGGACCCGAAGCGGCGGCCAGCGCGTGGACCTGCTCATCGAACCCGCAGTAATGCGGACCGTGCACCACGTCGTCCGCGCGCGGAGACTCGATCGCGTCGAGGGGAGCCGCCAGCACGGAGCGTTCCGGCCCCTCGGTGAATCCGGCCCGGGTCAAGGCCTCGGCCAGGCCCGGGGAGTCGTGCCCGTAGACCTTCCATTCGGCGGGCTCGCACCGGCCCTCGAAGGCCGCGCGCTGCCGCCGGACCAGGGCGTCGAGGTCGGTCCCGGCCGCCAGGGCCGCGTGCTCGACCGTGCCGTGCGTCCCGTAGTGCCTGCGCACCACCGGCCCGTCGGCCTCGACGACCACGCCGACCGGGTGCCATTCGGGAACCCCGCACCGGAGCTGTTCGTCGTGCCGTACCAGCAGTTCCCCCATGTCCATGATCCGGACCCTAACCGGCCGCCCGCCCCCGCCGGTAGGCGCCCGGGGGCACCCCCACGATGCGGGTGAAGTGCCGGTTCAGGTGCGGCTGGTCGGTGAAGCCGACCGTGACGGCCGCCTCCGCCGGCGGGATCCCCGCGTCGAGCAGCCGCCGCGCCCGCCGGACCCGGGCGTCGGTCAGCCAGGTGTGCGGGGGCATGCCGTACCGGTCCCGGAAGGCCCGCAGCAGGGCGAAGGGGCTCGTGCCCAGCTCCGCCGCGAGCTGCTCCAGCGACGGGGGCTCCCCCATCCGCTCCTCCAGTACGGCCCGGGCCCGCTCCGCGTCGGCGGCGCCCGCGCGGCCCGCCGTACGGGCGGGCAGCGGCCCGGCGTGCCGGGTCAGCATCCGCGCCACCACCCCGCGCAGCAGGGTGTCGGCGGCCAGCGCGTTGCCCGCCTCGGCGGCCCGGTGGACCTCGGTGATGGCCCGCGAGGCCTGCGGGTCGGCGACCATGTCGGCGGTGAAGCCGGGGGTCCCGCGCAGGGTCCCGATCTCGGTGGCGACCTCGGTGATCAGCGCCCGGGAGGGGTAGAGGGTGGCGTAGGCCCAGCCCTCGGGCACCCCGGCGCGGGCGGTGTGCGGGACCTCGGGGTTGATCAGGACCACGCTGCCGGGCCCGGCGCGCAAGGTGTCCCCCGGCAGGCCGATCTCCTCGATGCCGCCGGTGACGGCCGCGATGACGTACCCGTCGTGCGCGTGGCGCGGGAAGGTGTGGCGCACGTAGTGGGCGCGCAGGAGGTCCAGCCCGGGCAGTTCCGCGTACTGCCAGTGCCGCGCCCACTCCCGGCGGCCCTCGGCCGCTCCGATCGTCCCCGTGCCCATCCCCCCATTCTGCGCCCGGCCCGGCCGGGCTGTTTCCACAGGTCCGGCCCGTTGTCAGTGGGCGGGTGCACGATGGGGGCATGTCCGGTACCGCGCTCGACTCGTTCTCCCCCGCGACCCGTTCCTGGTTCACGGGGGCCTTCGTCTCGCCCACCTCCGCCCAGGAGGGCGCCTGGCGGGCCATCGGAGCAGGCTCGGACGTGCTGGTGGTGGCCCCCACCGGCTCCGGCAAGACCCTGGCCGCCTTCCTCGCCGCCCTCGACCAGCTCGCCTCGACCCCGCACCCGGCCGAGCCGAAGAAGCGCTGCCGGGTGCTGTACATCTCGCCCCTGAAGGCCCTGGCGGTCGACGTGGAGCGCAACCTCCGCAGCCCGCTGACCGGCATCCGGCAGGAGTCGGTGCGCCTGGGCCTGCCCGAGCCGGAGATCCGGGTCGGGATCCGCTCCGGCGACACCCCGCCCGCGGAGCGGCGCGCGCTGGTGACCCGGCCGCCGGACATCCTGATCACCACACCCGAGTCGCTGTTCCTGATGCTGACCTCGGCCGCCCGCGAGGCCCTGGCCGGGATCGAGACGGTGATCCTGGACGAGGTGCACGCGGTCGCCGGGACCAAGCGCGGCGCCCATCTCGCGCTGTCCCTGGAGCGGTTGGACGAGCTGCTGCCCCGCCCCGCGCGCCGGATCGGGCTCTCGGCGACGGTCCGCCCGGTGGACGAGGTGGCCCGTTACCTCGCTCCGCGCGGCAAGGTGGAGATCGTCCAGCCGCCCTCCACCAAGGAGTTCGACCTGTCGGTGGTCGTCCCGGTCGAGGACATGGGCGAGTTGGGCGGCTCCCCCGCCACCGAGGGCAAGGAGGGCGGCGACAAGCCCTCCATCTGGCCGCACGTGGAGGAGCGGATCGCCGATCTGGTCCAGGCCCACCGGTCCACCATCGTGTTCGCCAACTCCCGCCGCCTCGCCGAGCGCCTGTGCAACCGGCTCAACGAGATCGCGTACGAGCGGGCCACCGGCGGCCCGCTGCCCGAGGGCCCACCCCCGGCCGAGATCATGGCCCAGTCGGGCGCCGCCCAGGGCGCTCCGCCGCTGCTGGCCCGTGCCCACCACGGCTCGGTCTCCAAGGAGCAGCGGGCGCTGGTGGAGGAGGACTTGAAGGCGGGCCGGCTGCCCGCCGTGGTCGCCACCTCCAGCCTGGAGCTCGGCATCGACATGGGCGCGGTCGACCTCGTCATCCAGGTGGAGTCCCCGCCGTCGGTGGCCTCCGGGCTCCAGCGGGTGGGCCGGGCAGGACACCAGGTGGGCGCGGTCTCCACCGGGGTCGTCTTCCCCAAGTACCGGGGCGACCTCGTCCAAGCCGCCGTGGTCACCGAGCGGATGCGCACGGGCTCGATCGAGTCCCTGCGGATCCCCTCCAACCCGCTCGACGTCCTCGCCCAGCAGCTCGTCGCGATGACCGCGATGGACACCTGGCAGCTCGACGACCTGCTCGCCCTGGTGCGGCGGGCGGCCCCCTTCGCGGCGCTGCCGGACTCGGCCTTCACAGCAGTGCTGGACATGCTGGCGGGCCGCTACCCATCGGACGCGTTCGCCGAGCTCAGACCCCGCGTCGTCTGGGACCGCGTCGCCGGTACGATCACCGGCCGACCCGGCGCCCAGCGGCTCGCGGTCACCTCCGGCGGGACCATCCCGGACCGCGGGCTCTTCGGCGTCTTCCTGGCCGGATCCGACCCCAAAAAGGGCGGCGGCCGGGTCGGCGAGCTCGACGAGGAGATGGTCTACGAGTCCCGCGTCGGCGACGTCTTCACCCTCGGCACCACCTCCTGGCGGATCGTGGACATCACCCGCGACCGCGTCCTGGTCACCCCCGCCCCCGGGGTCCCGGGGCGCCTCCCGTTCTGGAAGGGCGACCAGTTGGGCCGCCCGCTGGAGTTGGGCCGCGCGGTCGGCGCGTTCCTGCGCGAGCTCGGCGGCCTCACGGCAGAGGACGCCCGCCTGCGCCTGCTGGCGGCGGGCCTGGACGCATGGGCCGCCGAGAACGTCCTGTCCTACCTCGCCGAACAGCGCGAGGCCTGCGGCCACGTACCGGACGACCGGACCATCGTCGTCGAGCGGTTCCGCGACGAGCTCGGCGACTGGCGGGTCGTCGTCCACTCCCCCTTCGGCGCCCAGGTGCACGCCCCCTGGGCGCTGGCGCTCGGCGCCCGCCTCTCCGAGCGGTACGGGATGGACGCGCAGGTCATGCACGCCGACGACGGCATCGTGCTCCGCCTCCCGGACGCGGACCTGCTGAACATGGACCTGGACCTGCTGGACCACGACCCGGCTCAAGGCCCCTCCTCCACCTCCTTCGACTTCGACGACGACAAGCCCCCGCTGGGCGCGGCGGACGTCGCCTTCGACCACGGGGACGTCCAGCAGATCGTCACCGACCAGGTCGGCGGCTCCGCACTGTTCGCCTCCCGCTTCCGCGAGTGCGCGGCGCGCGCCCTGCTGCTGCCGCGCCGCAACCCGGGCAAGCGCACCCCTCTGTGGCAGCAGCGCCAGCGCGCCTCTCAACTGCTCCAGGTGGCCTCCGAGTTCGGCTCGTTCCCGATCGTGCTGGAGGCCGTACGGGAATGCCTGCAGGACGTCTTCGACGTGCCCGGCCTGACCGAGCTGATGGGGGACATCGAGGCGCGCCGGGTCCGCCTGGTCGAGGTCACCACCGTCGAGCCCTCCCCCTTCGCCCGCTCCCTCCTCTTCGGGTACGTCGCCCAGTTCCTCTACGAGGGCGACTCACCGCTCGCCGAGCGCAGGGCGGCCGCGCTGTCGCTGGACTCCCGGCTGCTGGCCGAGCTGCTCGGCCAGGCGGAACTCCGCGAGCTGCTCGACGCGGACGTGCTGACGGAGCTGGAGCGGGAGCTCCAGTGGCTGACCGAGGACCGGCGGGCCAAGGACGCCGAGTCGGTGGCCGACCTGCTGCGCCTGCTGGGCCCGCTCACCCCGGAGGAACTCGCCGCCCGCGGCGCGGACGCGGAGTGGGCTCCGTCCCTCTCCACCTCCCGCCGGGCGATCCGGGTCCGGATCGGCGGCGAGGACCACTGGGCGGCCGTCGAGGACGCGGGCCGGCTGCGCGACGCGCTGGGCACTGCCCTCCCGGTGGGCGTCCCGGAGGCGTTCACCGAGCCGGTGAAGGACCCCCTCGGCGATCTCCTGGCCCGGTACGCCCGCACCCACGGCCCGTTCACCTCCGTCACCGCCGCCGCCCGCTTCGGGCTGGGCACGGCCGTGACGGACGGCGCGCTGCACCGGCTCGCGGCGGCCGGGCGGGTGGTCCAGGGCGAGTTCCACCCGGCGGGCATCGGCCAGGAATGGTGCGACGCGACGGTGCTGCGCCGGCTTCGCCGCCGCTCGCTGGCAGCCCTGCGCCAGGAGCTGGAGCCGGTGCCCCCCGCCTCCCTCGCCACCTTCCTCCCCCAGTGGCAGCACCTGGGCGGGGCCCTGCGCGGGGTCGACGGCCTGGCCCGCGCGATCGAGCAGCTCCAGGGCGCCGCGGTTCCCGCCTCAGCCCTCGAACGCCTGATCCTCCCGTCCCGCGTATCGGACTACTCCCCGACCCTCCTGGACGAGCTGACCACCACGGGCGAAGTGGTCTGGGCGGGGGCAGGAGCCCTCCCGGGCAAGGACGGCTGGATCTCCCTCTACCTGGCGGAGACGGCCCCCCTCCTCCTCCCTCCTCCCCATCCCCTGGAGCTCACCCCGCTCCACGAAGCGGTCCTCTCCGCCCTCTCCGGCGGGTACGGCCTGTTCTTCCGCCAGCTCACGGACCGCGTCCGCGCCGTGCACCCGGACGCCTCGGACGCGGACCTCTCCTCCGCCGTCTGGGACCTGGCATGGTCGGGCCGCCTGACGAACGACACCCTGGCCCCCCTGCGCTCCCTCCTCGGCTCGGGCCGCACGGCGGGCGCCACCGCCCACCGCGCACGCCGTACGATCCCCCGCGGCCGCTACGGCACCCTCACCACCCCTGCCTCCCGTACGGGCCCGCCCACGGTGTCGGGCCGCTGGTCCCTGCTCCCGGGCCACGCCCCGGACCCGACCCACCGCGCGCACGCCCTGGCCCGCACCCTGCTGGACCGCCACGGGGTGGTGACCCGGGGGGCGGTGGCCGCGGAAGGCGTGGAGGGCGGTTTCAGCGCGGTCTACCGGGTCCTCTCCGCATTCGAGGACAGCGGCCAGGCCCGCAGGGGCTACGTGGTCGAGGGCCTGGGCGCGGCCCAGTTCGCCATGGACGGCGCGGTCGACCGCCTCCGCGCCGCCGAGCGGACCCCGCCCCCGCTGGCGGCGGTCGTCCTGGCGGCCGCCGACCCGGCGAACGCCTATGGCGCCGCCCTCCCCTGGCCGGAGCCCCCGTCCGGCGCCACCCACAAGCCGGGCCGCAAGGCGGGCTCCCTGGTGGTCCTGGTCGACGGAGACCTCATCCTCTACCTGGAGCGCGGCGGCAAAACCCTCCTCGCCTGGTCCGACCCCGACGACCCCCGCCTCACAGCCGCCGTGTCAGCCCTCACCACGGCCTCCCACAAGGACACCCTCCCCACCCTCACGGTGGTACGCATCAACGCCACCCCCGCCCTCACCTCCCCCTACGCCCCACCCATAGAAGCCACCGGCTTCCACGCCACCCCCCAAGGCCTCCGCCTGCGCCACTAGGTCGTCACCAGGCCTTCACCTTCGCCAGAACAGGTGGTGCGCCACCCCGCTCCGGCTGGGCACGACCTCCAGGTGGAACCGGTCGAGCAGCTCATCGGGGGACTCCCAGAGCCGTACTCCGGACCCGAGCTTCACCGGGGAGACCACCACGTGCAGGGTGTCGACGAGATCGGCGTCGAGAAACTGCCTGATGGTGGTGGCCCCGCCGCCGAGCCGGACGTCCTTGCCCTGCGCCGCCTCCCGGGCCTGTTCGAGGACCGCGGCAGGGTCGCCGGCGACGAAGTGGAACGTGGTGTCGGAGAGCGTGAACGACGGTCGCTCGTGGTGGGTCATGACGAACACCGGGGTGTGGAACGGGGGCTCGTCACCCCACCAGCCCTGCCACTCGTGGTCCTGCCAGGGCCCGCGCTGCGGCCCGAACTTGTTGCGTCCCATGATCTCGGCACCGATGTTGCGTGCGTAGTCCCGCGTGAAGTGGTCGTCGAGGCCCCGGCTGCCCCCGGGGTCGGTGCGCATGGGCCAGCTCGCCGTGGCGCCGGCCCATGCGAACAGCCTCCCGGGATCGACGTGGCCGAACGGCCTCTCCAGGGTCTGGTCCTCACCGGCACCGATGCCGTCACTCGAGACGTTGAAGTTCTGGACCCTCAGTAGCTGAGTCACGTATTCCTCCTGTGATCGCGACAACAGTGGTGAGACTCCCCGCGCCGGCCAAACTCATCGCTCCGTACGCCCCTACGGACAAACACTGCCGCGTGCAGGTGAACGAAGCCACCGGGCCGAGGCGCAGTCGAGAACCGGGGTGCGGAGCGCAGCCCAGAACCGGGGTCCGGGGCGCAGCCCCGGGGAACGGAGGAAGGGCGGGGCGGGGAGCAAGCACCGCGCGGCGGCGCCCCGGCAGGCCGCACCCCACCGGCCCGCCCCCACGGGAGAATGGACGCATGCCCGAAGGAGACAGCGTCTACCGCACCGCGGCCCGGCTCCGCGAAGCCCTCGCGGGCAAGGTACTCACCCGCTCCGACCTCCGCGTCCCCCGCTTCGCCACCGCCGACCTCACCGGCTTCACCACCCTCGCCGTCGTCCCCCGGGGCAAGCACCTCCTCATCCGCTTCGGCGACCCGGCACCCACCAAAGACACCGAAGGCACCGAAGGCACCGGCCCAGAAGCCACCCCCCACCCCCTCCTCACCCTCCACACCCACCTCCGCATGGACGGGACCTGGCGCATCCTCCCCGCCACCACCGGCGCCCCCGGGGGCGCTCACACCCCCGCCCACGAAATCCGCGTCATCCTCGGCACCGCCACCCACACCGCCTTCGGATACCGCCTCCCCGTCGTGGAACTGCTCCGCACGGCCGACGAACACCGCGCCGTCGGCCACCTCGGCCCCGACCTCCTGGGTCCCGACTGGAACGAGGAGGCCGCCGCCGCGAACCTCCTCGCCGGCCCCGCCCGCCCCCTCGGCGAAGCCCTCCTCGACCAGCGCAACCTGGCCGGCATCGGCAACATCTACAAGGCCGAGCTCTGCTTCCTCGCCCAGGTCACCCCCTGGACCCCGGTGGGCGATCTGCCGGCCGCCACCCTCCCCCGCCTCGCCGCCGCCGCGCACCGCCTCCTCGACGCGAACAAGGCCCGCCGCCGCAACACCACCGGCAGCCGCCGCCCAGGCCAGGACCTGTTCGTATACGGCCGCGCCCACCGCCCCTGCCTGCGGTGTGGCAGCCCCGTCCGCGAGGCCCCCCAGGACGGCCGCCCCACCTACTGGTGTCCCCGTTGCCAATCCGGCCCGACGCCTTAGTTGACGCCCCGTCAGATCCGGTCGTACCGTCCCCGCATGCCTACACCCAGCGCGTACGAACTCACCGGCCGCACCGCCCTGGTCACCGGCGCCGCCAGCGGCATCGGCCGGGCCAGCGCCCTGCTCCTCGCCGAGGCCGGAGCCGCCGTGCACTGCGCGGACCGCGACGCCCGGGGCCTCCAGGAGACCGTCGAACTGATCACCAAGGCCGGCGGCCGAGCCACCGCCCACCCCCTCGACGTGACCGACCGCGCCGCGATCAGGGCGGCGATCGCCCAGGCCGGCCCGCTCGACATCACCGCCGCTATCGCCGGGATCATGCACAGCAGCAGCGTCCTGGACACGTCCGACGAGGACCTCGACCGGGTCCTGGACATCAACTTCAAGGGGGTCCTCCGCACCTGCCAGGAGGCGGCCCGCGCCATGATCGCGGCCGGTCGGCCCGGTTCGATCATCACCATGGCCTCCGGCGCCGTGGACGCCGCCCAGCCCGGCCTGCTCTGCTACAGCGCCGCCAAGGCCGCCGTCGTCCAGCTCACCAAAACCCTCGCCACCGAGGCCGGCCCGCACGGCATCCGCGTGAACGCCGTCGCGCCCGGCTGGATCCGCACCCCGATGACCGGCCGGCACAGCCCCGAGGTCCAGGAGCAGACCGAGGCGATGATGACGCGGATGTCCCCGCTACGCCGCGTGGGCGAGCCCGAGGACATAGCCCAGGCAGTGCTCTACCTCGCCTCGGACGCCTCGTCCTTCATGACGGGCCAGATCCTTCGCCCGAACGGCGGAGTCTCCATGCCCTGGTAGCCGGCCACCCGCCCACGCGGCACCCGCCACCCGATCACCCGACCCCCGGCTCCCCGCCCCCCGGCGTCACCGCGCCCGCCTCCCCCACCCTCTCCCCCACCGCCACCGACCCGGCAGCCGCCCACGCCGCGCCGCCACCGCCGCCGCCCGAGACACCCCCGCCGCCCCCGGCTCCGCCCCCGTCACCCCGCACGTCGCCCGCCGCCCCACCGCGACGGCGACGGCGACCCACCGGCCCCGGCACGACGTGCACCGGCAGCAGCCCCAGCCCCCATCCCCCGACGGCGACCGCACCCTCCACCGCCCCGGCCTCGGCCGGCGCCAGCACGAGCCGCAGCACGGCCCACCACCACAGGACACCCACCGACAGCGCGAGGGCCAGACCCACGGGTATACCCAGCAACCGCCGCACGGCCACCTCCAGGGGCCGGAGACCCGAACGGGCCCATCCTCCCGCACCCCGCCCGTACCCGCACCCTGCCCGCTCCCCCTCCGCGCCGCAGCGGAACACCACCCACACCCACGACGGCAAAGAACCCCGCCCGGCACCCAAGGGCACCGGCCGGGGCTCCGGCCACACTCATACGCTCAGCACGCACGCACGCACACTCACGCGCACAGACAGACGCTCACGCAACTCTCGCACGCACGCATCACGCGGCTACGACATTCACCGCTTCCACGGGCGCCTTGATGGTCACCCGTTCCGGGCCACCCGTGACCGAGGCCACGGATACCGAATTGAGCATCGGGCGGACCGGTGCGGACACCGGTTCGCTCGCCGCGGCGGACTGGGCCAGCTCGGCGAGCGAGAGCTCGTCGCTGACTTCCCGCATCAGCTCTGACATCCGTACGTCAAGCGCGTCGCAGATCGCGGAGAGCAGCTCGGAAGATGCCTCCTTCTGCCCCCGCTCCACCTCGGAGAGATAGCCGAGCGAAACTCGGGCGGACGAGGAGACTTCGCGCAGAGTACGGCCCTGGCGCTGGCGCTGCCGACGCAGCACGTCACCCAGCAGGCGACGGAGCAGAATCATCGGTGGCTCCCTCCTCTGACCGTGTAGCCGTAACCTTCACGCCCCACCGTACCGCCTCGCGCGGCGGCCGTGCGGGGAGCGATGTCGTGTTCACTCAGGGCTGCAAACATCAAATCCCCCCGTCCTGTTCCGTATCCTGCCCCCGCAGATTCTCGCGGAGTTCGCTCGCGAGCAGCTCGAGCACTGTCCGTGCACTCTCCCTACGGATTTCCGCGCGGGAGCCTTTCAACCGCAGCCGGGCCGTTTTCCTGCCCCGGGGGCCCGCCACGGCGATGAAAACGGTGCCCACCGGCTGCCCGTCCTGCGGCTCGGGACCGGCCACCCCGGTGGTCGCGATGCCCCAGGAGGCACCGAGCACGCGCCGCACTCCGACCGCCATCTCCTCCGCGACCTGCGGGTTCACCGCACCTTCGGCCGCGAGGAGCCCGGCGTCCACGCCCAGCACCCGGTGCTTCAGCTCGGTCGCGTACGCCGTCACGGACCCGCGGAAGGACTTCGAGGCGCCCGGGACCGCCGTGAGCTCCGCGGCCACCATGCCGCCGGTCAGCGACTCCGCCACCGCGACCGTATCGTTACTCTCCGCGAGGAGTCGCAGCACATCGGCCGCAACCGCCCCACTGTCCCCCGCCGCCCCCGAGGCGTTCCGCAGCACTCCACCGGCCACCGAAGAACCACCCGCCTCTTGCACAACCGCGTCGCACTTGGGCAAGTTCACCGCGCGGCACGCTCCGCGGCGAGCCCCTTGCGACGGAGCACGACGGCCTGCCGGACGTAGTCCAAACCGGTGACGACGGTCAGGACGACTGCGGCCGCCATCACCCAGAACCGCAGCGTCGCCAGCGGCCCGGTCAGTGCGAGCACGTACATGCCCACCGCCACGCCCTGGGTCAGGGTCTTCAGCTTCCCGCCCCGGCTCGCCGGGATCACTCCGTACCTGATGACCCAGAAACGCATGAGCGTGATCCCGAGTTCCCGGCCGAGGATCACCCCGGTGACCCACCAGGGGAGATCGCCGAGCCAGGACAGACACACCAATGCCGACCCCATGATCGCCTTGTCGGCGATGGGGTCGGCGATCTTCCCGAAGTCCGTGACCAGGTTGTACGTACGGGCCAGATGCCCGTCGAAGATGTCGGTGATCATGGCGACGGCGAACGCCGCCCACGCCAACGCCCGCCAGACGGGGTCGTAGCCCCCGTCGGCGAGCAGCAGCATCACGAATCCCGGCACCAGGAGCAGCCGGATCATCGTCAGGATGTTGGCGATGTTCCACAGGCTGGCCTGATTGACCGCCGCGGCGCCCAGCTTCGCGCCGGGCGCGGGCCGGCGGCCGGTCCCGCCCGCCGCAGATGCCGGGGCTCCGGTCATCCGGCCGCCTCCTCAAGATCCATGCCCAGGGGCTCCGCCACCAGGTCCACACCCAGGGTGCCGACCACCTTCGCCGTGACGATACGCCCCGGGACCAGGCCCGCGCCGTCCGTGAAGACGACCTGGCCGTCGGTCTCGGGGGCCTGGTGGGCGGCGCGCCCGTAGGCTCCCTCGCCGTCCTCCGCCTCGTCGATCGGGACGACCGTCTCGACGAGCACTTCCAGGGTCTCCCCGATCCGCTCCTCCGCGCGCTGCGAGGTGAGCTCTTCGGCGAGGCGCTGCATGTGGGCGAGGCGCTCGGCGATGGTGTCGGCGTCCAGCTTGTTCTCGTAGGTGACGGCCTCGGTGCCGTCCTCGTCGGAGTAGCCGAAGACGCCGATGGCGTCGAGCCGCGCGCTGGTGAGGAAACGCTCCAGCTCGGCGAAGTCCGACTCCTTCTCGCCGGGGAAGCCGACGATGAAGTTGGACCGGACGCCGGCCGTCGGGGCCTTGGTGCGGATGGTGTCCAGCAGCTCCAGGAACCGGTCGGTGTCACCGAAGCGGCGCATGGCGCGCAGCACGTCGGGGGCCGAGTGCTGGAAGGAGAGGTCGAAGTACGGGACGACCTTGGGGGTCGAGGTGAGTACGTCGATCAGGCCGGGCCGCATCTCGGCGGGCTGGAGGTAGCTGACGCGGACGCGCTCGATGCCGTCCACCTCGGCCAGCTCGGGCAGCAGGGTCTCCAGCAGGCGGATGTCGCCCAGGTCCTTGCCGTACGAGGTGTTGTTCTCGGAGACCAGCATGATCTCCTTGACGCCCTGCTCCGCGAGCCAGCGCGTCTCGCCCAGCACGTCGCTGGGGCGGCGGGAGATGAAGGAGCCGCGGAAGGACGGGATGGCGCAGAAGGAGCAGCGCCGGTCACAGCCGGAGGCCAGCTTGACCGAGGCGACCGGGCTCTTGTCCAGGCGGCGGCGCAGCGGCGCACGCGGACCGGAGGCGGGCGCGACGCCCTCCGGAAGGTCCGCGGGGGCGGCCTCAGGCTCCTGCGCGTGGCCCGGCAGGGCCACGTCGGCGTCCTGGCGCTCGGCCGGGCTGATCGGCAGCAGCTTGCGCCGGTCGCGCGGGGTGTGGGAGGCGTGGATGCCGCCGTTGAGGATGGTCTGGAGGCGGTCGGAGATGTCGGCGTAGTCGTCGAAGCCGAGTACTCCGTCGGCCTCGGGGAGCGCTTCGGCAAGTTCCTTGCCGTAGCGCTCGGCCATACAGCCGACGGCTACGACGGCCTGCGTGCGGCCGTGATCCTTGAGATCGTTGGCCTCCAGCAGGGCGTCTACGGAGTCCTTCTTGGCGGCTTCGACGAAGCCGCAGGTGTTGACGACGGCTACGTCCGCATCGGCGGCATCCTCGACGAGCTCCCAGCCATCCGCCGCCAAGCGGCCTGCGAGCTCCTCCGAGTCCACCTCGTTACGGGCGCAGCCAAGAGTGACAAGGGCGACGGTACGGCGTTCGGGCATGGACTCAAGACTACTTCGTTCCGGCACCGGCCCCCGCCTCCCGTCCCGGACGACAAGATCCCCGGGGTGCGGCGCGGCACCCCGGGGATCCGGAACGTTTTATTCCCTGCTGGTCAGCCCGCCTGGGCCTGGCCCTCACGGGGGTCGTCCTTGGTGTATGTGAGACGTTCCACCTGTCCGGGCTGGAACTCGTCCTTGATCTCCTTGCCGTTCACGAAGAGCTTCACGACCCCGGCATCGCCGAGCACCAGGTCGATGGACTCCTTGTCCGTGAACGTCTTCGACTGACCCTGTTCGAGGGTGCCGTCGAAGAGGAGCCGGCCACTGTGGTCCTTGGCCGAGATCCAGCTCTCACCGTCGTCGGCCGTGAGGACGACCGTGACGAGGTCCTTGGGCGCGGCGGCGATGGCGCTGTCCGAAGGCTCCGGCTTGGGAGCCGTAGGCGCCGGCGGCGCCTGGACCGAGGGCTTGGACGCATTCGGAGTGGGTGCGGGCTTCGGCGCGGAGGAACCTTCCGCCACCGGCCGCTTGGTCTTCTCGTCGGCGCCGCCGAAGGCCGTGAAGCCGACGAAGCCGATCACGGCGACGATGGCGGCGACCATGGCGGCGGTCCAGTTGGGCCGCTGCCGTTCGGGGCGGATCCGCTCGGCTTCGAACCTCGGCGCGGCGGGGGTGGGTGCCGGCCGGCCGCCGTGGGCCGCGTCGTAGCTGTCGATCAGGGGTTCCGGATCGAGTCGTACGGCACGGGCGAGCGTACGGATGTGGCCGCGGGCATAGACATCGCCGCCGCAGCGCGTGAAATCGTCGGATTCGATCGCGTGCACGATCGGAATGCGCACGCGGGTGGTGGAACTGACCTCGTCGACAGTCAGCCCGGCGGCGATCCGGGCCTTCTTGAGGGCCGTCCCGATCGACGGCTCTTCGACGGAACGTTCGACGATGCGGTCCTCGGACCGGTCGTCGGTCGAAGGCCGCTCTTCTTCGGGGGAGTTGGCGTTGCCGATGGACACGAGGGCGCCTTTCGAGCGTGTAGCCACCTGCTGGATGTCCAGTCTAGGGGGGTGACGAAAGGGTGAGGCAACCGGAGGGGGGACTCCCTACGCCATACGAATGGCCAAAGAGCTCCCGCCCGGTGCGGCGGCCCGGAACAGGCCGCCACCTCCCTCAACTAGACACGGGACCGGGGGAAACGGTTGCCCCCGATCCTTTGCGCGTTACTCGGGAGTCTCCCCCCGGATCACCGCGAGCACGCCGTCCAGTTCGTCGGCCTTCAGCAGCACGTCGCGTGCCTTCGACCCCTCGCTCGGTCCGACGATCCCCCGCGACTCCATCAGGTCCATCAGCCGCCCGGCCTTCGCGAACCCGACCCGCAGCTTGCGCTGGAGCATCGAGGTGGACCCGAACTGCGTCGAGACGACCAGCTCGGCCGCCTGGCACAGCAGGTCCAGGTCGTCGCCGATCTCCTCGTCGATCTCCTTCTTCTGCTTCTGCCCGACGGTGACGTCGTTGCGGAAGACGGGCGCCATCTGGTCCTTGCAGTGCTGCACGATCCCGGCGATCTCATCCTCGGTGACGAAGGCCCCCTGGAGCCGCACGGGCTTGTTCGCGCCCATCGGCAGGAACAGCCCGTCGCCCTTGCCGATGAGCTTCTCCGCACCCGGCTGGTCGAGGATGACCCGGCTGTCGGCGAGCGAGGAGGTGGCGAAGGCCAGCCGCGAGGGCACGTTCGCCTTGATCAGACCGGTCACCACGTCCACCGAGGGCCGCTGGGTCGCGAGCACCAGGTGGATGCCGGCCGCGCGGGCCAGCTGGGTGATGCGGACGATCGAGTCCTCCACGTCGCGCGGGGCCACCATCATCAGGTCGGCGAGCTCGTCGACGATCACCAGCAGGTACGGGTACGGGCTCAGCTCCCGCTCGCTGCCCGGCGGCAGTTTGATCTTGCCGTCGCGGATCGCCTTGTTGAAGTCGTCGATGTGCCGGTACCCGAAGGCCGCCAGGTCGTCGTAGCGCAGGTCCATCTCGCGCACGACCCACTGGAGCGCCTCGGCGGCCCGCTTGGGGTTGGTGATGATCGGCGTGATCAGGTGCGGGATGCCCTCGTACGCCGTCAGCTCCACCCGCTTGGGGTCCACGAGCACCATCCGGACGTCCTCCGGGGTGGCCCGCACCATCACCGAGGTGATCAGGCAGTTGATACAGGAGGACTTTCCGGAACCGGTGGCTCCGGCAACCAGCACGTGCGGCATCTTCGCCAGGTTGGCCATGACGTAGCCGCCCTCGACGTCCTTGCCGAGCGCCACCAGCATCGGGTGGTCGTCCTCGGCGGCGTCCGCCAGCCGGAGCACGTCCCCCAGGTTGACCATCTCGCGGTCGGTGTTCGGGATCTCGATGCCGACCGCCGACTTGCCAGGGATCGGGCTGATGATGCGCACGTCGGGCGAGGCCACGGCGTAGGCGATGTTCTTCGCCAGCGCCGTGATCCGCTCGACCTTCACCGCCGGGCCCAGCTCCACCTCGTAGCGGGTCACCGTCGGCCCCCGGGTGAAACCGGTGACCTTCGCGTCGACCTTGAACTCCATGAACACGTTCGTCAGCGAGGCCACGACCGCGTCGTTCGCGGCGCTGCGGGTCTTGCCCGGCCCGCCCTTCTCCAGCAGGTCCAGCGAGGGCAGGGAGTACGTGATGTCCCCGCGGAGCTGCAGCTGCTCGGCGCGGGGCGGCAGCGCCTGGGTCTGGGGCGGTGCCTTGGTCAGGTCCGGAACGGACAGCGTCCCGGAGGCCGCCGCCGTGGTGTCGTGCGGCGGGGCCGCGGCCGCGGCCGGCTTCCCCTCGGGGGCCGGCTGCTCCTCGCGGGCGGGCCCCTCCTCCCGGGCCGCCGGGACCGGAGCGGTGATCTCCGTGCCCCCGCGCTCCACCGAGATGCCCTGCGTGAGGTCGGCGACCAGCGGGGAGGGCGGCATCCCGCCGTACACCGCCCCGTCCAGCGCGGCGGCGGCCGCCGCGGCCACGTCGACGGCGTCCATCCCGCGGTCCATGGCCGGCCGGCCCGCGGCCCGCCGGGGGCGCCGCCGCCGGGCGAGCGCCTCCTCCTCGGCGGCGTCCGCCGGGTCTTCCAGCCCGCCGGCGCCGGAGCGGGCCCGCCACTGCTCGGCATCGTGCCGGTCCGCGGCGGCCGAGGCCGCGCTCGCGGGGTCCCCGTACTCGGCGTCGTATTCGTTCGGAGCGATGACTCCGAGGCGGATGCCCGCGCTCCGCAGCCGCTGCGGGATCGCGTTGACGGGGGTGGCGGTGACCACCAGCAGCCCGAAGACAGTGAGCAGCACCAGCATCGGCACGGCCAGCGGCGCGCCCATCGTGAAGATCAGCGGCTTCGAGGCGCCCCAGCCGATCAGCCCGCCGGCGTTCTGCATCGCGGTGGTGCCCTCGTCGCGCCCGGGGGCACCGCAGGCGATGTGCACGAGCCCCAGGACCCCGATGACCAGCGCGGAGAGCCCGATCCCGATGCGGCCGTTGGCGTCGGCCTGTTCGGGATGGCGGATGAAACGTACCGCCATGACCCCGAGCAGGACCGGCACGAGCAGGTCGAGCCGCCCGAAGGCGCCGGTGACCAGCATGGTCACCAGATCCCCGACCGGCCCGCTCAGGTTCGACCAGGTCCCGGCGGCGACGATCAGCGCGAGCGCGAGCAGCAGCAGGGCGAGGCCGTCCTTGCGGTGGGCCGGGTCGAGGTTCTTCGCACCTTGGCCGATGCCGCGGAAGATCGCGCCGACCGCGTGCGCGATGCCGAGCCAGAAGGCGCGCACCAGCCGCAGCACTCCCCCGGTGGGGGACGGCGCGGGCTTGGGCGCGACCTTCTTGACGGGTGCGCGCTTGGCGGCGGGCGCCGCCTTCCTCGCGGGCGGCTTGCGGGCTGGGGCAGCCTTCTTCGCCGGCGCCGTCGTACGGCCGGTGCGGCCCTTCGCGGTGCCCGCCGTGCTCTGGGAACCCTTACCGGACGTACTTGAGGCCATGCGCCCGAGGTTACCGGTGCGCGCGCCGGTGGACACGCGTGCCCACCCCTTCACCCGTTCGTGTCGTTTCGAGTCTCGGGTGGGAGACGCCCGCGCCTCGCCCCGTACCGGCGGCCCGCCATGACGCCCCGCCAGACCTGACGGCCCGCCAGGCGGGCCCGTACGCGGGGCCCGTACGCGCGGGCCCCGCAGGCCGGGCCGTCACACCGGGCGCCCTCAGGCCGGGCCGCGAGCCGCCCGCGCGGAGCTCAGCCCTGAGCGGGCAGTACGGGAGCCCCGCCGCCGGTCCCCGGCTCCAGCGCGTCGAGCGCCCGCCGCAACCCGGTGAGCTTGCGCTCCAGATGAGCTGCCGTGGCCACCACCGAGGGATCGGCCGCCTCTTCGCCGAGCTGCTTGGTCAGCGCCTCCGCCTGCTCCTCCACGGCGGCCAGCCGCGCGGAGAGCTCGGCCAGCAGGCCGGCCGTCTCCTTGGAGCCGTCCACCGCGCCGTTGGAGCTGCCGCCCTCCAGTTGGAGCCTCAGCAGCGCCGCCTGCTCGCGCAGTTGGCAGTTCTTCGTATACAGCTCGACGAACACCGAGACCTTGGCCCGCAGCACCCACGGGTCGAAGGGCTTGGAGATGTAGTCCACCGCGCCCGCCGCGTACCCGCGGAAGGTGTGGTGCGGACCGTGGTTGATCGCCGTGAGGAAGATGATCGGGATGTCCCGGGTCCGCTCCCGCCGCTTGATGTGCGCGGCCGTCTCGAACCCGTCCATGCCCGGCATCTGCACGTCGAGCAGGATGACCGCGAAGTCGTCCGTCAGCAGCGCCTTGAGCGCTTCCTCCCCCGACGACGCCCGGACCAGTGTCTGATCGAGCGCGGAGAGGATGGCCTCCAGCGCCAGCAGATTCTCCGGCCGGTCGTCGACCAGGAGGATCTTGGCCTTCTGCACCATGCCCTGTCCTCCTCGCCCCGGCATGGGGCCTCCCCGGCTCCTGGCTCCGGCCTGTGCGCCGGGCCCCGCCCCAGAGGACGGCATCCTTGCGCCGTCCGTCCTTGTGCCGGTCATCGTAGCCCCAGTCCCGAGATCGCCACACCCTGTCACCAAGATGTCACAGCGCACGAAGCGGAAACGTGGTGGAAGGGCAGAAGGTTCCCTCGGGAGTCCCCCTCCGCCCGACCGGTCACGCCCCGGCCCCGCGCATGTGCCCTTCCATGACGGACAGTAGATAGTCGGGCTCGACCGGCTTGGTCACGTAGTCCGAGGCACCGGACTCGATCGCCTTCTCCCGGTCCCCCTTCATGGCCTTCGCCGTCAGAGCGATGATCGGCAGCCCCTCGAACTGGGGCATCCGCCGGATCGCCGAGGTCGTCGCGTACCCGTCCATCTCCGGCATCATGATGTCCATCAGCACCAGCGCCACGTCGTCGTGCTGCTCCAGGACCTCGATGCCCTCACGGCCGTTCTCCGCGTACAGCACCGCCAGCCCGTGCTGCTCCAGCACGCTGGTCAGCGCGAAGACGTTGCGCACGTCGTCGTCCACGATCAGCACCCGCTCGCCGTGGAAGTCGTACGTCCGCGGCGTCGAGGGCAGCGGCTCCTCGACGGCCCACGCGTCCGCGTCGCCCTGTCCGGGCACCTCCGCCCGCAGCGGCGGCTCGGCCATCGCCTTGCGGCGCCGCCGGAACAGCGCCGACGACCCCTGCCCGGCCGGTTCACCGGTCCGCGGCAGGGCCATCGGCCCCACGGACGCTACGGGGCCCTGCGCCACCGGCGCCGCCGGCAGTTCGGGCCGCGCCTCCTCGGCCGCCGGGCGGCGGTACAGCTCCCCTCGCGCCCCGCCGGGCGTCGGCGGCGCGTACCCCTGCGGGGGCAGCTCGCTCGGGTGCAGCGGCAGGTACAGCGTGAAGGTCGACCCACGGCCGGGCTCGCTCGCCGCGTGGATCTCACCGCCCAGCAGCCGGGCGATCTCCCGGCTGATGGACAGTCCGAGGCCGGTGCCGCCGTACTTGCGGCTGGTGGTGCCGTCGGCCTGCTTGAACGCCTCGAAGATCACCAGCATCTTGCTCGCGGCGATCCCGATCCCGGTGTCGGTCACCGAGAAGGCGATCAGGTCGGCGTCGGCCTCCCGCAGCGAACCTGCCTCCAGGAGCTGCTCGCGGATCGCGATGGGCACGTCGGCCCCGGCGGGCCGGATCACCAGCTCCACCGCCCCGGTGTCGGTGAACTTCACCGCGTTCGACAGCAGGTTGCGCAGCACCTGGAGCAGCCGCTGCTCGTCGGTGTGCAGGGTGGCGGGGAGCTCCGGGGAGACCCGTACCGAGAAGTCGAGGCCCTTCTCCGCGGTGAGCGGCCGGAAGGTGGCCTCCACGTAGTCGACGAGCTGGACCAGCGCGATCCGGGTCGGGGAGACGTCCATCTTCCCGGCCTCGACCTTCGACAGGTCGAGGATGTCGTTGATCAGCTGGAGCAGGTCGGAGCCGGCCCCGTGGATGGTCTCGGCGAACTCCACCTGCTTGGGCGAGAGGTTCTCGTCCGCGTTGTCGGCGAGCAGCTTGGCCAGGATCAGCAGGGAGTTGAGCGGGGTCCGCAGCTCGTGGGACATGTTCGCCAGGAACTCGCTCTTGTACCGCATCGAGACCGCGAGCTGCTCGGCGCGCTCCTCCAGGACCTGCCGGGCCTCCTCGATCTCGGTGTTCTTCACCTCGATGTCCCGGTTCTGCTGGGCCAGCAGCTCGGCCTTCTCCTCCAGCTCGGCATTGGCGGCCTGGAGGGCCTTCTGCCGGTTCTCCAGCTCGTCGGAGCGCTCGCGCAGCTGCTCGGTCATCTCCTGCGACTGCTTGAGCAGCATCTCCGTCTTGGAGTTGACGGAGATGGTGTTGACGCTCGTGCCGATCATCTCGGCGATCTGGCTGAGGAAGTCCTTCTGGATCTGCGTGAAGGGCTGGAAGGAGGCCAGCTCGATGACGCCGAGCACCTTCCCCTCGAAGAGCACCGGCAGCACGATCACATGCGCCGGCGGTGCCTCCCCGAGCCCGGAGGAGATCTTCAGGTAGCCGGGCGGAGTGTTCTCGATGAGCACCATCCGCTTCTCCTCGGCGACCATCCCGATCAGTCCCTCCCCCGGCCGGAAGGAGATGGGCATCTGACCGCCGGCGTACGCGTAACTCCCGCGCATCCGCAGTTCGTACGAGCCTTCCGCGCCCCCGTCCGTCCCGATCTCGGTGGTCCCGCCGGCCGGCAGCGCAAGGAAGAACGCGCCGTGCTGCGCGGAGACCACCGGGGTCAGCTCGCTCATGATCAGCGAGGCCACGTCGTCCAGCTCGCGGCGGCCCTGCATCAGGGCGGAGATGCGGGCGAGGTTGCCCTTGAGCCAGTCCTGCTCCTTGTTGGCCAAGGTGGTGTCGCGCAGGTTGGCGATCATCGTGTTGAGGTTGTCCTGGAGGACCTGGATCTCGCCGGCCGCGTCCACGTCGATCTTCAGGTTGAGATCGCCCCGCGTCACCGCGGTGGCGACGGCCGCGATGGCGCGCACCTGCCGGGTGAGGTTCCCGGCCATCTCGTTCACGGACTCGGTCAGGTCCCGCCAGGTGCCGTCCACGTCCCGGACGCGGGCCTGGCCGCCGAGGATGCCCTCCGTACCCACCTCGCGGGCCACGCGGGTCACCTGGTCGGCGAAGGACGAGAGCTGGTCGACCATCGTGTTGATGGTGGTCTTGAGCTCCAGGATCTCACCGCGCGCGTCGATGTCGATCTTCTTGGTCATATCGCCCTTGGCGATGGCGGTCGTGACCATGGCGATCTGCCGCACCTGGCCGGTGAGGTTGGAGGCCATGAAGTTCACCGAGTCGGTGAGGTCCTTCCACGTCCCGGAGACCCCGGGCACGTGCGCCTGACCGCCCAGGCGGCCCTCCGTACCCACCTCGCGGGCCACGCGCGTGACCTCGTCGGCGAAGGAGGACAGCGTCTTGACCATGGTGTTGACGGTGTCGGCGAGCTGCGCGACCTCGCCGCGGGCCTCGACGGTGACCTTCTTCGTCAGGTCGCCGTTGGCCACCGCGGTCGAGACCTGGGCGATCCCGCGCACCTGGGCGGTCAGATTGCCCGCCATGGTGTTGACGTTGTCGCTGAGGTCCTTCCAGATGCCGGTGACCCCGCGCACCCGGGCCTGGCCGCCGAGGATGCCCTCGGTGCCCACCTCACGGGCCACCCGCGTCACCTGCTCGGCGAACGACGACAGCTGGTCCACCATCGTGTTCACGGTGGTGACCAGTTCGAGGATCTCGCCCTTCGCGTCGACCGTGATCTTCTTGGAGAGGTCGCCCATGGCGACCGCCGTGGTCACCTCGGCGATGTTGCGCACCTGCGAGGTCAGGTTGTTCGCCATGAAGTTGACGGACTGGGTGAGGTCCTTCCAGGTGCCGGAGACGCCCTTCACCTCGGCCTGGCCGCCCAGGATGCCCTCGGTGCCCACCTCCCGGGCCACCCGGGTCACCTGCTCCGCGAAGTTCGAGAGCTGGTCCACCATCGTGTTGAGGGTGTTCTTCAGCTCCAGGATCTCGCCCCGGGCGTCGACCTCGATCTTCTGCGACAGGTCGCCGCGCGCCACCGCGGTGGCGACCTGGGCGATGTTGCGCACCTGGGAGGTCAGGTTCCCGGCCATGCCGTTCACGGAGTCCGTCAGATCGCGCCACACGCCGGCCACACCGGGCACCTGCGCCTGACCGCCGAGCCGGCCCTCCGTACCCACGTCCCGGGCCACCCGGGTCACCTGCTCGGCGAAGGCCGAGAGCTGGTCGACCATCGTGTTGATGGTGTTCTTCAGCTCCAGGATCTCGCCGCGCGCGTCCACGTCGATCTTCTGGGAGAGGTCGCCGCGTGCCACGGCCGTGGTGACCTGGGCGATCTGGCGCACCTGGGAGGTCAGGTTCCCGGCCATGAAGTTGACGGAGTCGGTGAGCTCCTTCCAGGTGCCGGACACCCCCTCGACCCGCGCCTGGCCGCCGAGCCGGCCCTCCGTGCCCACGTCCCGCGCCATCCGCGTGACCTGGTCGGCGAAGGAGGACAGCTGGTCCACCATCGTGTTCACGGTGTTCTTCAGCTGGAGCATCTCGCCGGAGACGTCGACCGTGACCTTCTGCGACAGGTCGCCGTTGGCCACCGCCGTCGTCACCTGGGCAATGTTGCGGACCTGCCCGGTGAGGTTGCGGAAGGCGGTGTTCACCGAGTCGGTGAGGTCCTTCCACGTCCCGGCCGCGCCCGGCACCTGCGCCTGCCCGCCCAGTTCGCCCTCGACGCCGACCTCACGGGCCACCCGCGTCACTTCCGCACCGAAGGACTGGAGCTGGTCCACCATCGTGTTGACGGTGTTCTTCAGCTCCAGCATCTCGCCGGCCACGTTCACGGTGACCTTCTGCGACAGATCGCCGTTGGCCACCGCCGTCGTCACCTGGGCGATGTCGCGCACCTGCGTGGTGAGGTTGCGGAAGACCGTGTTCACCGAGTCGGTGAGGTCCTTCCACGTCCCGGCCGCGCCCGGCACCTGCGCCTGCCCGCCGAGCAGGCCCTTCGCCCCGACCTCGCTGGCCACGCGCGTGACCTCGTCCGCGAAGGTCCGTAGCGTCTCGGTCATCTGGTTGATCGTTTCGGCCAGCTGCGCGACCTCGCCGCGCGCGCTGACCCGGACCTTCTGCGACAGGTCGCCGTTGGCCACGGCCGTGGTCACCTGCGCGATGCCGCGCACCTGGGCCGTCAGGTTGCCCGCCATCGTGTTGACGGAGTCGGTCAGGTCCTTCCACACGCCCGCGACCCCGGGCACCTTCGCCTGGCCTCCGAGCTCACCCTCCGTACCCACCTCGCGGGCCACGCGGGTCACCTCGGAGGAGAACGAGGAGAGCTGGTCCACCATCGTGTTCACGGTGTTCTTCAGCTGCAGCATCTCGCCGGCCACGTGCACCGTGACCTTGCGCGACAGATCGCCCTTGGCCACCGCCGTGGTCACGAGAGCGATGTCACGCACCTGAGCGGTGAGCCGGTATGCCATCGTGTTGACGGAGTCGGTCAGATCTTTCCACGATCCGGACATTCCGCGCACTTGCGCCTGGCCGCCGAGCTTGCCCTCGGTACCCACCTCCAGCGCCACCCGCGTCACCTCGTCGGTGAACGCGGAGAGCTGGTCGACCAGGTTGTTGACCGTCCGCCCGACCTTCAGGAACTCCCCGCGCAGCGGATGCCCGGCACCCTCCGCGGCCTGGGTCCGCAGGTCCATGCGCTGGTCGAGGTCACCCTCGGCGACCGCCGACAGCACCCGGCCCACCTCGGAGACCGGCCGGGCCAGGTCGTCCACCAGCTGGTTCGAGGCGTCGATGGCGGCCGCCCAGGAGCCCTCGCAGGCACCCGTTTCCAGCCGTTCGCTGAGCTTGCCCTCGCGGCCCACCATCCGCCGCACCCGGGACAGCTCCCCGGTCAGGTGGAGATTGCGGTCGGCGACCTCGTTGTAGACGGCGGCGATCTCCGCCATCACCCCGTCGCCGGACACCGTCAGGCGCTTGCGGAAGTTCCCGTCCCGCATCGACACCAGGGCCGTGAGCAGCCTGTTCAGAGCCGCGGTATCGACTTCCGTCGTCACGCCCCGCCGGGAGCGTCCTCCCTTCGGGCGCGTTCCCGTACGCCGCACCGCCGCGCCAGCCTCCACCGTGTCCCTCCCGAAGGGGTCGACCACTGTTCCACCGGGCATCTTGTTCATCAGACTGCGTCCACTTACGCCGTGCCCATCTACGCCGTGCCCATTTACGCCGCGCCCATGTACTACCCGGCTCCAAGCCTGCCCAGTGTTTCACCCCGGCCGAACCCGGCCATAACACTCCGGCACCATCGCACACCGGCCGCACCCTGTGGGTGGATTCCCCGACGACGGCACCACGGCGACCGTGAAGGTAAGTAACCTGGCATCCGTTGTCCACCGCGTCGAAGGAGACTTGTGATCACGGCACGGGCGGCTGCCAGTTTCGATCCACAGGGGCGTTCGGTCGCTGCTGCCCGCGCATTCGTCCGCGACACCCTCCAGGGATGGGGTTTCGCGGACATCGTCGACGACGCGGTGGTCCTCACCAGCGAGCTCGTCACCAACGCCGTGGTCCACGCCGGCACCCGCGCCGAGGTCCTGTGCCTGCGCACCGAGGACGGCGTACGGGTCGAGGTGGCCGACCGCTACCCGGAGCGCGAGCTCCCGCTCCAGCACCCCGGCGAGCGCCCGTATGCGGACCCCGACCGCGAGAACGGCCGCGGGCTCATGCTCTGCGCCGCCCTCGCCACCCGCTGGGGCGTCGAGTACACGGCCACGCACAAGCACGTGTGGTTCCGGCTCGACATGCCGGACCGTCCGGTCGGTACCCGCTCCGCGGGACCCGTCGTCCCCGACCAGCTCCTCCCCCTGGCCGACAGCCGGGTCCGCGTCGCCGTCCTCCAGATCGACTCCGCCGGCACCGTCTCCGCCTGGAACGAGGACGCCGAGATCATCTTCGGCCACCTCGCCTCGAAGGCGGTCGGCCGCCCGCTCGCCGAGCTCGCCGCCTGGCCGCAGACCCCCGGCACCGGCACCGGCATCGCCGAGGCCCTGCGCCTGTCCCGCTGGGAGGGCAGCTACGGCATCCGCGGCGCCGACGGCCGCGTCATCCCGATCTACGCCTCCCACCTGCGGGTCCGCGATGCCCACGGCGAGCCCTCCATCGTCTGCCTGCTCGTGCACGACGACGAGCGCGCCCTGCTGCAGACCCCGGCCCGGGTCCCCATGGACGGCGGCCACCTGACCGAGGCCCGCCCCACGGACCCCTTCGAGATCTTCATCGGCTCCCCCGCCCCCGACGACCTCGACGGCCTCCTCCAGCGCACCGTGGAACGCGCCCGCGACCTCCTCGACGCCGACTCCGCCTTCCTCCTCCTCGCCACCGACGACGAAACCGAGCTCGAAGTCCGCGCCACCACCGGCCTGCCCTCCACCCGCCAGCGCTTCGCCCGCGTCCCCGTCGAAGCCGGCACCAACCGGTACGGCAGCGCCCGCATGCCCGCCGTCCACGAGGACCTCATCGTCGTCCCCGGTGCGGTTCCCCTCCTGGAAGCCACCGGCATGCGCTCCGCCATCACCGTCCCCCTCAAGGTCGAAGGCCGCCTCACCGGCTCCCTCGGCGTGGCCGCCGAGATCCCCGGCCGCTACTCCAACGACGACGCGCTGCGCCTGCAGTTCGCCGCGGACCGCATCGCCCTCGCGGTGGAATCGGCCCGCCTCGGCGAGCTCGAACGCCTGCGCCGCGGCTCCCTGTCCTTCCTCGTCGAGGCCTCCGACCTGCTCGCCGGCACCCTCGACCGGGACCAGACCCTGGCCCTCATGGCCCAGATGACCGTCCCCACCCTCGCCACCTGGTGCGCGGTCTACACCATCGCCGACCAGGCCTCCGACCCGTTCCTCTCGTACGTCCTGCACGAGGACGAGGAACGCATCGACGGCCTCAAAGCCCTGCTCTCCCAGGTCAGCCCGCCCGAACCGGTCCGCGAGGCCGGCGCCCGCCCCTGGCCCGCCACCGCGATCGCGGTCGGCGGCGAAACGGTGGTCCTCCCCCTCCTCGCCCGCAACCGCGTCATCGGCATGCTGACCCTCGGCAAGCCCTCCGAGGAGCACTTCCGGCAGGAGATCCTCGAACTCGCCGAGGACCTCTCCCGCCGCGCCGCCCTCGCCCTGGACAACGCCCGCCTGTACTCCGAGCGCACCGCCATCAGCCGCTCCCTCCAGCGCAGCCTGCTGCCGCCCGGCTCCCCCGCCATCCCCGGCATCGAGGTCGAGGTCATCTACCGCGCCGCCGGCGAGGGCAACGAGGTGGGCGGCGACTTCTACGACGTCTTCCCGATCCGCCCCGGTGTCTACGGGTTCGCCATCGGCGACGTCTGCGGCACCGGCCCGGAGGCGGCCGCCGTCACCGGCCTGGCCCGCCACGCCCTGCGCCTCCTGGCCCGCGAGGGCCTCGGCGGCCCGGCCGTACTGGAACGCCTCAACGCGGCGATCCTCGACGAGGGCGACCGCAGCCGCTTCCTCACCCTCCTCTACGGCGAGCTGCACCCCCAGCCCGACGGCAGCGCCCACATGAAGGTCGTCTGCGCGGGCCACCCGCTGCCGCTGCGCCTGCGCCCGAACGGCGAGGTGACCCCGGCCGCCGACCCGCAGCCCCTCCTGGGCGTCCTCGACGACCTGGACCTCTACGAGCAGACCCTGACCCTGGACCCGGGCGACGTCCTGCTCTGTGTCACCGACGGCGTCACCGAACGCCGCGAGGGCTCCCGCATGCTCGGCGACGACGGCCTCACCGAGGTCCTCACCACCTGTACGGGGCTCACCGCCGGCGCCGTCGCCTCGCGCGTCCTGCGCGCGGTGGAACGCTTCGCCGCGGAACCGGCCTCCGACGACATGGCCATCCTGGCCTTCCGCATCCCCCGGCAGCGCGACGGCGACTGAGGCCGCCGCCGCGCCACGCCACTCACCGACGAGGCCCCGCAACGAGGATCATGAACGACGGGGCTGCCATTTCCGCGGTCCAGGGCGTACTGCCCGTATCGACGACCGCGTCACGGCCGGCGTCGGACCGGAAAGAGGGAAGAGACGGGGACGGGGACGGGGAGGCGCCGTCGGCAGCCAAGGCCGTCCTGAACGTGTGGACGAGGTGTCGGATCCGTTCGGTACTCATGAGCGTTCCTCCCGTGGATCGAGGGACTGGGACTCCTGCTGATCCCATTACGCCCCGAACCCCGCCCCTGGTCACGACCCGAAGATTCGGGGCTTGACTCAGACGTCACCCCGACGCGTCAGCCCGATCCCCAGCACGTCCCGGACGTACAGCTCGACGAACTCGGGCAGCCAAGGATCACCAGCCATCCGGTCGAAGACCTTCACCAGCCGGTCGTCCGGCTCCTCGGTCAGCAGGACGATCCGCCAGGTGTTCAGCGGCTGCTCGTCGGTACCCGCGACCCCGTGCTGCACGTGGAACAGCGGCTGGCGGTCGTCCGCGTGCAGGGGGCCGCCCTGTACGTCGGCGACGGTCGCCCGGCCGAGGAAGGTGACCACCTGCCGGTCGTGGTTCAGGTACGTCTCTTCGAGCACGAGTCCGTACTCGTCCGGCGCGAGCCACAGCCTCTGCTGCGACTGCCGGACGAACTCGGCCCCCAGCTCCGCACCCTTGCGGCCCGGCACCCAGGCGGAGGCAGTGCCCTCCTTTATGACCTGCGGAATGAAGGAGCCGGGATTGCCGGCCTTCCGGACTTCCATGTCCCAGATCCCCGCCCGGTCCAGGGCCACCGGCTCTCCGGTGACGTACCGCTCCCCCAGAATCCGATTCACGTCCACGGCCGGCAGAACCGCCCGGGTATACCTCTCGTCGGCCCAGGCCTGTTCGAACTCGGCCTCGGCCGGAGTCTGATCCGACATCACGCGTTCCTCCCCATGAACAAAATCTTCAAGATCAACTCGAAGAATACTCGCGGAACCGGAAACGCAAAAAGGCCCCCGCCAATGGCGGGGGCCTTCTCGTTTTGGAGCCCTTTAACGGAATCGAACCGTTGACCTTCTCCTTACCATGGAGACGCTCTACCGACTGAGCTAAAAGGGCGGGTTGTTCGGCGGCGTCCTACTCTCCCACAGGGTCCCCCCTGCAGTACCATCGGCGCTGAAAGGCTTAGCTTCCGGGTTCGGAATGTAAACCGGGCGTTTCCCTAACGCTATGACCACCGAAACACTAT
>NZ_JBWJVM010000096.1:0-28464 GCF_056428985.1 Streptomyces sp. CA189 | reverse complement strand
CCGGCCCCCACCCGCAGACAAACCCACGCCCACCACAACCCAGCCCCGCCGGCGTTTGAGGCGCAGGGGCCCGGGGACTGGTCCCCGGCAACGGCGCCGCGCCGCGCCGCACCCCACCACGAACGAACAGGAGTTCCACACCATGACCGGCACCCCCGAGGACGAAGTCCTCCACCGCTTCGAGAGCGGCGTCTCCTGGATCACCCTCAACCGGCCGGAGGCCATGAACGCCGTCACCTGGGACCAGCGCGAGCGCGTCATCGGGCTGCTCGCCGAAGCCTCCGCCGACCCCGACGTGCGGGCCGTCGTCATCACCGCCACCGGCAAGGGCTTCTGCGCGGGCGCCGACCTCCGCGGAGCCCCCGCCGCCCCGGCGGAGCGGGTCGCCGGGGACGTGGCCCGCATGATCCGGCTCGGCGCGCAGCGCCTGATCACCGCAGTGCTCGACTGCGAGAAGCCGGTCATCGCCGCCGTGAACGGCACCGCGGCCGGCATCGGCGCCCACCTCGCGCTCGCCTGCGACCTGGTCATCGCCGCTGAACCGGCCCGTTTCATCGAGGTGTTCGTCCGCCGCGGCCTAGTCCCCGACGGCGGGGGCGCGTACCTCCTCCCCCGCCTCGTCGGCCCGCAGAAGGCGAAGGAGCTGATGTTCTTCGGGGACGCCGTCCCGGCGGCCGAGGCCGAGCGGCTCGGCCTGGTCAACAAGGTGGTGCCCGCCGAGGCCCTGGAGGACACCGCCCGGGAGTGGGCGGAGCGCCTCGCGCAGGGCCCCACCCGCGCCCTGGCCCTGACGAAGCAGCTCGTCAACGCCTCCCTGGACGGTGACCGGGCGACCGCGCTCGCCGCCGAGGCCAACGCCCAGGAGCTCAACATGACCACGGCCGACGCGAACGAGGGCGTCGCGAGCTTCGTCGAGCGCCGCACCCCGAAGTACCTCGGCCGGTAACCGCACCCACACGCACACCCGCACCCGCACCCCCCACCCCCCACCCGCACCTACATCTGCGGGTCCGGCGTGAGCAGCGCGAACACCGCTCCCGTCGGGTCCGCGGCCCACGCCATCCGGCCGACCTCCGGGACGTCGGCGGCGGGCATCAGGACCGAGCCCCCGCCACCCCGGATCGCGGCTACGGTCGCGTCCACGTCGGCGACGTTGAAGTACGGCACCCAGCGCGGGACTTCGTTCGCCCCGGCGCCCTCGCCCGCGCCGTCGCCCTGCGGTGCGACCCCGCCGAAGGAGCCGTCCTCCTGGTCCCCGTCGGCGATGCTCAGCACCCGGTACGTCATCCCGGGTGCCTGCATCTCGACGGAGCGCCACCCGAAGAGGCCGGCGTAGAACTCGATGGCGGCGACCGGATCGGGCGCGTGCAGCTCCGCCCAGACCAGGGATTTCTCCTCGGAGGTCAGCCCCAGCCCGACGGTCTTCCCCGGCTGCCAGCACGCGAACTCAGCGCCCTGCGGGTCGGTGAACTGCGCCAGCCAGCCCTCCCCCATGACGTCCCCGGGCTCCACGCGCACCACTCCGCCGCCCGCCCTGACGGCCGCCGCCGTCTCCTGGATGTCGGGGGTGTTGAAGTGCAGCATCCAGGCCGGGGTGGCGCCCTCCTCGGTGAGCGGCCCGAGGGCGGCTACGGTCTTGCCGTCGACCTGGAAGAAGCCGTAGCCGCCCGCCTCCGGGCCGAGTGAGACGTACTCCCAGCCGAAGACGCCGGTGTAGAACGAGACGGCCCCGTCGGTGTCGGGGCTCCCGAGGTCGAGCCAGTTGGGCGATCCCTTGCGGAAATCGGTGCCGAGCATGAGGGTCCTCCTGTGCGTGCGCCGCTGCTGCGGGGTCCGGTCCGGTCCCCCGCCACGATGCCGAGCCCGTAGGGGCCCGCGCTCCAGGGGGGCTCCGCACGGCGGTGGAATCACCCGTACGGCTGCGCCACGCCCGCGCCCACACCCACACCCGCACCCGCACCCGCACCCGTGCGCCGCGCCTCCCAGCACACCCCGGACCCGGCCGGCCGGCCCGCCGGCCCCGACGGCCTACCCCGCCCGCTTCCGCAGCACCCGCACGTCTCCGCCGTCCGGGTCGCCGATCAGCACGAACAGCTGCGGCGCCTCCGCCGTGCCCGCCGTCTTCCAGTACCGCGGAGCCTCGTCGCAGGCCTCGACGGACAGGGCCACGCCCGGGGCGGAGCCGGCGGCCGTCCCCTCGACGTGCCTCCACGTCCCGTGCCCCGAACAGCGGTCCGCTGCGCCGAATCCGTCGTCCACCGGCAGGCCCGTCGCCGTCGCCGCCCCCTGCTCGTCGAGTTCCAGGCTGACGCCGGAGCCGGTCCACACGCCGACGTAGTCGGCGCGTTCCAGGACCGGCGCCTGGTACGGGGGCGCGAGGAAGCCCGCGACGAAGGCGGCGGGTACCGCGATCCCGGTCGCCGCCAGCGTCCACAGCCGCACCCGGAGCTTCGTCCGCTGCCGCGTCCGCGCGTACACCGCGACCCCCGCGGGGAGCACCCCGGCGGCCGCGATCCAGCCCCACGTGGCGGCGTACGAGGTGCGGATCAGCAGGGCCACCGGTGCGGCGTACACGCCGGCGAGCAGAACCAGCACCGGCGGGGCCCACCGGGCCGCGGGGGTCCGGGCGCGCACGCCCACGGCGTTCGAGAGCGCCACCACCGGGATGGTGAAGAGCGTGCCGTGCACCCAGCCCGCCGCGGCCGCGAGCGGCGGAAGGAAGACGCACCCGAAGGCCACCTCGAGGATCAGGCCGATGGCGAACGTTCCGTAGCCCACGCCGTACGCGTCGCTCTGCCCCGGGGAGACCCACCAGAACAGTGCCCCGACGAGGAACTGCGCCCCGGCGACGGCTTCCGCACCGGGCGCGATGCCGGTCCAGGAGCGCCTGCTCCGCCGCGCGGCGACCACCTGGTTCGACATGACGAGCCCCCATCCCCACACTATTGAACACGTTCAACGAACGTGGACCCTACACTCCCCTTCCCATCTGACGAACCGTCAGCTTCAATCGGTGATGTGATGGGACATGCAGGGATGGCGGCCACCGTCGTCCGATACCTCAGATCAGTCGGCTCCCCCACCTCCGCCGCCGCGGAGCCCGGGACCGAGCCCGTCGAAGCACTGCCCCGCCCCGATCTGCGGGCCGTCGGCGCAGACGAGCGCGCGCCCGTCAGCCCCGCCGAATTCCGGGCCGTACTGGGGAACTTCGCCAGCGGGGTCACGATCATCACCTCCCCGCCCGGCGAGGACGAGGACGGTCCGGCCGGCTTCGCCTGCCAGTCCTTCGCCTCGCTCTCCCTCGACCCGCCGCTGGTCACCTTCATGGTGGCCCGTACGTCGACCACCTGGCCCCGCATCGCCCGGACCGGGGTGTTCTGCGTGAACATCCTCGGCGCCGAACAGGGCGAGCTGTGCCGGGCCTTCGCCGTCAGCGGCGCCGACAAGTTCGCCGGGGTCGCCCACACCCCGGCCCCCGCCACGGGCTCACCGCAGCTCGACGCGGTGCCCGCCTGGATCGACTGCCGGATCCACGCCGTGCACACCGGCGGGGACCACCTCATCGTGGTGGGCAAGGTCGAGGCCATGGGCGCGGCCGGCGAGGGCGAGCCCCTCCTCTTCCACAAGGGCCGCTTCGGCCGCTTCACCGGCTGACACGGCCTGCTCGAAAGGACCGCCCGCCCCGCCGCTATCCTGCGGATCTCGAACGGGCGGGGGCCATGAGACACACGTACTACGAGCCGGGTCGCAGCCGGTGGACCGGCATCACGGGCTGGCTCATGGCGGCCAGTGCGATCGGCGCGATCTTCTGCGCGCTGACCCCGGTGTCCCCGTACCCGCCGCTGACGGCCGAGCTGGCATTCGCCGGAGCCTCCGCCGCCTTCGCCTGCTGCTGGGTCGTGGCCTCGTACCGGGCCCGGATCGGGCCGCTGGACAAGCCGTGGACGCCTCCCGGCTACCGCCCCGGGGACGAGCGGCTGGCCTACCTCTTCGCCATCGGCGTGCCGTTCGCCGTGGCCGCCGCCCTCGTGGTGCTGTTCACCGGCTCCAGCAAGGACGGCATGGAGATCGAGCGGCTCGATCGGGTCGGGTACGACAGCCGCAAGGTGGAGATCGTCCGGCTGGTCGGCGAACCGGTTCACACACCGCCCACCCAGGACAGCCACGGCTCGTACGACACGGACCTCGTCGTCCGCGTCCCCTTCGACAGCGGGCCCCGGGAAGTCACCCTGGAGGGGTACACCACCAGCCGCTTCCCCGAGCCGGGCATGCAGGTGGACGCCCATTTCGCCCCGGCCCACCCCGAGGAGGGCGTGGCCGAACGCCCCTTCATGACCCGTGCCTGGCTCGGCTCCCCCATCGCCGCGTTCTTCGGCCTGCTGTGGTCCGGCGTCGCGGCCGCCATCACCAAGTCGTACATGGACCCGTCGGACATGGAGAAGCTGCGCCGCTTCCGGCCCGGCACCCACCTGCCGGCCCTCGCGATCCTGCTGTGCGGGATCGTCCTGCTGCTGCCCGTCGCCCTCGAATTCCAGGTCGCCGGCGACAACCGGCTGCCCGCCTCCCTCGCGAGCCTGACCCCGTTGCTGGCCCTGACCTGGGTCGTCAAGCGGCGGTACTGAACACGCCGTGGCCGGCCCCGCTCCAGGGAGCAGGGCCGGTCACGGGTCAGGCCGGCTCAGAACGTGAGGACCCCGCGGGCCACCCGTCCGTGGTGGGCGTCGTCCACGGCCTTGGCGAAGTCCTCGACCGGGTAGACCTCCGTGACCAGTTCGTCCAGCAGCAGCTTGCCCTGCCGGTAGAGCTCCGCGTAGAGCGCGATGTCCCGCTGCGGGCGCGAGGACCCGTACCGGCAGCCCATGATCGTCTTGTCCAGGTACATGGACGAGACCTGGAAGGCCGCCTCCTCCGTGAAGCCGGGCACGCCCAGCAGGACCGCCTGTCCGTGCCGGTCCAGCAGGTCGATCGCCTGCCGGATCAGCTTGACGTTGCCCACGCACTCGAAGGCGTGGTCCGCGCCCGTGGGCAGGACCTCCTTCACGGCCGCCGAGGAGTCCGCCACCGCCGAGGCGTCGATGAAGTGCGTGGCGCCGAACTGCCGGGCCACCGCCTCCTTCGCCGGGTTCGCGTCGATCGCCACGATGGTGGTGGCGCCCGCGATCCGCGCGCCCTGGAGCACGTTCAGCCCGATGCCGCCGGTGCCGATGACGACCACCGTCTCGCCCCGGTCCACCTTCGCCCGGTTCAGCACGGCGCCCACGCCCGTCAGGACCCCGCAGCCGATCAGCGCGGCCGAGGTCAGCGGGATGTCCATGGGGATCTTCACCGCCTGCACGGCCCGGACGATCGTCCGCTCGGCGAAGGCCGAGTTCGACGCGAACTGGAAGAGCGGCTTGCCGCCCCGCGAGAACGGCTGCCCCGGCATCCCGATCGCCTTGCGGCACATCGTCGGCCGGCCGCGGTCGCAGTCCGCGCACGCCCCGCAGTTGGCGAGCGTGGACAGCGAGACGTGGTCGCCGGGCACAACGTGCGTGACCCCGGACCCGACCGCCTCCACCACGCCCGCACCCTCGTGCCCGAGCACCACCGGCGGCGGGAACGGGATCGTCCCGTCGATCACCGACAGATCGCTGTGGCACAGACCGGCCGCCGCTATCGCGACCAGCACCTCCCCCGGCCCCGGGTCCCGGATCTCCAGATCCTCGACCACCTGGGCCTGCTTGCCGTCGAATACGACGCCTCTCAACTGGACTCCTTAGGCAGGCCGAGCACGCGCTCGGCGATGATGTTGCGCTGGATCTCGTCCGAGCCGCCGTAGATGGTGTCGGCGCGGGTGAACAGGAACAGCCGCTGCTCCTCGTCGAGTCCGAGTTCGTACGGGGTCCCCTGCGACCAGTGCCCCGGCCCGGCCGTGGCCACGGCGCCCCTGACCTCCACCGCCAGCTCCCCGAGCCGCCGGTGCCAGCCGCCCCACAGCAGCTTGGCCACGCTGGGCGCGCCGGGGTCCCCGCCCTCGGCGCCCAGCGTCCGCAGCGCGTTCCACCGCATCGTGCGCAGCTCGGCCCACTGCCGTACGAGGCGTTCGCGCAGGACCGGGTCGCCCGCGCCCGCAGCCACGTACGCCCGGACCACCCGCTCCAGTTCGGCCGCGAAGCCGATCTGCTGGACGAGCGTGGAGACCCCGCGCTCCAGCGCGAGCAGTCCCATGGCCACGGACCAGCCGTTGCCCTCGCCGCCGACGACCTCGTCGGCGACCGCACCGTCGAAGAACACCTCGTTGAACTCGGAGGTCCCCGACATCTGCCGGATCGGCCGGACCTCGACCTTGCCCGGCTGGTCCATGCGGACGAGGAGGAAGGACAGCCCGCGGTGCCGCTCGGACCCGGCCCCGGTGCGCGCCAGGACGAAGCACCAGTCGGCGTCCTGGGCGAGGGAGGTCCAGATCTTCTGCCCGGTGACCCGGAACAGCCCATCGGCCGCGTCCCGTACCGCCGTCGTACGGATCCCCGCGAGGTCGGAGCCGGCCCCCGGCTCCGAGTAGCCCTGGCACCACAGCTCCTCGCCGCGGGCGATGCCGGGGAGGAAGCGGGCCCGCTGCTCCGGGGAGCCGTAGGCGATCAGCGTCGGCGCGAGGAGGTTCTCGCCGATGTGGCCGACCCGGGCCGGGGCGCGCGCAGCCGCGTACTCCTCCGCCCAGACCACCTGCCCGGTGAGGGAGAGGCGCCGGTTGCCGTACGCGTCACCTCCTCCCGTCTCCCAGCCCTGGCCGATCCAGCCGGCCCGCCCCAACTCGCGCTCCCAGGCGCGGCGGACCTCGACCCCCTCGTGCTCGCTGCCGGGGCCACCGAGGCCGACGGCCTCCTCGTACGGCCCCGTGAGGTGCTCCGCCAGCCACTCCCGGGCTTGGCCGCGCAACATCTCGTCCTCGTCGTCGAAGCCGAAGTCCATGGTCAGTGCCCCCTCCGGTCCGGTCTCTCGCGCCGTGGCACGCGTACGCGCCCATCCACTCTGAACACCCGGCCGGGGGCTACGCGTTGGGGCGGTCCTTGGCGGCCGCCGCCTTGGCCATGGCTTCGAGCTGGGCGAGCATCGGCATCGGGTCGGTGCCGACGGTCCCGGGCAGGAAGTCGGCGATCTTCTCGGGGGTCCAGGAGCCCTCGGCGTAGCCGGCGCGCAGTTCGCGGGGCTGGGCCCAGACGGCGATCTTCGGGCCGGCGATCGTGTAGACCTGCCCGGTGATCTTCTCGCCGCCGACGGCCACGGCCTTGTCGGAGAGCAGGTAGGTGACGAGCGCGGCCACGTCCTCGGGCTCGCCGATCTCCTTGAGCTCCATCGGCACGTTGGCCGACATCCGGGTGCGCGCGACGGGTGCGACGGCGTTGGAGGTGACCCCGTACTTGGCCAGCCCCAGCGCGGCGGAGCGGACGAGCGAGATGATCCCGCCCTTGGCCGCGCTGTAGTTGGCCTGGGCAACCGAGCCCTGGTGGTTGCCGCTGGTGAAGCCGATCAGCGTGCCGGTGCCCTGGCGCCGCATGACGGCGGAGGCGGCGCGGAAGACGGTGAACGTGCCCTTGAGGTGGGTGGCGACCACCGGGTCCCACTCCTCCTCGGACATGTTGAACAGCATCCGCTCGCGCAGGATGCCGGCGACGCACACGACTCCGTCGATGCGTCCGTACTGGGCGAGCGCGGTGTCGACTATGCGCTGGCCGCCCGCCATGGTCGAGATGTCGTCGGCCACGGCGACGGCCTCGCCGCCCGCGGCGACGATCTCCTTCACCACCGCTTCGGCGATCTCGCTGGTGGGCTCGTTGCCCTCCATCCCCACGCCGTAGTCGTTGACGACGACCTTGGCACCCTCGGCGGCCGCGGCGAGTGCCACGGCCCGCCCGATGCCCCGGCCGGCGCCTGTGACGGCGACGACTTTGCCTGCCAAGAAGTTCCCCACGTCCGGCCCCTTCCCGCGTTTTCTGACGGTCCGTTAGATTCTATGGGCAGTCGGATGCGCCAGCACAAGCCCCAGTTCGCCACCGCAGTTCATTTCGCTTCGAGGAGCTGATGAGATCCATGGCCATGCCCGCCGAGTTCCACGACATCGCCAAGCGCGTCAACAACTGGGGCCGGTGGGGCGCCGACGACGAGATCGGCACCCTCAACCTCATCACCGACGAGGTGGTCCGGGCGGCGGCGGCCGAGATCCGCACCGGGCGCCGGATCCCGCTCGCGCTGCCGCTCAAGGAGGACGGAGTGCAGTCCGGCATGATCCCCGGCCGGATCAACCCGCTGCACACGATGGTGCAGATCAACCAGGAACTCTTCGGCCCGGGCACGGTGGCGTGCAGCGACGACGCGGTGACCTTCGGGCTCCAGGCCGGCACGCACTGGGACGCGCTCACGCACGTCTCGCACTCGGGGAAGATCTACAACGGCCGCCCGGCCGGCACCATCACGGCGCACGGCCGCGCCGAGTTCAGCGGCATCGACAAGGCCGGGCACATCGTCTCGCGCGGGGTCCTGCTGGACGTGGCCCGCGCCAAGGGCCTGGACCGGCTCCCCGGAGGCCACGCGGTCACCCCGGAGGACCTGGAGCAGGCGGAGGAGTTCGGCGGGGTCACCGTCCGCGCGGGCGACATCGTCCTGGTCCGCACCGGCCAGGTGCAGGTCTACCTGGCGGGCGACAAACACGGCTACGGCTACCCGTCGCCCGGGCTGTCCGTCCGTACGCCCGAGTGGTTCCACGCGCGGGACGTGGCGGCCGTCGCGAACGACACCCTGACCTTCGAGATCTTCCCGCCGGAGATAGAGAACCTGTGGCTGCCGGTGCACGCGCTGGACCTGGTCGAGATGGGCATGCACCAGGGCCAGAACTGGAACCTCGAAAAGTTGTCCACAGCCTGTGCGGAAGATTCCCGCTACGCGTTCCTCCTCTCGGCCATGCCGGAACCCTTCGTCGGCGCGGTGGGCACCCCGGTGGCCCCGGTCGCCATCCTCTGACCTGCCCGCCCGCCCCCGCTCCGACAGGGCGGGGGCGCACCGCCGCGGGCTCGGAACCTCAGAACGTGATCTTCCCGACCCTGTAGGTCAGCTTGTAGTGCGACTCGGGGCCGAGGACGTCTCGGATGTGCTCCCCCGTACCCGCCTCGCTGGCAGGGATCCTGATGCTGCCGAGATTGTCTTCGGGGGTGAGATCGTCGAGATCGTAGAGAGCGACGACCGCATCGGCGTGGTTGAACAGCACGTCCCTCGCGAACCCGATGTCCTGCCCGCTCGTCATCGGCGGGTACGGGCGCTCGCCGACGGCCGGCCAGACCGGAACGCCGTCGAGGCGCATGCTCACTTCATCGCCCCCATCCTCGCTGGACTTTTCGCATTGAAGGCGCAGGATTCTCAGAACTGCATCGCTCATCACGATCCTCTTTCCCGCGACGGCAACCCCTCCGTCATTGTCTCCCGCAGGCCATCGCGCCGCGCGGCCCCCGGCCTGCGGGGAGGCGGCTGCGGGGAGACTCGCCGGATCGACATCCCGAACGCTGCGCCGACCACCGGGCCCGGCTGCTCGTAGTCCTCGCCCAGGCCGACTCCCTCGGAGGCGTTGGCCATGGCTGAGAAGACCCTCGCCGAAAATCACCGTCCCGGTGGGCTGGGGCCCGCCGGCCCACACCCACAACGGAACCGAGAGCGTCCTCGTCCTGGAAGGCAGGATCCGCTACCACCTCGACGGCGAGAGGGTCGAGGGCGGCCCCGGCTCCTGCTTCCACGCCCCGAAAGAGGACTCCCGCGGTGCCGGCCTTCCCCACCCGGCACCGGCGGCCGAGGCCGCTCACCCGCCGAGCCGGAACCACACCACGGTCCCGCCGTCGCCGGTGACCACCGCCCAGTCCTCGCAGTACGCCCCCACGAGGACGAGCCCCCGCCCCCGCGCATCGAGCGGCCCGCCGCCGACCGTCCGCAGCAGCGGTCCGCCGTCGCGCACCTCTACGGTGACCCGCCCGCCCGTGACGTCGACATCGACGCCGATCACCTCGGTCCGGGTATGACGGTACGCGTCGTCACCAGCTCGGACGTGCACAGCCGGGCCGCCTCCACGAGGTGGTCGAATCCCCGCGCCCCGCAGGATCAACGCCACCCACTCCCTGGCAACCCGTGGCGTCTCGGCCCGACTCGGCGCGATCATCCGGTAGCTGAGCCCTAACGCCTTCGCGTGCGTCACGTTCTCTCCCCTGGCAGACGATGCGGTAGCCGAGCACGCGCCCCGTGGCTCTGGCCACCACCCGGCCAAATGGCGGGCGGGTGGCTGCACCTCGGGCATCGACCCGGTTGTCCGATGCCGAGAACGTAGGGCACAACATTGGGACGGCACAACAGTGGGACGTCCGTAACATCCGAACGAGTGGACCTCGGCGGGGCGGCCACGGCACACTCGTACCCGAACCAGAGGGGAGGGGTCATGCCGCCAAGGAGCTACCCGACGGCCCGCCAGCAGCGACTGGGCGCCGAGCTTCGCAAGCTGCGCGAGAAGGCCGGCATGAACGGCTCCACGGCAGCGGCCTACTTGGGCGGTGAACGCGCTCAGATCAGCCACATCGAATCCGGCCGCTACGGAGTCAGCGACGAGCGGGTCCGCCGACTGGCCGCCCACTATTCGGCAACGGACAAGCACCTGGTCGACGCCCTTGCGGGCATGGCCGAAGAACGCGCCAAGGGGTGGTGGACCGAGTACCAGCGCACCCTCTCACCGGGGTTCCTGGACGTGGCCGAACTCGAATTCCACGCCGCCTACCTCCGCGTGATCGAGATGCTCTACGTACCGGGGCAGCTCCAGACCGAGGCCTACGCGCGCAGCCTGATCCGCAGCGGCATGTCCGACCTTCCGGCGGCCGAGCTGAGCACGCGCGTCGAGCACCGCACGCGGCGCAGGGTCATCTTCGACCGCCCGCGCCCCACCCCTTTCGAGGCGTTCATCCACGAGGCGGCCCTGCGCATGCGCTACTGCGACGCGGAGACCATGCGCGAGCAGCTGGCGTTCCTCCAAGAGGTCTCGCACTGGCCGTCGCTCACCGTCCGCATCATCCCGTTCGACCGGCAGATCACGGGCTCGGTGCACTCGATGCTCTACGCAGGGGCTGCCATTCCGGCGCTCGACACCGTCCAGATCGACACCGCTTTCGACAGCGGGTTCCTGGACGCAGAGGCTCAACTCGTCAAGTACCGGGGGTTGCTCGAATCCATCGAGTCGATCGCGCTCGGCACGGAAGAGTCGAGGGAACACATTCACCGCATCGCTCAGGAAGTGTGAGTCAAGGCGCATGACCGACGGAATCAAATGGCAGAAGTCCTCGTTCTCGGGGCCGGACGACAATCAGAGCTGCGTCGAACTGGCGCCCGTCGCCGGCGCGATCAAGATGCGGGAGAGTGACGACCCGGACGTGGTCGTGACCACCTCGGTGGAAAAGCTGCGGGCCTTCATCCTCGGCGTCAAGGCCGGGGAGTTCGATCACCTGATCTGACGCACCACACACCCCGGCGCCCCTCGCCTCCCCAGGTGAGGGGCGTCTGGCACATTCCGGCGCACCTTTGGGACGGCACACCATTGCGACGGGGCCGTCCGTGACGCTACCGTCGCAGTACGTCACCATGCACTGAGCGGTCCACCAGGCCGCGGACACGAGTGGCGCAACTCCCCTCTGCCCTGCGCCGGTTGCGGGGGAGTCCCAGCGCCGCACCCGCACCGCCGCTCGTCGCGGCCCGGAGGGGGCGGCCCCGCCACTCGGCAGGAGGCATCCCCATGCTCGCGCGACAACATCGCACACCGTCCACCACTCCCGCCCGGGACGCGACCGTGGCGATCCTGGCCGGGTTCTGGTTCGAGGCGCTCTGCTACGCGGACGCGTACGCCGACCGGAGGCCCGAACTGCTGGACCGGGCCATGCTCGACACCCCCGAGGAAGCCGTCCGGCTGATCCGGGTGCAGATCCGGACCACGCACCCCTTCGCCCTGTCTCCGGACGAAGCGGCCCGCGCCCTCGCCTGGTCCGACGGCGGCGGCCGGGTTCCCGCGCTCGCCGCCCTGCACCGGGGCGAGGTCGCCGGTTTCAGCATCGTCCTGCGCGACGGCATCCGCGCCGAGTGGCGGGTCCGGCCCGTCGACTACCTCCGGCTGACCGTCCCGCACCGCCCCGGCCGGTGAGTCCCCGCGGTCAGCCCTTGGCGCAGATCACGTCGTACGGGCGGCCCACCGCCATGGTCAGCTGCATCGGCTCGGTGGTCCCGGACGGGCACTCGGCCTTCGTCTTGACCAGGCCGAGCACCTCGTACGCGCCCGGACCGCCCGAGGCGCACGGCACTTCCCGGGCCTGGTCGGTCACGCAGTCGCCCGGCACCAGCTGGCCGCCGCCGGCACCCGCGTCACCCGGGTGCTCGCCGGTCAGATTGCGGCCGCAGACGGTGTTGGTGGGGATGCCGCCCGACTTCGCGGAGCCGTAGGAAATGCTCACCTGGATCAGCAGATCGGTGCCGGGCGGGCACTGGATCGCGCCCGGCAGGATGCTGGCGTCCTTGATGTCTATCGCCTTGAAGGTGGCACCGGACGCCGAGCACTTCTGCGGCCGGTAGCCGTCCGGCTTGTTGTCCGGGTCGGGGCCGCCGCAATCGCCCACCGCCCACGTACTCGACGTGTCGGAGGAGGACTCCGGGTTCCCGGGGTCCTTGGACGGCTTGGCGGAGGCAGACGCGGAAGCGGAGGCCGAGGCCTTGGCGTCACTCGTGCCGCCGTCCTCGCCGAGCCACTGGGAGGCTCCGTAGATGCCTGCGGCGACCAGGACGAGAACGAGGAAGCCGGGGAGTCTGCCCCCACGGCGCCTCGGGGCGGGTGGAGGCGTCACCTCGTACGGGTTTGCCATGCGCTCCTCCTGCGATGAGGGTGGGCCTTCGGGGGCCTTCGGGGTGGGACGACGCACCACGAACAGAGATACGTCATGAACACCTCATGGTTCCACGCGGGCCGCGAGCACTCGACGCCGGGCACCGGGCGCTCATCGCCAACTCTCAGCGGCAGGGCGGCGGTTCGACCGCCAGGGGCCGGAAGGTGACCGCGAGGTCCGGGGCGCGGCGGACGAACCGCGCCTCACCGGCCGAGACCAGCACCATCGTGCCCGCCGTGTACGGGTTCACCCTGACGGCCGGGTCCAGGGCCTCCTCGGGCACTTCCGGCTCGGCGCCCCACCAGCGGCCGCCGAACTTCGTGTACCGGATCCCGCAGTGCACGTACAGCTCGTGCGGGTACGGGACCCCGAGCGCCGGGCCGCTCGGATCGGCCGGCGCCGTCGGCACGGCCGGCGCGCTCGGCGGTCCCGCGGACGCTGCGGGCAGGGTCCCCGTCCGGGACCCGTCGACCCAGGTCCACGGAGGGGCGAGGACGGCCAGCACCGCGACGGCCGCCGCCGCCAGCCCCGCTCCGGCCGCCCGGCGGCGCCGGCGGATGCGAGCGGCCGCCCGGACGGCACCGTGCGGCGTCGGCGCCGCGACCGGCACCGCCGGCCGGTCCGCCAGCGCGTGCAGGGCGCGGCGCAGCTCTTCTTCGGGGAATCCGTTCACCGGACCTCCTCCTCACTCGTACCGCCGCCCGGCCAGAGGTCGGGGCGGGCCCGCAAACGGGTCAGCGCCCGCGCGGCCAGGCTGGTCACCGTGCCGTTCGGGCAGCCCAGGATCTCCGCCGTCTGCTCGACGGTCAGGTCCTGGTAGAAGCGCAGCACCAGGACGGCCCGCTGGCGCCGCGGCAGGCTGAGCAGGGCGCGTTCGAGCAGGTCCGTGGCGGCGACCGCCTCGGCGGCGGGCTCGACGGAGCCGCCGACGGCATCGGGCAGCGCCGCGTGGGGAAGCTCGTGGTGCCAACGCCTCCGGCGCCAGGTGCAGTACGTGGTGACCATGACCTTGTGCGCGTAGCCGATCGGCGCGTCGTACCGGCCCGCGCGGGCCCAGCGGTCGTACACCTTGGCCAGCGTGACCTGCACCAGGTCCTGCCCCAGATGCCAGTCGCCCGTCAGCAGCCGCGCGGTGCGGAGCAACGGGAGTCCGGCTGCCGCGACGAACTCCGCAAACGTTTCTTCGGATGGCTCCACCCGGCCACACCCCCCTCACCCTCCAAGACGACCTGGCCAGGCCATCGCATTGCAGGTCGGTGGCACCAACTTCACGGCCGAGAAGGACTGGCCGCTCTGACCAGCTCCCCGAAGTGGTGCTGCGGCCATCGACGGACGGAGTCCGGCGCAGCGGCGCGAAGCCGGTGAGGCCCGCCAGTGCCGCACCGCGCGAGCGGCGCGTCAAGAGGAGTGGTTCTGCGGGTGGCGGCGGCGCGCATGCACGCCCCGAGCGCGGCACGGCGGCCGCCACCCCACGACCCGCACTCGTCAAGGCAGGACTGACCCTTGGCGTCCCCTCGCGACGAATCGTTCAACACAAGAGTGATCACCAGTTGACGAACCGTCAACACCTCGTTAGAGGTACACGCGCGGTTCCCGGATCGAGCCCTGGATCTCCGGCCCGCCCGGGACGTCCGCCGCGAGGTCCCCCGCGCTCTTCTCCGCAGCTTTCTCCGCGCGGTCGATCTCGCACCAGATCCGCTTCCCGGCGCCCTCGCGCTGCCAGCCCCAGCGGTCCGCCAGTCCGTCCACCAGCTCCAGCCCGCGGCCGCCCGTATCGTCCCCGGCGGCCTGCCGCGGGGAGGGCGCCCGGTCGCTCGCGTCCGCGACCTCCACCCGCACCCCCGGCTCCCCGAAGAGCATGCGCAGCACGGCCGGACAGCCTGTGTGCACGACGGCGTTGGTGACCAGTTCGGAGATCAGCAGGATCAGCGTCTCGGCGAGCGGCTCGTCATCCCCTATGCCGCAGCCCGCGAGCCGGGAGCGGGCCCATCGGCGGGCCCGGCCGACCTCGGCGGGGTCCGGTCCTACCTCCAGCTGAACCTGAAGCACCTGCACCGCTCACACCATCCGAACCGGCGGACACTTCGCCTCGCGACAGGGCGGGGTCACCGAGTGTGACCCCCTTGCGGAGCAGCATGGTTGACATACAGTCACCACAACAAGCGCTTCGGGCATATTCCAGCGTGAAGGAGTGGGCGTGGTGCATACTGTGCGGCGCTCGCGCCGCTCAACCGCTCGCATTCCCGGGAGCGTACCGGAGCGGCCCCTCGTCTCCGGGCCGCAATGAGTCGGGCGAAGGACACAAACCGATATCAACTCTCTGTAATCGGACATGCGTCCCGCGCCGTCCCTCCCGCACCCCTCCGTCACAGCGAGCGAGCAGGCGACAGGCCGCCCCCCGCTACTCCGCCGCCCCCCTGCTCGGCCCCCTACTCCGCCACCGCCAGCAGCTCCGCCGCGAGCGCCTCCTCCGCCTGCGCCGCCGTCCGCCACTGCTCCGCCCGCACCCACGCCCGCTTCAGGTGCAGGTGCACGTCCGCCTCCCAGGTGAAGCCCATCCCGCCGTGCACCTGCAGACAGTCCCGGGCATTGCGCACGGCGGCCTCGTCGGCCAGCAGCTTGGCCCCGGCCACCTCCGCCGGATCGGCCGTCACCGCCGCCGCGTAGACCGCCGTACGGGCCACCTCGGCCCGCACCAGCATCTGCGCGCACAGGTGCTTGACCGCCTGGAACGCCCCGATCGGCTGCCCGAACTGTTCGCGCTCCTTCGCGTACCGCACCGCCAGCTCCACCGTGCGCAGCGCGCTGCCGAGCTGCAGCGCCGCCGTCAGCAGCGCCCCCGCGTCCCGGTACGCGCCGGCCGCCACCGGCTCCCCCGGCAGCAGCACCCGCGCCAGCGGGGTCAGCGGGTCCGCCGAGCGCACCGGGTCCCCCGCGCCGTACCCGCCGGCCGGCTCGACCGGCTCCCCGTCCGCGCCGAGCACCGCGTCGGCCTCGCCGAGGTGGGCCACCAGCGGGCCCTCCAGGTCGAAGGCCGTCACCACCGCCTCCCCCTCCGCGGCCCCCGCGACCAGCCCGGCGGCCAGGTGGGTGGCGACCAGCGGCCCCGGCAGCAGCGCCCGCCCGGCCTCCTCGAAGACGAGGACGGCCTCCGGCAGCCCAAGCCCGACCCCGCCCTCCTCCTCCGGGAGCCGCAGCGCGAAGAACCCGGCCTCGCCGAGCTCCCGCCACAGCGCCCGGTCCACGGACCGGCCCGTGGCGGCGGCCCGGTCCACCGAGGCGCGCAGCTCCTCGCGCCCGTACCGGCCCGCGAGGAGGTCCCGTACGCCTGCCCGCAGGTCCCGCTGGTCCTGCGTCGGCTGAAAGTCCACGGAACGCTCACCTGCCCTTCGGAAGGCCGAGGATCCGCTCGGCCACGATGTTCTGCTGGATCTGCGAGGTGCCCGCCGCGATCGTGTACGAGAGCGAGGAGAGCCGGTCCAGGGTCCACTCCTCCTCCAGCGAGAGGGCCCCGGCCCCCAGCACCTCGGCGGCCGTGTCGTACAGCTCCTGGCGCGCGTGCGAGTACGCCAGCTTGAAGACGCTGCCGCCGATGCCGGGGACCCCGCCGGAGCGCTCGGACTCGCTGACGTTCCACTGGGTGAGCCGCCACAGGGCGCCGAACTCCCCGTACAGCCGGCCCAGCCTGCGCCGCAGCACCGGGTCGTCCCAGCGGCCGTTGGCCTTCGCGGTGCGGGCCAGTTCGCCCAGGGTGCGCCGGCAGGCGACGACCTCGCCGACGAAGGCGGTGCCGCGCTCGAAGGACAGGGTCACCATCGTGACCCGCCAGCCGTCGTTCTCCGCGCCGACCCGGTTGGCGACCGGGACCCGCACCTCGTCGAGGAACATCTCCGCGAACTCCGTGGACCCGGCCAGGGTGCGCAGCGGCCTGATCGTCACCCCGGGCGCGTCCATCGGCATGGCCAGCCAGGAGATCCCGCGGTGCTTGGGGGCCTCCCCGTCGGTGCGCACCAAGAGCTCGCACCAGTCGGACACCTCCGCGTGCGAGGTCCATATCTTCGAGCCGGTGATCACGTACTCGTCGCCGTCGCGGACCGCGCGGGTGCGCAGCGAGGCCAGGTCGGAGCCCGCGTCCGGCTCGCTGAAGCCCTGGCACCACATCTCGTCGCCGCGCAGGACGGGCGGCAGCCAGCGCGCCCGCTGCTCCGCGGTGCCCTCGGCGGCGATGGTCGGGCCGGCGTGCAGCAGCCCGACGAAGTTCGCGCCGACGTACGGGGCTCCCGCGCGCTCGGTCTCCTCCAGGAAGATCAGGTGCTGCGTGGGGGTGGCCCCGCGGCCGCCCGCGTCCACCGGCCAGTGCAGTCCGGCGTACCCGGCGTCGTACAGCCTGCGCTGCCAGCCCGCGTCGTGGGCGCGGCGGCCCGGCCAGTCGTCGGGCGAGGGCTTGGGCGGCAGCCCGGGGAGCACCTGCGCGAGCCAGGCCCGCAGCCGGACCCGGAACTCCTGCTCCTCCTCGGTGTAGGTGAGGTCCACTGCGCCTACCGTCCCGTCCGCCGGTCCTTGTCGAAGTCGAGGCCGAGCATACGGATGGCGTTTCCGCGCATCAGCTTGTAGACGGTTTCCTCGTCGAGGCCCTTGACGTGGTCGAGGGCGACCTCCTTGGTGTGCGGGAAGGTCGAGTCCACGTGCGGGTAGTCGGTTTCGAAGGTGGCGTTGTCGCGGCCGACGACGTCCAGCGAGGCGATGCCGTGCTTGTCGCGGAAGAAGCAGCAGAACATCTGCCGGTAGTAGTACGTGGACGGCGGCTCGGGGATCAGGTCCTTGACCCCGCCCCAGGCCCGGTGCTCCTGCCACACGTCGTCGGCGCGCTCCAGGGCGTACGGGATCCAGCCCATCTGGCCTTCGCTGTACGCCAGTTTCAGCGTCGGGAACTTGACGAGCACCCCGCTGAACAGGAAGTCCATCATCGAGGCCATGGCGTTGTTGAAGCTGAGCGCGGCCTGCACGGCGGGCGGGGCGTCGGGGGAGGCGGCGGGCATCTGGGAGCTGGACCCGATGTGCATGTTGACGACGGTGCCGGTCTCCTGGCAGACGGCGAAGAAGGGGTCCCAGTAGCCGGAGTGGATGGACGGCAGGCCGAGGTGGGTGGGGATCTCGGAGAAGGTCACGGCCCGCACCCCGCGCGCGGCGTTGCGGCGGATCTCGGCGACGGCCAGGTCGATGTCCCAGAGCGGGATGATGCAGAGCGGGATGAGCCGGCCGCCGCTGTCCCCGCACCACTCCTCGACCATCCAGTCGTTGTACGCGCGCACGCAGGCCAGGGCGACCTCCTTGTCCTTGGCCTCGGCGAAGGTCTGCCCGCAGAAGCGCGGGAAGGTCGGGAAGCACAGGGAGGCCTCGACGTGGTTGAGGTCCATGTCGAGCAGCCGCGCCTTGGGGTCCCAGCAGCCGCGCCGCATCTCCTCGCGGGTGATGCCCTCCAGGGTCATCTCGTCCCGGTCGAAGCCGACGGCGGCGATGTTGCGCTTGTACGGGAACTTCAGGTCCTCGTAGATCCACCAGTCGGTGGGCGGGCCGTCGGGGTCCATGGTGATCACGTACTTGCCGCCGGTGTAGGCGAGCTCGCCGATGCCGGCGGTGAGCGCCTTGGGGCCGCGGTCGCGGTATTTGGCGGGCAGCCAGACGTCGAAGAGGTGGGCCGGTTCGATGACGTGGTCGTCGACGCTGATGATCCGAGGCAGTTCCATGGTGTCCCCTCGCTGAATCCGATGCGAACCTGATGCGAATCTGATGGAGCGTCAGAAATCTGGAACCAAGCTAGCCCCCCACCCCTGGACCGACAAGCGTCCGCGCTCTACGCTCTGCGCTGGATCTGACTATCCGTCAGGTCACCTCGCCAGGGGAGGTCGGTCCGGGATGACGGACAGCACCGCAGTCGAACTCAGCCGGTCCCGCACGCTCTGGGACCTGATCACCCGCCGGGCCGCCATGACCCCCGACGCCCCCGTCCTCATCGAGGCCGCCGAGGACCCTGCCCACGACCGCCGGCTGACCTTCGCGGAACTGCGCGACCGCTCGGAGCAGGTCGCGGCCGGCCTGTACGGCATGGGGGTGCGCCCCGGCACGGTGGTCGCCTGGCAGCTCCCCACCCGCATCGAGACCGTGCTGCTCTCGGTCGCCCTCGCCCGCCTCGGCGCCGTGCAGACCCCCGTCATCCCCTTCTACCGGGACCGCGAGGTCGGCTTCGCCCTGCGCGAGTCGAAGGCGGAGTTCTTCGCCGTCCCCGGCGTCTGGCGCGGCTTCGACCACACGGCGATGGCGCACCGCCTCGGCGCGCACGGCGTCTTCGAGGCCTACGCGTCCCTCCCCACCGGCGACCCGGCGGTACTCCCCCCGCCCCCCGAGGAGGGCGTCGCGGTCCGGTGGATCTACTGGACCTCGGGCACCACCTCGGACCCCAAGGGCGTCCTGCACACGGACCGCTCCCTCATCGCGGGCGGCTCCTGCCTGGCCCACGCCCTGCACCTGTCACCCGACGACGTCGGTTCGATGGCCTTCCCGTTCGCCCACATCGCCGGACCCGACTACACGGTGATGCTCCTGCTCTACGGGTTCCCGGCCGTCCTCTTCGAGAAGTTCGCGATGCCGGACGCCCTGGACGGCTACCGCCGCCACGGGGTCACCGTCGCCGGCGGCTCCACGGCCTTCTACTCGATGTTCCTCACCGAGCAGCGCAAGGACCCGTCCGCGAAACTCATCCCCACCCTCCGCCTCCTCGCGGGCGGCGGCGCCCCGAAGCCGCCGGAGATCTACCACGCGGTCGTCCGCGAACTGGGCTGCCAGCTCACCCACGGCTACGGCATGACCGAAGTCCCCATGATCACGATGGGCGCCCCGGACGACACCGCGGAGAACCTCGCCACCACGGAGGGCCGGCCCCCGAAGGGCATGTCCATCCGCATCACGACGCCGGAGGGCGCGGTCCTCCCGCCGGACACCGACGGGGAGGTCCGGCTGCGCGGCGAGGCGGTCTGCCAGGGGTACCTCAACAGGGACCAGAACACAGGAGTCTTCGACGCCGACGGCTACCTGATCACCGGCGACCTCGGCCACCTCACGAAGGACGGCTACCTGGTCCTGACGGGCCGCAGCAAGGACGTCATCATCCGCAAGGGCGAGAACATCTCGGCGAAGGAGATCGAGGACCTGCTCCACCAGCTCCCCGCCGTGGCCGACGTCGCCGTCATCGGCCTCCCGGACCCCGAACGCGGCGAACGCGTCTGCGCGGTCGTCGAACAGCCCCCGGGCGCGCCCGCCCTGACCCTGGCCGAGGTGACCTCGTACCTCCGCACGGAGGGCCTCTCCACCCACAAGCTCCCGGAACAACTGGAACTGGTCGAGGCCCTGCCCCGCAACGACGCCCTGCGCAAGGTCCTCAAGTACAAGCTCCGCGAACGCTTCGCCTAGCGGAGTACGGGCCACGGGCGGCGGGGCGCACGGGCAGGGCGGGGCTGCGGGACTCCTGCCCCGCCACCCCGCTCCCGTCCCGCCGGGACCTACGCGTCCGGCGCCGCCACCCCGCAGTAGCCGGCGAAGGCCGCCAGGATCTCGTCCTCCGTGATGCGGCCGTCGCCGTCCGCGTCCAGGGCCGCCGCGACCGGGCCCGCCAGTTCCTCCGGAGTGCCCAGCACCCGCAGGACGCGGGCCGTCGCCGCCGGGGTCGCGCCACGACTGTCGGTGTCGGCCACCGCGATCACCGCCCGCAGGAAGGGCCGCGCGATCTCCGCGAACCGGTGCGGGTTGTCCCGCAGCCGCTTCGCCGCGCCCGTGACGAACTCCTCGCGGGACACCCGCTGGTCCCCGTCCACGTCCGCGATTCCGGCCATGCCCTGCCAGAAGGCCTCCGCGCCCGCGAAGACGGCCTGGCCCTTGTCCGACCGGGCAGCCACGGCGAATTCGGCCAGGACCGCCCTGGCCGCGGTGCTGAAGTCCTCCCGGTCGATATACCCGGACCCGTCCTGGTCGAAGGTGGCGAATCGGGCGGCGATCTTGCGCTCGTATTCTGCGCTGTCCATATTCGGCGTTCCGCCTTCACGTATGCGGTGGGGTGCAGTTCAAGACAGGACAGGAGCGTAGGGCCTACGTGGCCTGCGCGTTAAGCGAAGCGGGCAAGGAGGTGGCCGCATCGAACCAGCGCACGAGGAGCGCGACGGGGCGCGTACGCCTGTACCCATGTGCCCGGCCGCACCTCCCCGTTCACAGCGCGCGACGCCCCTATCACGCAGGGCGCACTTCCGGGACGAGGTTCTGGCAAAACGGGCGCACACCGCTGCATGCCCACTACATTCGAGTGGTCGACACACGGCTGTGAAACCGGGAAGCCGGTTGGGGGCACGATGGCGAAGGACGCACCACCGCGCTGGGACCGCCGCATGCAGCAGCGCCTGGCCCGCGGCGAGGCCGCCGCGCTCGGCGAGCTGTACGACCGCTTCGCCTCGCTCGTGCACAGCCTCGCCCACCGGGTCCTCGGCGACGAGAAGGCCGCCGACCGGGTCACCCGCGAGGTCTTCGGCTACATCTGGGAGAACCCGGACGCCTACGACCCCAAACAGGGCTCCATGCGCTCCTGGGTCGCCCGCATCACCCAGGGGCAGGCCGTCGCCCGCCTGCGCCAGGCCGAACTGGGCAACGGCTCCCGCGAGGAACTGGAACAGAAGGTGCGCAGCGCCAACGCGGCGGCCCGCGCCGACTTCATCGTCACCTCCATGCCCGCACCCCTGCGGGCCGCGCTCGAACTCGCCTATTTCAAGCGCCGCGACTACCGCCAGGCCGCCGCCGACCTGCAGATCAGCGAGGACGAGGCCCGGCGCCGGCTGCGCCTGGGCCTGCAACTCCTGTCCACGGCCAACGCCGTCCCGCGCGACGACACGGTCCCGCCCGGGTACGGCCCCTCCGGATATGGATCGACCCGATGACCACCCCCTTCGGTGAAGAAGACGGCGAAGAGTACGAGCGGCCCCCGAACCCCGGCGGCCCGGCGCGCATACCGGGCCCGCGCGGCGCGGCCGACGACCTGGACGACCTGGACGCCTCGGAGTACCCGGAGTACCCGGAGTACACGGAGATCACCGGCTTCCCCGCCGTACCGCCGGCCACCGACCCCACCCCGGCTCCGCCTCCGGCCGCGCCCCCGCCCACCCACGCCGTACTGAAGTCCCTGCTCGGCGCCTGGGCCCTCGCGGCCTGCTCCGCGGAGGAGACCCAGGCCGTCGAGGACCACCTCACCGAGTGCGCGCCCTGCGCCGAGGAGGCGCTGCGGCTGCGCGACGCCGTGGGGCTGCTGCACCCGGAGGAGAGCCTCGACCTCAAACCGCTGCTGCGTTCGCGCGTGCTGGAGGACTGCCTCGGCAAGCGCCCGGCCCGCATCCCGGTACCGATGTGGGCGAGCCCGTACGACACCGAGACGGCCCGGCTCGACGCGCTGCTGCGGGACTTCGGGGACTCGGAGTGGCACACCCCGGTCCGGCTGAAGTGGTTCGAGGAGGAACGCCGCCAGACGCGCCGCACCACGGTGGCCGGGGTCATCGGGCACCTGCTGGCGGTGGACGGGCTCGTGGCGGCCGCGCTGGGCCTGGACGACCCCCTGGGCCGGGACGTGCCCGCGGGCACCCCGGCCGAGCGCACGGAGCGGTTCTGGGAGGACTCCCCGTACCCGACCACCCGCCGGGTCCGCGAGCCGTGGCGGGAGCAGGGCCACACCCTGGTCCGCACGGTGTCCTTCGCGGGCCGCGGCGTGGCCGAACTGGACGTGGAGTACGGCGGCTTCGCCCTGCCCCTCGGGGACGCCTTCCTGGAGCGGGCCTTCGAGTGCTGGGTCCACGCCGTGGACATCGCGGAGGCGGTGGACTACCCGTACGGGCCGCCGTCCGCGCCCCACCTGAACCGGATGATCGACCTGGCGGCCCGGCTCCTGCCGGCGGCCCTGGCCTGGCGCCGGCGGGCAGGCCTGGCGGCGCCGCCGCGCGGGCTGGTCGCGGCGGGGGCGCCGGGCCGGACCCTGCACCTGGAGATCGAGGGCGCGGGAGGCGGCGGCTGGGACATCGCCCTGGACTCCCCCGCGGCGAAACCCTCGCCGGACCACACGGTGGCCCGGATCGCCCTGGACGGCGCCGAATTCTGCCAGCTCGCCGCGGGCCACATCTCCCCTGAGGAGGCCGCGGTCGGCCAGAACGGCGACCGCGAAGCCATCCGCGACGTCCTCTTCGCGGCGGCCTCGCTCAGCCGGATGTAGACCGCGCAGGCCGGATGTAGACAGCTCAGCCGGATGTGGACCGCGCGGCCGGATGCGGGCCGCACGGCCGCTCCGCGCGGCGGCTACGTGAAGACGACCGTCCGGGTCCCGTTCAGCAGGACCCGGTGCTCGCTGTGCCACTTCACGGCCCGCGCCAGCGCCTGGCACTCCACGTCCCGGCCGATCGCCACGAGCTGGTCCGGGGTGACCTCGTGCCCCACCCGCTCGACCTCCTGCTCGATGATCGGGCCCTCGTCCAGATCCGCCGTCACGTAGTGCGCGGTCGCACCGATCAGCTTCACGCCCCGCGCGTGCGCCTGGTGGTACGGCTTCGCGCCCTTGAAGCTCGGCAGGAACGAGTGGTGGATGTTGATGATCCGCCCGCTCAGCTCCTTGCACAGGGTGTCCGACAGCACCTGCATGTACCGCGCGAGCACCACGAGGTCGACGTCCTCGGCCCGCACCAGCTCCAGCAGCTTCGCCTCCGCCGCCGCCTTCGTGTCCTTCGTCACCGGAATGTGCACGAACGGGACCCCGTACGAGCCGACCAGCTCCTCGAAGTCGGTGTGGTTCGAGACCACCGCCGCGATCTCCACCGGCAGCGCGCCGATCCGGTGGCGGAAGAGGAGGTCGTTGAGGCAGTGCCCGAACTTCGACACCATCAGCACGATCCGCATGCGCTCGTCGGAGCGGTGGATCTGCCAGTCCATCCGGAAGGTGTCGCCGATCGCGGCGAAGCTGGCCCGCAGCTTCTCCACGGTCACCGGAGCGTCGGCCGCGAAGTGGACCCGCATGAAGAAGAGGCCGGTGTCGCGGTCGCCGAACTGCTGGCTGTCCTCGATGTTGCACCCGGTCATGAACAGATAGCTGGACACGGCGTGCACGATGCCCTGCTTGTCGGGGCAGGAGAGGGTCAGTACGTACTGCTGCTGCGTGGCCTGGGGCTGCGGGTCGTCGCTCATGACCCCACAGCCTTCCACATCACACGGCGCGCGTGAGGATCCTCAAGACGTCCAGCGAGCGCGGCCGCGCGTCCGGGTCGTCCCCGTCCGCCGTCGCCAGCCGTACGTGGGCTTCGCGCGCGGCCCGTACCGCCTCCGGCCAGGCGTGGTGCTCCAGGTAGCCGGAGACCGGGGCGTCCGGTCCTATCTGGTGCATGATCCGCAGCACGCGCAGCACGGCGAGGTCCACCAGGGCCGCCTCCTGCGAGTCGCGGAAGATCGTGCCGACGTACTTCTCCGCGGACCAGCTGTCGAGCCAGGTGTCCTCGACGAGCCGGTACACGGCGTCGGTGACGTCCCCGTACCCCTCGGCGGCGGCCAGCCAGGTGTCCTCTTGGAACGCGGGGTCGGAAAGCATGTGCAGCGCCGAGCGCACGTTGCTGCGCCAGCGCCACCACGGCATGTCGTTGAGGGGCATGCCGCCCATGGTGGAGGAGCGGCCGCCGCGGCGGGAAGGGTTCTTCGAACCTTGGGCGAATGTCACGCTTTCGATCGTACGTTCCCGTGCGGCGTGATCTTGAGGCGCCTGTACCCGGGGGCCGGGAGCCGCCCGGCGTTCACTCACCGTACGGGCGCCACCCGTAATTCACCTGGGCGTCACCCGATGTTGTGCACACCTCACACTTCAGTTACCCGTGGCGCGGAATGGTGCATGCACATGACCACCCGGCGAAGCGCAGCAGCACTCTCCCGAACCTTTCTGGCCCGGACCACGGCCATGGCGATGGGCGCGTGTCTCGTCGCCGGCTGCGGGGCGCTCCCCGGAGGCTCGGGGGGCTCCGGGGGCGCCGACACCCTCACGGTCATGACCTTCGCCCCGGAGGACTCCAAGGCGACCAACATGCCGGGCATGCCGGGCATGGCCAAGGCCTACGAGCGCTGGGTCAACTCCAAGGGCGGCATCAACGGCCGCAAGCTCCGCGTCCTGACCTGCAACGAGCGCAACACGCCCACCGGCGCCGCCGACTGCGCCCGCAAGGCGGTCGCCGAGAAGGCCGTCGCCGTCATCGGCTCCTACAGCCAGCACGGACGCGCCTTCCTGGCCCCGCTGGAAGCCGAGGGCATCCCGTTCATCGGCGGCTACGGCGTCTCCGCCGAGGAGTTCCAGTCCCCGCTCTCCTTCCCCGTCAACGGCGGCCAGCCCGTCCTCGTGGCCGGCGCCGGCTACCAGCTCGGGCGCACCTGCGCCAAGGTCGCCCTGGTCCGCCCCGACACCCTCGCCGGCGACTCCCTGCCCCTCCAGCTCAACGCCGGCCTCAAGGCCAACCAGATGGCCGCGGCCGCCGACATCCGGGCGGCCGAGGACTCCGCGGACCTCTCCACCCAGGCGAACGAGGCCCTGGCCTCCTCCGCCCCCGGCGCCCCCGGCGCCCCCGCGAAGGGCGGCGCCTCCTCCGCGAAGGACGTCAAGGAGAAGGGCTGCGTGGCCGCCGTGCTCGGCGCCCGCACCGAGACCTTCTTCGACGCCTTCCGGCGCGCCGACTCCCAGAACCGCAAACCGCAGGTCTCCTCGGTGCTGGGCTCGGTCAGCCAGGCCCTGGTCGACCGCACCGGCGGCAAGGAGAGCCCCTTCGAGGGCGCGTACGTCACGAGCTGGTACCCGGTCGCCGCGGACCCCCTCTGGACGCAGATGCGCAACGTGATCTCCGACCACGCCTTCGGCGACAACGCCGTGGACCCCGACGACAGCGGCGCCCAGACCACCTGGATCGCGTACACGGTGTTCAGCGAGATGGTGAAGCGGTTCAAGGACGACGAGGCCCTCACGGGGCGCACCCTCACCCGCAAGCTGAACCAGTCCGACCCGGTCAAGACCGGCGGCCTGACCCCCGACCTGAGCTGGCGCTACCAGGACATGCGCGCCGTCGCCGGCTTCCCCCGCATGGTCAACGGCCGGGTCACCTTCCAGGTGGTCCAGCAGGGCCGCCTGGTCGCCCAGCAGGGCGGCGAGCAGTCCATGGACATGACCAAGACCCTGGAGCAGGCCCCCCGTTCGAGCTAGCTCCTGCCCTAGGGCCTGTCGTCAAAATCCCGTCTGCCACGCGGCGCCTGGCACGCGCTCTCGCCGCACCGGGCGAAAGCCAAGTACGTCCAGTACGCGGGCTTCCGCCCGGCGCGCCGAGAGCACGCACCAGACGCCGCGTGGCCGCCCTTCGGGCGACGACGGGATTTTGACGACAGGCCCTAGAGCTGGCTCTTGTCCCGCTTGGTGAGGCCGTACTTCCCGGCGATGGTGTTCCACAGCCTCGACGCGGTCTCCTTCGCCCGGGTGGCGTCGCCGCTCGCCTTGTTGCCGTCCGAGGCGTTGCCGGTCGACTTGGCCTTGCCGTCCTTGCACTTGTCTTCGTCGGACTTCACGTCGTCCGCCCAGGACGCGTAGCTGTTGTCGGCCTCGGCGGAGGACTTCCACGCCTTGGTGAGGGCCGCGGTCAGCTTCGCGTTGTCCGGGAGCTGGTCCACCTTGAGCTCCTGGAGCCGGGTGACCAGCTCCTCGCGCTGACGGGCGGCTCCGCGCAGGTCGTTGGCCGCCTGGTCCAGATTGCGGCACCCCTTGATGTCCTCGACGGCCTTGATCACCGAGGCCCGGCTGTCGTTGCTGTCCGCGAGGAGCTTGTCGAGCTGGACCGCCTGCGGCTGCGCGGGGTCCAGCGGGGCCTCCCCGCTGTCCGCGGCGGAGCTGCCGGGGGTGGGGGCGGCCGCCGCGGCGGCCGGGTCGTTGTTCTGCGCCTTGCCGTCACCGAGCAGCGCACCGACCCCGAGCCCGACGACGGCCAGGCCGACGACGACGGCGGCGACGATCGCGGGCGAGACCTTGCGGGGCGCGGGCGGCGGCTGCTGCTGGTACTGCTGCGGCGGCGGCGCGTACTGCTGGTGCGGCTGGTGCGGCTGATGCTGCTGCTGCGGGTACTGCTGCTGCTGCTGCGGTTGGGGGCGTCGCGGCGGCGGCTGCTGGCGGAGCACCGGTTCCTGGATGGGAGGCAGTTGCTGCGTATCCCCCCGGAACATCCCGTCGAACCCGGCGGCGGGGTCGGCGGGAACCGGCGGAATGTACTGCGTAGCGGCTTCGTCGTGCGAGGGGGCGGCCGGGATCGGCGGAATGTACTGGGTCGCGGCCTCGTCGTACGCGGGGACCGGCGGTATGTACTGCGTCGCCGCCTCCCCGTAAGCGGGGGCGGCGGGCACCGGCGGGATGTACTGCGTCGCCGCCTCCGGCAGCGGCGGGTAGCCGTAGCCGTGGGGGGCGCCGGGACCCTCGTAGCCGGGGCCGACGACGTGACCCTGCGGGTAGCCGTAGGAGGGGCCGCCGGGAGCGGGGTAGCCGTAGGAGGGCCGGCCGTGCAGGTGGTCCGGCTCCCCGCCGGGCTGCGCGGGCGGCTCCGCCGGCGGCTGTGCGGGCACGGGCCGGCCCCACGGCACGCCTGCCTGCGGGCTGCCGCCCTGTCCGCTCTCCGTCACCGGGACTCCCTCTCCGACCTGTCCGCGTCCGCGGAACCGTCGGCTCACGCTACCCGGTCACCCCCCTCCCCCGGCAGGGCCGCCCCCGACGAAGATCACCCCCGGACCGGTCCGCGGCCCCCAGGCGCGGCTGGGCCGACCCTGCGGGGCGAAGTCCCCGACCCTCCCCCAGACTCCGTCCGGGGGGACCCCCGGTTCCACCGTTCCCAGGGCTCCGCCCGGCCCCGCGCCTCAAACGCCGGCGAGGCTGAGAACGCCCCCGGGCTCCGCCCGGCCCCGGTCCTCAAACGCCGGACGGCCTGGGAAGAGGTCCCGGGCTCCGCCCGGCCCCCTGGGGCTCCGCCCCAGACCCCGGTCCTCAAACGCCGGACGGCTGAAAAACCCCACCACCGGGCGGCTGGGAAGGCCCAACTCCGGGCAGCTGAAAAACCCCAAACCCCAGACGGCTGAAAAGACCCACCACCGGGCGGCTGAGGAACTCCAAGGCCGGACGGCTGAGAAACTCCGACGCGGGGCGGCTGAGAAACTCCGACGCGGGCGGCTGAAGCGACCCAACGCCGGGGCGGCTGAAAAGGCCCAACGCCAGACGGCTAGACCAACACCGGACGGCTGAAGTGACCCAACGCCGGGCGGCCGAAAAGGCCCAACGTCGGGCGGCTGGAGAAACCCACCCACCGTCGGCGCGGTTGGCGGCGGCCCGGGACGGGGACGGGGGCGGGGTGGGGTGTCGGCCGGGACGTAAAGCGTGATTTGTGGCGCAGCAACACCCCGAACCCTGTCGAAGCTGCGCACAGGG
>NZ_JBWJVM010000095.1:0-29062 GCF_056428985.1 Streptomyces sp. CA189 | reverse complement strand
TCCGAAGCCATGATCCACATCGCCTCCATCGACAACCTCAGCAAGCGCATAACGGACGAGACCACACCAACCTGGCGAGGAACCTACTAGGAGATAAAGGGCAATCCGCCTAGATCAAACGCCCTCTGAGCGGCTGTTTGTCCGGAGACGGGCGCAGGAGACGGCGGACGAGCGTGACGGAAACCCCCGAGATCTCCGCGATGTCACCGGCCGACAACCCGGCATCGCGCAGCACGATGGCGCGCAACGCGGCCTCGGACGCAGGAATCCTGGCGGGACGCCCCGCCTGGAGGTCCCTGGTACGCCGGGCACGGTCGCGGCGGGCCGCGGCCCTGCACTCGGGCCGGGCGCACCCGTAGTCGGCGCAGGAGGGACTGCCGTGCCGGACACGTGAGCGTACCGGTCGCCTGCGGCCAGAACCTTTGGCGCCGGCGCCGGCCTGTGCCGTAGTTGCAGGTGCTGCTGAATTCATCTCGGCTGGGGGACCCCTTCCACTCGCTCTCAACCCCGCATCCTATCGGCGCCTTTGGATCCCCTTGCAGACCGGCTGCACAGCATCTGTGGGTGGGTACACGGGCCGTCGGATGCACCGGCTCCACCGGGCCGTGTTGCGGCTTCGTCACAGGGACACCGTCCAGGACGGATCGACAACTGCCCGATCTCAGCCGCCCATGGACACTCCGGCCCCAATCCCCAGACAGACGGCTTACGTCCTGTAGCCATGGACACACGGGCCCCTTGACTCCGCCCTGGCTACGGGGGCCCGCTCCGGGTACCGGCTCCACAATTCTCCCCCCGATCCGGGAGGAGCCGGTACCCGAACAGCGGCCCCGGCCACAGCGGAAGCCGCCCGGGAACCCGCGCCACCGCCTTGCCCGGGACACCGGCCAAGGCCAGCCCCCAGCAGCGCGGGCACTTCAGCTCCTCGAAGCGCTCCGAGCCCACGACGCGCGGATCGTGGAGACCCTCGCCGAACAGCAGGTCCCGAGCCGCTACAAGCCCGTCAGCAAGGACGACAGCGGCAAGGCCGGCAACGGGACCGGCGGCGACTCAGGGAGCGTCAGCGCCCCCGCCAAGGCCCTGCTGAAGTTTCTACGCCCCGCGACCGGGCCGCGCTCGCCGCATTCATCAACCTGCGCGTCCTCAACCCCGAACACGAGCACTGGCGGCGCGGAGTGGAGGCCGCCGTCATCTACGCCCGCGCACACGGCGACCTGCGCGTCCCATTCACCTTCCGCGTCCCAGCCGCGGAGGCTGCGGAGAAGGCGGGGTGGCCAGCCTCGCTCGCGAACTTCCCGCTCGGGCAGTGGACCGCCGACGCCCGCCGCTTCTACAACCGCGGCGACATGGACGAATAACGAGTCGTCCAGCTGGAGAAGCTCGGCATGGTCTGGTCGCACTTCGACGTCGCGTGGGAGGAAGGGCTGGCCGCCGTGCGCGGGTGGGCTGCCGAGCACGGACACCTCCTGGCGCCGGTGGACGCCGCCTTCCAGGGCGCGGCGGTGGGAATCTGGCTGAAGAACGCCCGGGTCGCCGCGCGGAAGGGGATGGAGATCGAGCAGCGGCGTGCCGCAGGGCTGCCGGTGGAGTCGTCGGCCGGGGCAATGACACGGTCGCGCCGCGAACAGCTGGAAGACATCGACCCCTCATGGTGCCCGGCGTGGCCGGTAACCTGGCAGCGCTGCTTCCACCTCGTCCGGCTCCACCTCGACGCCGGCCAGGCGCTGCCGACCACGGCGGGCGAGGGTCGTGCGCCAGGGCGAGGACCTCGGCCGGTGGGTCACCTCGGTCCGGCTCGGGTGGGACCAGCTCACCGGGGTGCAGCAGTGGATGTGCGAGCAAGTCCTCGGCATCGAACCCGCCAGCCAGGGCGAGAAGTGGGCGATGCACTTCGCCGCCGCGGCCCAGTTCTTCGCGCGCGAGGGTCATCTGACGGTGCCGCGCAGGCACGTCGAGGCGATCACCGTGGGCGGGGACAGCGAGGACCAGGCGCAGCAGGACGTGCCGCTGAAGCTCGGGACGTGGGTCGACAACCAGCGCCGCCGGGCCGCCACCCTGGCACCGGAGCGGATGGAGCAGCTGTCCAAGGTCGGAATGCGCTGGGCGTAGCCCGGAGCGGGCGGACACGGCAGACGACGGGTCGTCACAGCCCCCAGGCGGCGAGGCGACGTTCCTCTGCTATCGGCCCACCGCAACCCTGACCCGCCGTCAACAAACCACCGCTAGTGTCTCGTGATCCTGTTCATGTCAGTTCGAGTTGTTATTGACGAGTTTCTTCATGTTGGTTGCGACGAGCCGGACCTTCGCGAGGACCTCGCCGGCGGTCGCGGTCCAAGTGAACGGTTTGGCCGTCGTGTTCCAGGAGTTGGTGTAGTCGCGGATCTGCTTGATCAGGACGTTGACGCTGGAGAACGTGCCCCGGCGGATGGACTGCCGGGTCAGGATTCCGAACCAGATCTCGATCTGGTTCAGCCACGAGGAGCCGACGGGAGTGAAATGGAAGTGGACTTGCGGGTTCTTGACCAGCCATTCCTTGACCTCCGGGGTGGTGTGCGTCGAGAGGTTGTCCAGGACGACATGGATGTCCTTCCCGGCATGCGGTTTCACTGCCTTCTTCAGGAAGGCCAGGAAATCCTTGCCGTTCCGGGTCGGCCTGCACTCGCCGAGCACTTCGCCGGTGGTCACGTTCAGGGCGGCGAACAGGTTCGTGGTGCCGTGCCGGACGTAGTCGGCGGTGCGTTTCTCGCTCGCCGCGAAGGCGACCGGCAGTACCCGGCTGGGTCCGGTCCAGCGCCTGGATCTGTGTCTTCTCGTCGATCGAGAGGACCACCGCGCCGCCCGGCGGGGCCAGATACAGGCCGATCACATCCGCCACCTTCTCCGCGAACGCAGGGTCCTTCGAAATCTTGAAGGTGCCGGACCGGTGCGGCTTCAGTCTCTCCTCCCGCCAGACGCGCGCGATGTAGTGCCAGGACACGGTGATGTTCTCGGTCCGCTTCAGATACTTCGCCAACTCCCGTGTGGACCAGTGCGAAAGCCCCGTGCCGTCCGGCGGCGTCATACGTGTCAGCGCGATCACCCGGGACCGCACCCGCGCCGGTACCTGTTCCCGTGCGCCACCGGGACGTTCCCCTTCCAGCCCGGCCAGTCCGTGCTCGGCATAGCGGGTCTTCCAGCGGTCCACGGTCGGCAGCGACACCCCGAGCAGCTCGGCAATGTCCTTACGCCGGCGCCCCTCACTCGACCACAGCACGATCCGGCCCCGCGTTGCTATGTCCGCAGGGACATCCCGGCTGTTCACCAACTCCCGCAACTCGGCGGCCTGTTCCACGGAGAGCTCCACACCAAGAGACCCTGCCACACGAGATCAAGTAACACTGACGGAATCACGAGACACTAGCGACAGTTCGGGCGAGGCGCTTCGGGCAGGGAAACCCGACACGCCGGAGGTCCACTCCATTGGAGGAGAGAAGCGCTGATCAGGCCGGCTGCGAGGGGCTGAGCCCTAGCCTGCGAAGGACGCAGGAAGTCCAGGCAAAGGAGCCAGCCCGTGGCAGCCGAACTGAAGCACGATGTCTTTCGATTTGTCGCCCTTCGTCCGCCCGTACTTCCCGATGCGACCGATCCCGTCGCGTACGTCGTCCGGGACGGCCGCCTGCCCGGCGACACCGCCGTCGGGCAGGTCGTCGAGGAGATGACTGGCGGAGGAGGCGGCGGGGAAGGCGAGCGTCGGGCGCGGGCGGTGCTCGGGGGTCCCTCGCACGGGGAGTTCGCCCAGCGGCTCCAGGAGTACGTGCAGGCGCGCGGGCTGGAGCCGGAGCTGCCGCCCGGGGATGTCTCCGACCGGCTGCGCGCGGTGGGGCGGGCGTTACAGGATGCCATCGACGCGCGCGATCCCGGGCAGGTGGCGGCCCAAGTGCGGGAGGCGCTCGGGCGGGACCCCGCGGAGTTCCTCGCCGACGAGCAGGTCGTCCAGGTCCGGGACGAGGTGTGGGACCGGCTGCAGAGCTTCTACCTGCTGGGGCGGCAGGATCCGCGCAGTGTCGACGAGCTGGTCGACGCGTTGCGGGCGCTGCGGCTCGTCGAACTGGTCGCCGCCGAGGTGGCCTTCGAGGACCTGGCCACACTGCGTCGGGTCGCCGAGACCACCCTGGTACTGCCCGGCCTCGGCGTCGAGGCCGAGCCCCAGCCCGTCGTGCCCACGCCCCGTTCCGAGGCGCAAGAGGCCGCCGACGCCGCGAAGGCGGAGCGGTACACAGCGCAGTGGACTGAGTTCCTGGAGCTCAGCGCCGCCGCCAAGACCCTGCGGGAGACGCGGTTCGACGTCACCATCCAGCAGGACAGCCACGAGAACACCCTCGGCGGGACGCTGCCGCGGCCGCTCGGCGGCGGCAGCCGGGAGACGGAGACGGTACGCCGCACCCTGCCCACCGAGACCGTCGCGAACCTCCCCGAGACCGCGAAACGCGTCGTCGCGTCGCTGCCGCTCGGACAGTCACTCTCCGACAAGCCGCTGGTGATCGAGGCGCTACAGAACCGGCTCGGCGCCGTCACCGACCGGATCGTCAGCTCCAATGACCTGATGCTGTTCGAGACCATGCCGCCGGCCGCCGCCGCGATGCCCGGGATGCAGTCCCTCGGCCTGAAGTACCAGCCCGAGGCTGCACCGGAGGTCGAGTACGAGCCCCCGACGCTGCCGTTCCCCTGGGTGGTGCGCCCGGTCATCCGGCCGCTGGGGATCGGCGATCTCAAGGTGGTCAAGCAGAAGCTGCTGCGCTACGTCGCGGGCGAGGTGGCCCACATCGAGAACGTCCTCGACGGCGAGAAGAAGGAGCGCACGCACCGCCGCCTGGACCGCACCGAGCAGACCTTCACCGTCGAGACCGAGACGGTCGAGGAGACCGAGCGGGACAACCAGACCACCGACCGCTTCGAACTGAAGAAGGAGTCGGAGAAGACCATCAAGGAGGACATGAGCGTCGATGCCGGCATCACTGTCTCGGCCTCCTACGGCCCGGTCGAGCTCGGCGCGTACGGGAACTTCGCGTACAGCCAGTCCACCACCGAGACCGTCAAGAACAGCCTGAACTTCGCGCGGGACGTGGTCGACCGTTCGCTCACGAAGATCCAGAAGCGGGCCCGCGAGGAGCGGGTGACGAAGACGCTGAAGGAGATCGAAGAGTCCAACATCCACGGAATCGACAACAGCCCGGCCGGTGGCGGGCACGTCACCGGCGTCTACCGGTGGGTGGACAAGCACTACGAGGCCCAGGTCTACAACTACGGCCGCCGGATGATGTTCGAGTTCGTCGTGCCCGAGCCCGCCGCGTACTACTACTTCTCCCAGGAGAACGATCCGGCGAACAAGCTCGACATCCGCAAGCCGGAGGACCTCGGCCTGCTCTCCCACTCGGACGTACAGTTCTGGAACTTCGGCAACTACGTCCGCGCCTACAACGTGCAGGGCATCGCTCCGCCGCCTCCGCAGTGGAAGGTCATGACCGCCGCCTTCGAGCAGAGCGGCATGCAGGACAACCAGACCAGCTCCAAGGCCTCGAAGGACCTGATCGTCCCCGACGGCTATGTGGCGCGCAGCTGGGGCTACAACTACTCGGGCTGGGTGGGCAACAACAAGCTGTTCACGATCCATGTGGGGCTGGAGGAGAACGACCCGAACGGCACGTACGACCTCAACGGCGAGGACGCGGTCGTCCCGATCAGCATCGTCACCCATGACGTCCGCGCGTACGCCGTCAACGTCGAGGTGTTCTGCGAGCGCACCGGCCGCGCGTACGAGATCTGGCAGATCCAGACCTTCGAGAAGATCGTCGCCGCGTACGAGGCGGCCCGGGCGGCCTACGAGGACAAGGTGAAGGCTGCCGAGGTCGCCCGCGGCATCGTGATTGAAGGACGCAACCCCGGGATCAACCTCCAGATCATCCGCAACGAGCTCAAGAAGCAGTCGATCACCCTCTTCACCGGTGAGGACTACTCCTCCTTCGACAGCGTCAGCGGCACGCCGCCGGTCGTCGACCTCAACGAGGCGGCCGGCGAGGCCAGGTTCATCCAGTTCTTCGAGCAGGCCTTCGAGTGGGAGCAGATGACGTACCTCTTCTACCCGTACTTCTGGTCCCGCCCCAGCACCTGGAACAAGCGCCTCGCCTTCAACGACCCGGACCCGTACTTCAACCAGTTCCTGCAGGCCGGCGCGGTCCGCGTGGTGGTGCCCGTACGCAACGCATACAACGACGCGCTCCTGCACTACGTGGAAACCGGCGCCATGTGGAACGGCGGTACTCCCCCGCACCTCGACGACCCGATGTTCGTGTCCATCGTCGAGGAGCTCAAGGCCCGGACCGACGACCTGGAGGGTGCGACGCCCGAAGGCGACCCGTGGAAGGTCGTGGTCCCGACCACCCTCGTGTACCTCCAGGCGGACGCCACCCTGCCCGATTACACCACGCCGTAGGGGGACGGGCATGGGTGACCTGCACCGGCACGCCGAGATCTTCCGCCACGTCCACCGGACGGTCGGCCCACTGCGGCCGGACGAGGACTGGATCTGCCTGGAGTTCGGCAACTACCTCACCGACATCAGCCAGTTCCGCGACCCGTTCGCCAACATGCTCGCCAAACGGACCGTGTGGGGGCAGGGATTGGGGTCCTTCGGGCTGTTCGCACTGGTGCCCGTCATCGGCACCCTGGTGTCCGAGGCCATCCTCAACTGGGCCGTCGATCTCGACGAATGGATCGACCGGATGTTCGGCGTGCACGAGCCCGCCGAAAAGCGCCACGGCAAGCTCGCGGCGTACTTCCAGGACGTCTTCGAAGGGGTCACCCATCTCGTCTTCGCCGACGACGTGAAGGAGGCGGCGGTCTGGCACCCCGTCCTCGCCCCCGCCCTCGGCGACATCGAACGGCTGCCGGCGGCCGAGGTGACCCGCATCTTCCGGGCCTTCTTCACCCAGTACTACCCGCACGAGCACACCGACTTCCCGCCGTACGTCCTCTACGGCGAGAGCCGGGTCAACCACCGGCTGTACCGCAAGGGACCGCACGGCCTCTCCGCCTACCTGGAGGAGTACACCGACTACCTCTCCGAATCGCTGAGCAAGCTGGAGGTCGAGTGGAAGGAGGCGTCCCGGGCCGCGAAGGGGGACCCGCGGCGGCACGACGTCCTGGCCCGGCTCGGCAAGGCCCTGCACGGGGTGGAGGACTACTACTTCCACTCCAACCACCTCGAACTGCACCTGTGGAACGAGCTCCGCTCCGGCCGCCCCAAGGGCGAGACCGACGAGGAGTACGGGCGCTGGTTCGCAGCGAACGTCGCCTCGCACTGGATGCCGCCCGAGCCGACCGGCGCTCCCGAACCGGGCTCCGGGGAGGACCGGCCCAGCCGCGCCCACCAGGTGCGGGCCCATCTGCGGCGCCTGCGCTACCCGCTCTACCGGCCGGTCAACACCCTGGACCCGGCGAAGTCCGAGGCGGCCACCGGCATCCTCTTCACGGCGGGATTCGACAAGAAGGACCTCTTCCACACCCTCTCGCTGGCCCTGGAGAGCATGGAGGGAGCGCTCGCCCGGATGGAGCACCTCTTCGTCCGCCTCCCCGAGGACATGCAGACCACGTACGGCTCCAAGCGCCCGACCCGGCTGCACGACTCCGAACTCGTCCTGCTGCGCGTGCTGTTCAACAAGGAGGAGCGGTCCCGGATGGGCCGGGACGAGGACTACCTGAAGAAGCGACTTGCCCTGCACGTCAAACAGCTCGGCGACGGCCTGTACGAGAAGGGGATCGCACATCTGCACAGCCGCGGCTTCCTCAACGACGCGGCCCGCGACGCCTGGCTGCGCGCCATCGCCACCGACCGGGAGATGGAGAACTTCGGCGGTCTCACCCCGGGGGTCAGCGGGTTCCTGATCAATCTCCTCGCCCAGGGCCAGCAGGAACTGGAACGCAGCCGCCGACTCAGCCGGCGCTTCGACACCGCCCGTGACTTCGGCCCGGGAAATGCCCTGGACCCCCGGTCGGACAACGGCGCCAGCGGTGAGCACATCGGTACCCACACCCTGATGTCCAAGGACACCGGGAAGAGCCTGCCCGTCCACGAGGAGACCCGCCGGCTCGCCCGGTTCGCGTCGATGGCCGTCGCCCGCCACCTGGTGACGGAGGTCAACACGAACCCGAGCACGGCTGGCGGCCTCGACTGGGACCGGATACTCCGCCACTACCTGCGTTTCCCGTCCGCCGGCCCCGCCATGTGGGAGTCACAGGTGCTCGCCCACGTACGACGTACGGGCGCGGATCCGACTTACGATGAGATTCCAGACAAGGTAGTCCAGCCCCAGGTGCAGGGGCCGGACGCGGCGCTGCGGCTGGCCGCGCGGCGCAAGGGCACCCTCCGCGCAGAACTCGAGAAGCGCTACCGCGACCTGGAGAAACGGGTCGACCAGTTTCAGCTGCTGCTCAGATTCTGACCACCGTCACCTTCAGATCGTCGAGGCGTCGATGACGAACCGGTAGCGGACGCCGCTGGCTTTCACTCGCGTACGCCTCGTTGATCTGGTCGACGCTGACCAGCTCGATCTCCGAGCCCACAGGCTCAACGTTCTCGTACCCGTCGGCTCGATGCTGATGGCAGTGCGGGCGCCTGGATCGCCGCCCGGGCCCCACCGCCCAGACCGCTGCCCACGACACCGTGATCGATGTCAGGGCGTGGGCGGGCATCGCCGCCGTGAACGCCGCCGAGGTCCCGTGGGTGCCCGACCGCGACGCCTTGTACGAGCAGCACGCAGCTCGCCGCACTGAAGTTGACCCCATGCGGAACTGGCCGGCCTGCCGCACGACCAGTGGAACCACCCGATCGCAGACCTGGCGCAGCGGCCCGAGAGCTCCAGCGGGAAGAGGACCTTCAGCAGCGGCGCGGCGGGATGATGAACGGCTTCACACGGCCTTGCCGTGGTGCGGCGCCATGACCTCGTTGGGATCTTGTTTCCGCAGTTCAGCACATTACTGATGGAGCGCGTGTCAGTCGATTGTGGGCTGGTTCGCCTGGTCGCGAGACCGCAGCCGGTCGGGGTCGCTTGCCCCGGGTGTGCGATCGTATCCAGCCCGGTCCGCAGCGTGTACGAGAGACGCCTGGTAGCCGCTACCCGGGGCCGACTCGCCAGCCATGGGTCCTCAACGGTCGGTACAGTCAGTACGTTCGAGCACACCGAACTTGAAAGTCGAGAAGGGCACCCGCCGGGTACGCGGCAGTGACACTTCCACCAGCTGGCCATCGTGGATCATCCACAAGCCGAAACAGTCATCATCCTGGTCATGTACCAGGACCTGGACCGACCACGGGTCCGGCCACGGCAACGACTCCAGATACGGCAGCAGCATGGTCCATCTTTCGCCTTTACCGAACTGGATGACCCAGGTGTAGCACTCCTCGGACGAACCGCCCCACCCCCCGAACATGCTGTCTTCCACGCGCCGGAAGCACTCGTGCCACCCCCTCTCGGCATCCGGGTGGGTAAGCGGCTCCATCACGGCCTCCGCCCCACGCGCCAGCACGATGACCTCTGCATCTCTACTCATCAGGACAGTATTCCAGCCGACCGCCCACACAGAGCTGTCAAGCCCCGGGTTTTGTGGACGGTGGGATAGCTGGGTTTCAGGGAGTCAGTGAGGCGTCGGCCGTTGCGTGTAGAGCCTCGAACTCGGCGGGTGGGACGTGACCGAGTTCTCCGTGGAGCCTTCGCTGGTTGAACCAGTCGACGTACTCGGCGACGGCGATCTCGACGTCGTTGATGGACGTCCAGGGGCCGCGGTTGCGGATCAGCTCGGCCTTGAACAGGCTGTTGAACGCCTCGGCGAGGGCGTTGTCGTACGAATCTCCCCGAGATCCGACCGAGGCGACCGCGTCGGCCTCCTCGAGGCGCTCGGTGTAGCGGATGGCTCGATATTGCACGCCGCGATCGGAGTGATGGACCAGGCCGGCCAGATCACCGCCCGCGTGACGGCGTCTCCAGATAGCCATCTCCAAGGCGTCCAGGGCGAGTTCGGTGTAGAGGGAAGTGGCGACCTGCCAGCCGACGACCATGCGGGAGAAGACGTCGATGACGAAGGCGGCGTAGACCCAGCCGGAGAACGTCTTGATATAGGTGATGTCGGCGACCCAGAGCTGGTTGGGGGCCGTGGCGGTGAACTGCCGCTCGACCAGGTCGGCGGGCCGGTCGGTCTCCGGGGCGGGGCGGGTGGTGCGCGGGCTCTTGGCCCGGATCACGCCACGAAGCCCGGCTTGGCGCATGAGGCGTTCGACCGTGCAGCGGGCCACCGTGACGTCCTCGCGGACCAGGGCGGCATGGATTTTCCGGGCCCCGTAGACGCCGTAGTTGTCGGTGTGGATGCGGCGTATCTCCTCGGTGAGGTACTCGTCGCGCCGGCTGCGGGCCGACGGCGGTCGGGTGTGGGCGGCGTAGTAGGTGCTCGGCGCGATCGGCGCGTCCGTCTCGGCGAGGACGTCGCAGATCGGCTGGACGCCGAACGACTTCGCGCGCCGCGACATCGTCAACACCTATGTGTGGTCCGCCGAAGGCGGTGTCTTCGCGGAGACCTCGGAGACCACCGACGTCGTCACCGAGACCACCACCGGCTCCTACCGCCTCAGCGGCCAGGCCTCCGCCGGCCTCAGCCTCAGCAACGAGATCTTCGGCATCGGCTTCAGCCTCCAGCTCGACGCCTCCCTCGGCGGCAGCATGACCCGCACCCGCAGCCGCAGCCGCCAGGCCACCCGCTCCTTCAGCCTCGACCTCAAGGTCGACACCCCCGGCGACATGCAGCTCTACGAACACAACCCCGAAACCAACGAATACCGCGCCAAGTACAACAACGGCAGCCCCGTCGAAGTCGCCGGCCGGGTCGACGCCTACAGGTTCATGACCTTCTACCTCGACTCCGACTCCGCCAACTTCGAGGACTTCTACGGCAAGGTCGTCAACCCCAGCTGGCTCTCAGGCTCAACCGCCAACGCGGCAGCCCTGCGCCAGGCCCGCCAGAGCGACCACAAGCCACCGTGCTGGCGGATCCTGCACCGCGTCACCTTCGTCAGCCGCAAACTCCCCGCCGTCCTTTCCGCGGGCGCCACGGACCTCGAGAAGGCCATGGCCGAAGTAGACGTCCGCAGCAACTACCAGCTCGTCCGCAAGCTCGACCCCTACATTGCCGAGACCACCATCACCCGCGACGAACTCAAGACCCAGACCGAACACGCCATCAGCCTCTACATGCCCGAGCTCCTGCCCCACACCACCGCGATCGTCCAGTTCCTCGCCGACTACCGCGGCATCACCCAGTAACCCTCGTACGAAGAAGGGGTACCGCCGGCCCCACGGCCAGCGGTACCCCCGACGGGCCCCAGCCACGACCGTGCCAACAGCTCACCCTCCCGAGAGATATCAGCCACGATTCACTCAAGGCCCCTCAGTCCTGGCTGTCGGGGATGCGGGTGCAGCAGGTCAGGGCGGTGGCGTTGTCGGCGGCCAGGGAGCGGGCCAGGACGACCAGGTCGGCCACGCGCGGGTCGCCGACTGAGTAGCGCAGCCTTCGACCGTCGCGCTCGGCGGTGACATAGCCGCAGTCCACGAGGCACGAGAGGTGGACCGACACTCTGGGCTGGGAGATCCCGGCATGCTCGACGCACTCGGCGGAGGTGCGCTCGCCCCGCAGGATGAACCCCAGCAGCTTCAGCCGAGTCGGGTCCGCGAGGGCGCGGAAGAACCGCGCCACCGTGTCCAGATGGGTGCAGGGGACCTCGTCCTCGACGGACGTCGGCGCGGTAAGGCTCTGGGACACGCGGGCGGCCTCCACAACTGGAACTATTTGCCTATCCGAATAATATGCTGGTATCGAGTTATTCGGCAAGGCGTATAGCAGCTAGCCCGGAATCCTGGGCTCCGCACGAGGAGGCAGCATCGTGAACACGGCGAAATCCGGCTTCGATCTGGCGGTCATCGGCTCCGGCTCGGCGGCGTTCGCTGCCGCCATCGCGGCCACCAACCAAGGCAGGCGGGTGGTGACGGTCGAGCGGGGCGCCACTGGTGGTACCCGCGTGAACGTCGGGCTGCGCACCGCCCAAGGCTCTGCTGAACGCCGCCGAGGCCCGCCACATGGCGCAGGTAGCCGGCCGCTTCCCAAGTGGGCCAGACGTCGCCACCGGAGGAAACCGGGGTACTGGGTGGTGGACCGGCACTTCGGCCAGTTCCACCCGTCCCGGCGCGATCGATGGGTTTTCGGGAACCGCGACAGCGGGATCTTCCTGCCCAAGTTCGCCTGGACGGGTATCGTCCGCCACCAACTCGTCAAGGGCCGGGCGTCTCCGGACGACCCCGCCCTGGCCGAGTACTGGCGAAACCGCCGCCGGAAGAAGGTGCCGCCGCCGATGGACAAGATGAGTCATGTCCTGGCGGTCCGGCAGCAGGGGCTCTGCCCTCTCTGCAAACAGGCACTGGTCGTCGGAGCCGAGTACGAACCGGACAGCCCACGCGAGTGGATCAACTGGTTTGCAGCCTCGAAGAAGACGCTCCACAAGCATCACCTCGGTTACCAGCGAGACGGCGGTACGGACGAACGAACCAACCTTCGCCTTGTGCACTCCGACTGCCACCGTCAGCACCACGCTGACGGCGACAGACGGGCTACATCAACCTGCTGACCTGCGAAGCCCTCTGGGGCTTGCTTGAGCCGTGTGCGCCGCGAGGCGCACGCACGGTTCTGAGGGGGCTGGGGCCCAGCAATGGGCTCCGGCTACCCGACCACCGTCGACTACGAACGTGAACTCGCCCAGCTCGACGACAAGGGCCATCGGCCGCTGCGGACCGTGGCCACAGACGACCCGGCGGCCGGGCTGTAGGCACCTGTCGGCCGCGGGGCCGACAGATGGCCCTGTGCGGCGGCGGTCATGGCGGGGTCGTCGAAGTCCTGCGGCCCTTACGAGACCGCGTTCGGCCCGTCGGCTATCGTCGCAGGGACCCAAGGTGCCGAGTTCTTCGCCGAACAGCCTCCCGCCGAATGAGGCCCTGGCCGCCCGGACTAGTCAGGAGGGTGTCGTGTCGTTCGCGACCTGCTCGTTTCCCGAGTACTCAGTCGCGCCGGGCGAGACTCCAGTGCGGATCTCCAACGGGTATCCGCGGTATCGCCTGCGCTACCCGCTGCCGGGCAGCAGCAAGTGGCCTCTGCTGTTCCCCGACCGGGAACAGATCAGATGGCCGCTGGAACGGTTCGCGCCGGTCTATCTGGAGAGGCTTGACCAGGTGGGGGTGGACGTGACCCTGGACAGTGCGCGCGAGCTGCGCCGTCAGCTGGGCGTCTCCGAAGACGAGCGGCTTGTCCTGCTCTGTTTCGAGCAGCTGGCGAAGAAGCCCGATGAGCACTGTCACCGCTCGGTGTTCGCGAGCTGGTGGACCGCGAACACCGGAGAGGAGGTGCCCGAACTGGGCGCCGCCCCCGACCGGCCCGGCCGCCGCTGACCCTGCCCGCCACGGCAGGGCGTGTCCGGACGCTGTCGTGCCGGGGACGCGATCGTTGTCCTCGACACATCCGGTCCCGCGGGCCTACGCGCTGGCGGTGCCAATGGCGGCGGTCTCGATCAGATCAACGACCGGTCCAGGCTGCGATGTGAGTGAGGCACGGCTGGCGCCGAGCTCGAGGATCCTGCGCGGGCCCATTCGCTCGGCCATGCGCCGTCCGTTGTCGGGGTGGATCATGCGGCCGTCCGGGCTTGTTCCGCCACGCGGGGGTGGTCACGTTGTCCGCGAAAGTCGAGTACCTGCGTCTGACCCGTCCATGACATTTGAATGGGTCTTGCTCGTTTGGTTGATGGGTTTGGTGGTGGGTGTCGTGCAGTGGCGCGTGGCTGATGCCGGGCGTTGAATGGGCCGTGGATATTACGGCAGACCCCCGAGTAAGGATGGGCTCATGCGATATGCAGGTACGACGATCATGGTCGACGATGTCGGCGCGGCGGTGAAGTTCTACAAGGAGGCATTCGGGCTGGACGAGGCGTTCGCGGACCCCGACGGCACGTTTACGGTGCTGACCAACGGTTCGGACGGCTCCCTGGAGGCAGGCGTGCTCCTGTCCGTCGAACACTGGAGCAAGATCAGCGACTTCGCGACCCCGGGTCCGGCCAACGGGTTCCGGATCGGCCTTGAGGTCGATGACGCGGAGGCGGCGTACCGCAAGGCCATCAAGGCGGGCGCCACCAGCGCCAAGGAGCCGACCGTGAGGCCGTGGGGACAGAAGGTAGCCATCGTGTTCGACCCGAACGGTGTGGTCTTCGAACTGGCCGAGCCGACGGAATACAAGTAGGGAAGGCCATCGCCCCCGGCCCGGCTGACGCCCAGAGGCTCATGGATGGTGCGAAGGCAGGCCGTCACGCGGGCCCGCTTCCCCGAGCTCGCCAGTGCACCGGCGGCGGCCGCGTAGTGACCTGCTCGCCGAAGGCGCGGGGACCGGTGAACTCCGCGCCGACGTCTCACCCGACGAGCTCGCGGACTACTGCCTCCACGCCCTCAGCGGCGCCGCCGGCCTCCCCGCCAAGGCCGCCGTCCGCCGCCTCGTCGCCGTCACCCTCACCGGGTTTCGCCTCACGGCCAACCCTGGCAGACCCCCGGCACGCGCAGGAGGACGTCGCAGAGGGCAACACCATCCGCGTAAGCACCGGCACCCTCACCAGTGATCCAGGGCCTGGGGAGGCCCATGGTGAACTCGGGATCGGCTGTTGCGAGTTCACCGGTAGGGCGAAAACCTCCTCACCAGCGAAGGGTCCTCGACCCATCACCTCGCAGCGGCCTCATCGGCGACGTGGGTGTCGGCCACCGACAGGCCATGAAGGCCGACGCCCACGAAGTCAACGAGAGGACCTGCCGCGCGGGATGACCGAACCGGTTCAGGGGATTCGCCAACCGGGTCGCACGCGCCCCAGGCCCTCGCCGATTACTTGCGGTAGCCGAGGACGGTCATCATCCCGGACTCGGCGTGGTAGACGTTGTGGCAGTGGATCATCCACAGGCCCGGGTTGTCCGCGTCGAAGTCGACGTCCAGCGTCTGGCCCGGCAGGACGATCGCGGTGTCCTTGCGCGCGCCGCCGCCGGGCAGCGAGAAGGTGTGGCCGTGCAGATGCATGGGGTGCCACATCTGCGTGGTGTTGGCGAAGGACAGCCGGACCCGCTCGCCGGAGCGCACTCCGTACCGCTGAGCGGGGTCGTACTTCTTGCCGTTGATGGCCCAGTCGTACTTGGCCATCGAGCCGGTGAGCTCCAGCTTGATCGTGCGGTCGGGCTTGCCGGACTTCAGGCGCACGGACTCGGCCGACTTCAGCGCTCCGGCCTGGAGCAGCTTGCCGTCCAGTTCCTTCGGTCGTACGGACGCATCGGGCGCGGCGCCGCCGCCCGTGCGCAGGATCGCCATCGCGGACTGCTCCTTGCCCTCGGCCAGCGCGGTGAGGGGGAAGACTCCGTCCTTCGCGGTGACCAGGACGTCGTAGCGTTCGCCCATGCCCAGCAGCAGCGCCTCGGTATTCGCCTGCTCGACGGGGAAGCCGTCGGTGTGCGTCACCGTCATCTCGTGGCCGCCGAGCGCGACCCTGAAGGCGGTGTCGCCGCCCGCGTTGATGATACGGATGCGGATACGGTCGCCCGGCTTGGCGGAGTAGGTCTCCGGGTTCTCGGGCGTACGGCCGTTGACCAGGTAGTACGGGTAGGCCACATCACCCGCGTCGCCGCCGAGGAGGTCGCTGGTAGCGCCCATCGTCATCCGGGGCGGGCCGGACGGCTTGGGGGAAGGAGATCTCTTCGTGGTCATCGACATGTTGGACATGTCGTGGCCGCCCATACCGGCCGAGTCACCCTCGCCCATGTCCCTGCCGCCCATGCCCCGGCTCAGTTCGGCGAGTACGTCGTCCGGAGTGCTGCCGTCCACACCGTCGACCCAGTCGTCGAGGACGACGAGCCACTCCTTGTCGTACTTCAGCGGCTCCTTGGGGTCCTCGACGATCAGCGGGGCGTAGAGCCCGCGGTCCTGCTGTACCCCGGAGTGCGGGTGGAACCAGTACGTGCCCGGGTGCGCGAGCGCGAACCGGTAGTCGAAAGCCGCACCCGGCTTGATCGGCGCTTGCGTCAGACCGGGGACGCCGTCCATGTCGTTGCGCAGTGCGAGGCCGTGCCAGTGCAGTGCCGTGGACTGGGGCAGGTGGTTGGCAAGAGTGAGGGCGAGCGTGTCACCCGCGGTGACACGGACCTCCTGACCCGGCAGCCGGTCGCCGTACGCCCAGGACTTGACGGTACGGCCACCGAGGTCCAGGCGGGTCTCGATCGCAGTGAGCTTCACTTCCCGAACCGGGCCGCCCGCGGCGGAGCCGCTGACGGACGCGGCGCGCCGGGCTTCGGCGTCGGTGACCTCCTTGCCGTCGGGGGACACATAGCCCTCCGGGGTAGCCATCGGCTTGCCGCCGCCCATGGCGGAGTGGTCCATGCCGGAGCCGGAGCAGGCGGCGAGCAGTCCGCTGCCGGCCACGGCGATTCCCGCGCCGAGCACGGCGCGACGAGTGGGTGTATGCATGACGGAGTTGCACCTCATATCGGTGGCAATGCTGAGGAAGGAGAGGCGCGTGTGCCGCTCCAGGGCGGAGCAGCCGGACGCCGCCCTATACGCGCAGCACCGACAACCGGACGAGGGAGAGCCCGCGCGGCGGCGGGTTCGGCCGCAACGCGAACAGCAGCCCGGTGCCGGCCGTGGTCAGCAGGTCTCCGCGTAGCCGCCGCAGCAGCCCGGCGGCCAGGAGTGAGACGATCCCGGCACCGAGCACCGCGAGGCACACGGCCAGCGGGTTCATGCCGTCGGCCGGTATCGGGCCGTCGGCGTGCCGTGCGCGAGCCATGGTCTCCACGTCGAGGTTCGCCGGCTGGGGCGCGGTAGCGAGCATGGCACTCTCGGGCGCCTGCGCGGGGCTTTCCATGGCCGAGGCCATGGGGGGATGGCCGAGGGTGTGCATCGTGACGATGCCGCAGAGCAGCGCGCCGAGCAGCAGCAGCCGACCGCACCACGCGGCTGCCCTCCGCTGCCCGTCCATCACGACCCTCCCAGGGTTCCCGTCACCGATCGACGGCATGCTACCCGGGAGGGGTATAGGTGCCGTGACCGGGTCCGCACACACCGCCGGGCGACCGGGTGGGCCTACGGCTCTCATCCCTTCGCCTGGCCGCCGCCGGACCCGCACCGGCCAGGGCCGACGCCGACGGAGGAGGGCACGCACATCATGCCCGTGACGCCGCCGACCGGCCACCGTACTGGGCGTTGACCCAAGGCCCGCTGCGGCATGCACTTGTAGCTAAAACACTAAGTAGCATAGTATTCGGCTGCCTCTTCTCGCTTGCTCGGGACACCAGCCCTCTCGGCGCACCGGAGGAGCCCCCCGATGTCCCAAAACGCCTAGCCGCGCCGGCGCCGATAACGCGGTCCGGGGCAAGGATGGCCAAGGAAGAAGGAGCTGGTCCGCCGTGGCGTCTCACCGCCGCCCCAAGCCGCCTCGCCCTATGTACGCGAGCCTGCTCACGACCACCGCGGCGGCAGCAGTCGCGCTCTCGGCACAGACCGCCTCTGCCGACCCTCTGCCCGACCCCAGCCAGCAGGGCGTCAAGGCCCAGGTCGACCGCCTCTACGAAGAGGCCACCCAGGCCACCGAGAAGTACAACGGCGCCAAGGAAAAAGCCGACGCCTTGCAGAAGAAGACCGCGGACCTGCAGGAAACCGCAGCTCGCAAGCAAGGCGAACTGAACCAACTGCGCCAGCGCATAGGCAGCATGGCGACTGCCCAATACCGTTCGGGCAGCATGGACCCGGCTATGCAGTTGCTGCTGTCCAGTGATCCGGACGCCTACCTCGATCGAAACTCCCTGCTGGGGCGGCTCAGCGCGAGGGAGGTGGGCATGCTTGAACAGTTCCAGACGCAGCAACGGGAACTGCAGCAGCAGCGGACAGAGGCCGCGGCACAGCTCGCGGACCTGGACACCACTCGTGCCGAACTCCAGCGTCAGAAGAACCAGGTCCAGGGCAAACTCGCTGAAGCGCAGCGACTCCTCAACACGCTCAGCGCCAAGGAGAAGGCCGAGATTTCGGCCCAGGAGGATCGCGCGAATCGCGACAGCGCGCGCGTGGACCTCGGCAATGAGGCCAGTGCCTCCCAGCGCGCCGCCGCAGCGTTCTCCGCCGCCAAGTCCCGTGCGGGCATGCCCTACGTGTGGGGAGCAACGGGTCCAGGCTCGTTCGACTGCTCCGGCCTTACGTCTTGGGCATTCAAGCAGTCCGGTGTCTCCATACCTCGCACGTCACAAGCTCAGGCCGGGGCCGGAACGCGCATCAACTCACTGAGCGCTCTCAAGCCGGGGGACCTCGTCATCATGCGCAACGACTTGAGCCACGTCGGGTTCTATGCGGGAAACGGACAGATCCTCCACGCACCCAAACCGGGAGCCCAGGTCCGCTACGAATCCATCGCGCGCAGCGGTATGCCGTTCATGTGGGGCGTGCGCATCTGACGCGCACGGTGGATCTGCGTCGTTCGAGCGATGGCAACCGCGACTGCGGGACAGTCCGCCACCCAGACGGTGGACGTCGACGAAGCGGACTTCAGGCTACGGCTGTCCCAGGAGACCTTCACTCCCGGGAGCTACACCTTCGCCGCGAAGAACATGGGAACCACAACGCACGCGCTGTCCATCTCCGGTCCGGGCGTGCGGACACCCAGACCTCCGTGCTACCGCCGGGCGAGACGGCAAAGCTCAAGGTCACGTTGCGCGAGGGCGAGTACCAGCTGTGGTGCCCGGTCGCCCATCACAGAGCGAGGGGCATGGAGACACGAATCCAGGTCGGCGCCCGAGGCGCAACCGTGCCCGCTCAGACAGGCGGCGAAGGCGGATACCTGGGCCCTTCGCGATAAGCGACTACCCGGCCGGCAGGTCCCCCGCGCCCGATTCGGGATTGACGCTCTGGCCCACCCACGCGACCACGTCCTCGATCATCCTGTCCGTGACCGCATCAAGGTCTGGATGGGTGCCGTCTCCCGGCCCAGCCATCCGGACAGCCACGGAGCGGGGACCTTGCTCAGGTACTGCGAATCTGGCCCGGAAACACAGGCGCAGCTCTTCGTCCGAGAGTGCGGCCATCTCCGCAGTCATGATCGCAACCATCCGATGGTCGCCGTCATTGAGCCATTCCTGCTCGACCATCCGAGCCATGGCTCCCTCCCGTCATCGCAGGTCAGACATGAAGAATAGGGGCAGGGTCAGCACGAGCACCAGTGGCGTGCCCGGCCGGAATCCGGCTCCCCCGCGGTCGGCTCGCCATCGCCGTACCCGGACACCTTCCACTAAGTCGCTTAGTGGTACCATCGGACCGCATCTCGAACCCGGTCACTCTCTGACCCGGCCTCCATTCGGCCAGGCTGAGGTGGAGCACTCGGTGAGGGTGAGACCCAGGCGAAGGCCGTCACCCCGGCCCTCTCCCTGAGGCGGCTTCGGTTGCGCCTGGGTATCGTCGGGGTAGGAGGAAGTCAGTGATCGCGAGCCGCTTCGACCGAGTGGGTGGTGCCATCGGGCGCCTCCTGCTGATCGTCGTGCTCGCTCTCGGTGTTTTCGTGATGCACACGGCCGGTCACCCGGACGAGCCGGCCGGGCGCCCGATGGCCCACAGCGCGCCCGTGGGCGACGCTCATGCGATCGGGATGGGCGACGGGGCACCCGCGCCCGAGATGGCGGCAGCCGCTCAGCTCTCGGCGGATCCGATCCCATCCGGCGTCTACGCGCCCGAGCCGGTCAGCGGCATGGACATGGCTGCCCTGTGTGTCGCCGTTCTGGGCGCCTGGGTGCTCCTCTCGCTGCTGCGCGCGGCGCTCGCCCGTCGGCCGGAGTGGTTGACCTCTGCCGTCACCCAAGCGGTCGTCATGCTGCGGCCCAACCCTCCACCGCCCGGACCCTCGCTCTCAGAACTGTCAGTCCTACGGATATAGGCCAACCGTCGCGCTGGTGCATTCAGCCATGCCCGCGACCGCATACGCGCGTGCCACACATCCGTAGAACAGACTGACAATTCAGAGGGGTTTCACATGCCTGCCTTCAAGCGCGCCCTGCGCCGACCCGCGAGCCGCCGCCTGGCGCTCGTGAGCGCCGTCGCGGCCGGTGGACTGCTGCTCGCCGCCTGCGGCGGGAACGACGACATGAGCGGCATGGACCACGGTGCCGGCCCGTCCTCCGCATCGTCGGCCAAGGAGTCCGGCAGCGCACCCGCGCCGGGAGCCTTCAACGATGCGGACGTCACGTTCGCGCAGGGGATGATCCCGCACCACGAGCAGGCCCTGGAGATGGCCAAGCTCGCCGACCGCCGCGCCTCGGACGCGGAGATCAAGACCCTCGCGGCCAATATCGAGAAGGCCCAGGACCCCGAGATCCAGACCATGAAGTCCTGGCTGAAGGCTTGGGGCAAGCCCGAGTCGCCCTCGGACAGCAGCATGCCCGGCATGGACCACGGAACGGGCGACGGCTCGATGTCCGGGATGATGTCGGACAAGGCCATGGACGAGCTCAAGGCCGCCAAGGGGACGGACTTCGACCGCAAGTTCGCGCAGATGATGATCGAGCACCACAACGGTGCGATCAGCATGGCCAAGGACGAGCAGAAGAACGGCCGTAACACCGCGGCCAAGAAGCTGGCGGACGACGTCATCAAGAACCAGGCCGCCGAGGTCGAGAAGATGCAGAAGATCCTCAACCGGCTCTGATCCGCCAGGACCGTCTGATCGACCATCTCTGCCCGGGCGGACCGAGCCATGCGCTGCGGTCCGTCCGGGCCCGCATGACCGCGATGAGGAATCATGAGGAAGAACTACCTCGCCCTGGCCGCCACTGCGGCTCTCGGCATCACCCTGACGGCCTGTTCCAGCAACGCCAGCGACACCTCCACGGCTGCGGGGACCGCTGTCAGTCACATCCACGGCCTGGGCATCGACCCGGCAGACGGCAGGCTGTACGTCGCCACCCACCAGGGCATCTTCACCCCTGGCGAGAACGGTGCCCCACAGCGCGTCGGCGACAGCCAGGACGACTTCATGGGCTTCACCGTCGCCCGCGCGAAGACCCTCCTGGCCAGCGGCCACCCGGGACCCGGAAACGACGAGCCCGGCAACCGCGGCCTGATCGAGAGCACCGACTCCGGCAAGACCTGGAAGACCAAGTCACTGGCCGGCGAGGTCGACTTCCACTCCCTGGACTACGCGAACGAAACGATCTACGGATACGACAGCACGAACGGACTGCTCCGCGTCAGCAAGGACGGCGTCACCTGGGACGACCGCGCGAAGCTGCGCGCCCTGGATATCGCGGCCAGCCCTGACAATCCCGACGTCGTCCTCGCAACGACGCAGCAGGGAGTCGCCCAGAGCACCGACGGCGGCCGGACCTTCGCCGCCGGAGCTCAGCCCGTGATGGCCTTCGTGTCCTGGGCGAAGCCCGACGCGCTCTACGGCATCGACCCGGCAGGTGCGCTCAGCCGCAGCACCGACGGCAGCACGACATGGCAGAAGACCGCCACCGTCCCCGGCGGCCCGCCCCAGGCACTGACGGCCGTCGACGCCCAGCGCGTGCTGGCCGCCACCCAAGAGGGTGTCTACGAATCGCAGGATGGCGGAAAGACATTCACCAAGCGCCTCAACGTGTCCAGTAGCGGCGCTCGTTGATTCCTGCGATGACGCCAATAAGCAGTGCGGCCACGAGTGTCGAGCGAGGTCGGCGGCACCAGGCGCCCACATCGCCCCGAATTCATTCAATGCTCACATAAAATTCACGCCGAATCCGGCACCGTCCAGGCGCTCCCGCAATATGGCCAGTTCCAATCACCCTTCATGCACCATATGGACGATTTTGCTAACTCAACCCATCCGGGAGGCGGTTGTAATTAGATCCGCGGAATCGGCTAGGATTACGACATGACTACGGCGCGGTCACCCATCGGTGTTCTGCGGGCCCAGGTATCCACGGGTCCGCTGCGCGCCCTTTGGCTGACCTTGCTGATGATGAGTCTGGTGTACGCACACAGCGTCAGCACCGAGAACTCCCCTCACCACCCCTCCGGCCTGTCCGTGGCGGTATTGAATACCAGCCACACGCCTGTCGATGCTGGCGCGATTTCGCAGGGCGCGATGCAGTCCACCACAATGGCGGAAGAAGTCGCTGCGGAAAGGTCCGGACATCCGGCCGAGCAGTGCATGCCTGGGCAATCCCAGCAGGCTGCTACCGCGCAGAATGCCTGTTCGGTTGTTCTCAGTGACGGCATGCACTGCGGGCAGGCCTTGCAGCAGTCCCCTGCGGTCGGCAACCCGGCGAACTGTCCGTCCCCCGTGGCACGCGGAGGGCCGGCGGTCCTGCGGATCTAGGTCGTGGATCTCTCCCCGAGCTGGTTGACACCCCGTTGAACCAGGTGGCCGATATCGGTCACCCTCTTCGGTGCGTCCGGTGGAATCGGACTCGCCGCACTCATACGGTTCGCTGAATCTGAAACGGGACTGTCGACGGCACCTCCCCGACCTGATCGATCTCTGTATCGCCTCCTTCTGAGTTGGTTCTTGAGGAGGAGGCAACGCACGGAGGAACTGTGTCGTTCCACCCGCTCAAATTCCTCGGCACGGTAGGCGCTCGAATGCGGAGCGCGCTGGTCGCCTGCATTCTTGTCGCACTGACGATCGCCGCGATCGGGTGTGTCGTCCATCCTCCGTCAGTCGGCCACTCTCACACCACGACGTCGGCGCCTTCTCAGCACGTGAGCACCGGCGCCGAATTCTCCGGCGTTGCGCCCCAGCTGCCCGATTCCGCCGAACATTGCGTTCCGGTCGGCCGCACCCTGACTGCGGGGCAGGAAATGGCGCCTTCCGCAGCTTCGACTGCTGCGATTCCGCTCGTGGCCGCCGCGAGCGTGTGGCCTCTGGCCGCCCGGCGCCGACCGCTGCTCAAATGTCCGGCAGCGAGAGTAGGCCGATTCACGCTCATAAGCGTCTGTCGGTGGCGTATTTAGAACTCAGTCGTGCGGCCGTAGCCATCGGCCGCCGCCCGTTGCTGCCATCCGGAGGAAGGGTCCGCCCGCCTCTGGCCGCAGCAGCCGGCGAGATGCGCACACAAGCAGCCATCTACGAACGAGAGCCGAAAAAGATGACCACTCTCCCCACCGCTGACAACCCGCCCGCCCGGTCCTCCCTCTCCGGGCTGGTCGGCAACACTCCCCTCCTCCGGATCTCCGAGCCCTTCACCGGGGAAGACCGAGGCTTCTGGGCGAAGCTGGAGGGCTTCAACCCCGGCGGGATCAAGGACCGTCCGGCCCTGCACATGGTCGAGCGGGCCCGTGCCCGCGGCGAACTGCTCCCCGGCGCCCGGATCATCGAATCCACCAGCGGCACCCTCGGCCTCGGCCTCGCCCTGGCCGGCATGGTCCACGGGCATCCCGTCACCCTGGTCACCGACCCCGGACTCGAAAGGTCCATGCACCGGCTGCTGACCGCGTACGGCGCCCAGGTCAACCTCGTCTCCGAACCCCACCCGACCGGCGGCTGGCAACAGGCCCGCCGCGACCGGGTCACCCAGCTGATGCGGCAGCACCCGGGCTCCTGGTGCCCGGACCAGTACAACAACCCCGACAACACCACGGCCTACACCCCGCTGGCGTTGGAAATGGCATCCGAACTCGGCCACATCGACGTCCTGGTGTGCAGCGTGGGGACCGGCGGTCACTCCGCAGGCGTCTCCCGCGTCCTGCGACAGCTCTACCCCGGACTGAAGCTCGTCGGCGTGGACACCATCGGCTCGACCATCTTCGGCCAGCCGGCCCGCACCCGCCTCATGCGCGGCCTCGGCTCCAGCATCTACCCGCGCAACGTCGCGTACGAGAACTTCTCCGAGGTGCACTGGGTCGCCCCGGGCGAAGCCGTGTGGACCTGCCGCCAGCTCGCGACGTCCCACTACGCCACCGGCGGCTGGAGCGTGGGAGCGGTCGCCCTGGTCGCGGGCTGGCTGGCCCGCACGCTGCCCGCGAACACGCGTATCGCGGCGGTCTTCCCCGACGGGCCGCAACGTTACCTGGGCACGGTGTACGACGACGACTACTGCGCCGCCCACGGACTGCTCGACGGCCCGCCGCCCGTCGAACCGGAGACGGTGGGCCGCATGGACGAGAAGGAGGTCACCCGCTGGACGCGGTGCACCACCGTGGTCGACCCGCTCACCCTCGTCGACGAGCCTGCGCCGAAGTCGGACTCCACCTCGGTGGAAGAGGACGACCGGTGAAGAGCACCCTGGTACAAATGCGCTCCTACGAGCGCAGCGTCCAGCTGCTGATGGTGAATCAGTTCACCATCAACCTCGGCTTCTACATGCTGATGCCGTACCTCGCGCAGCATCTGTCCGGATCACTCGGGCTGGCGGGCTGGATCGTCGGGCTCGTCCTGGGCGTACGCAACTTCAGCCAGCAGGGCATGTTCCTCATCGGCGGGACACTGGCCGACCGCTTCGGCTACAAGCCGATGATCATCGCCGGGCTCGCGCTGCGCATCGTCGGCTTCGCGACGCTCGGGCTGGTCGACTCCGTGCCCGCACTGATCGCCGCCTCTGCCGCGACAGGGCTGGCCGGAGCCCTGTTCAACCCGGCCACCCGGGCGTACCTGGCCGCGGGCGCGGGTGAACGCCGAGTCGAGGCCTTCGCCCTGTTCAACGTCTTCTACCAGGCCGGCATCCTGCTGGGTCCGCTGGTGGGCATGGTGCTGACCGGGGTCGACTTTCGCGTCACCTGCCTCGTCGCCGCCGCGATCTTCGCGGTGCTGAGCATCGTGCAGATCCGGGCTCTGCCCGCCCGGCGGGGCAACGACGCGAAGGACCGGGCGGAGGGCCCGCGCGAGAGCGTGCTCGCCCAATGGCGCGGCATCCTGGCCAACCGCCCGTTCCTGCTCTTCTCCGTGGCCATGATCGGCTCGTACGTGCTCACGTTCCAGGTGTATCTCGCCCTTCCCCTGGAAGTCCGGCGAGTCGGCGGTGACGGGACGTTCGGCACGGCCGCCGCAGCGATGCTCTTCGCCGTATCCGGGCTCAGCACGATCCTCTTCCAGACCAAGGTGACGGCCTGGTGCAAGGCCCGGATGGAGCCGGGCCGGGCGCTCACCTGGGGACTGCTCGCCATGGGCACCGCGTTCATACCGCTGCTGATCGCCACGGCCGTCCCCGTACCGGACGACGGGACCGGGCGCTGGCTGCTCGCTGCCGTGCCGTCGACGCTCGCGGCGCTGCTGCTGGCCGTGGGCACGATGATCGCGTACCCCTTCGAGATGGACACCATCGTGCGGCTCTCGGGTGACCGGCTCGTGGCCACCCACTACGGGCTGTACAACACCGTCTGCGGCATCGGTATCGCCCTGGGGAACCTGGGGATCGGGGCGGCCCTCGACGCCGCCCGCGCCTCCGGGATGTCCGCGCTGCCGTGGGCCGCGCTGGTCGTCCTCGGCCTCGGGTGCGCCGCCGCACTGTACGGGCTGCACCGCACCGGCCGCCTCAAGACGCCGCTGCCCGAGACCCAGAAGCAGCCTGCGACGGCCTGACCCGACGGCCCCGTGGCGAAGGGGCGGGCGGCACGACAGCGCCCGCCCCTCCCCCGGGCATGCCCACGCATCCAGGAGCACTCCATGCCCAGCTCACCCGCACCGCCCTCAAGCGGCCTGCGCATACAGCCCTTCCGGGCGGTCCGATACGACCCGACCCGCGCCGGCGACCTGTCCCACATCATCTGCCCGCCCTACGACGACATGGCCCCCGCCCATGCCCGGGCCCTTCGCCGCAGGCCGCACCACCTGGCGCGGCTGCTGTACGCCCACGACCCGCACGAAGCCGCCGGCCAGCTGAAGCGCTGGCTGCAAAGGGGTGTACTACGCCGGGATGCCCGCCCCGCTCTTTACGTCTACCAGCAGCAACGCGGTGCCCGGATCACGCAGCGCGGCCTGATCGGCGAGCTGGACCTGCCGCGGGACGCCGGCGGGTGGATCCTTCCCCACGAGGACGTACAACCTCATGTGGTCGCGCAGCGAGCAGCCCTCATGGCCGGGACCCACGCCCAGCTGGAGCCACTGCTCCTGACGTACCGGTCCACCGAGTCGACGGCGGCGCAGATCGTCCATCACATCACCGGTCGTCCGCCCGTGGCCGTCGCCCGGACCGGTACCCTCACCCACACGCTGTGGGCCTGCACCGATCTGGTGGAACAATCCCTCATCGCCAACGGGTTGTCCGGGTCCCGCGCGCTCATCGCGGACGGACACCACCGCTACGCGGCCAGTCGGCGGCTGCGCGAACGAGAGGGCGCCGACCCCTGGGACAGGACCCTGGCATTGCTGGTCGACTCCACGACCCACCCCCTGCGACTGACCGCCATCCACCGGGTGATCCCCGCCCTGGAGCCGGACAAGGCCGCCGCCGCTGCGGCCGAAGTGGCCCGCGTACGACCGCTGCCCGACGGACCGCGCCTTCCCGGACGCGACGAGCTCGTACTCACCGGAGGCGGAGACGCCTGGAGCGTCACCGACCCCGATCCCGCGGAGCTCGGAGCGGCGCTCGCCGGCAGGCCGCCGCAATGGCGCGGGCTGTCCGCTGCCGTCGCCGACCGACTCCTCCTGGCGACCGCCTGGTCGGTCCCCGACCTTCCTGGCGCCGTACGCCACGTACACGACGCCGGGGAGGCCGAAGCCACCGTCCACGCACCGGGCAACGGCACCGCCGTACTACTGCCTGCGGTCTCTGAGAACACAGTGTGGGAGCTGGCCACTGCCGGCGTGATGCTCCCCCGCAAGTCGACGTCTTTCGGTCCGAAACCCGTCGCCGGACTGGCACTGCGGGTCTTCGACCCCGCCGAGTAGCAGGTTCCCTACCCTCTCCCCGTACCTTCGCAAGGAGCACTGTCTTGTCCGCGTCCCAGCTCGCCGAGCGTCCACGCACTCCCGGCGACTCGCCCTCCCCGAACGCCGAAGGGGAAGCCGGACACGGCCACTGAATGCAGCTGTCGGCCCGGTCTTGGCCGTTGGAGGAATAACCGCGAAGCGGCCCCGCGCGGGGCCGCTTCGCGGTTCGTGATAGCCCCCGGGACTGGTAACCCTGTGAGCTGCCCTCGCGCGTATCGCGGTCAGTTGTGTCGCAGAGCGGCGAGGGTGTTGTTCAGGTCGGTGCGATTGGTGCGGTTGTAGGGGAGTTTCCCGAGCAGGGTGGCCATGGCGCAGCTGTTGGAGAGGGCGGAGTAGACGAGGCCGGCTGCGATGCCTGCGGAGAGCAGTTGGAAGGCGGGGTGGATCACCAGGCCGAGGAGCAGCCCGAGCAGGACGACGGAGCCTGCGGTCAGACGGACTTGACGGTCCATGGCCCACTTGGGAGCTGCGGTGGTGGCCGAGCGGTGCAGATCCTCTCCCGCCGAGACCCAGGCGTCGGTCCCGCCTTCGAGGCTGGCGGCGGGTACGCCGTTGCGGGACAGCGTGGTGCTGGCGTTCTGCGAGCGGGTGCCGGAGGCACAGACCACGAGGAGGTCGCTGCGGTCGGCCACCTCGCGGAGGGCGGGCAGGGCGTGTTCGAGGTCGTCGAGGGGGATGTTGTGAGCGCCGGGCAGGTGTCCGCCGGCGTATTCGCCGGGGGTGCGTACGTCGATGACGACCAGGGTGTGCAGGCGCTCACGGACGGCGCGGGTGGTGAGAGTCGAATTCATGGGGTTTGCTCTGTCCTTCGGGTCGGGTCGGGCTAGTTCAGATGAGGCTGTCGAGGAGCATGAAGGCGGCCACGGCGAGCAGGACGTAGGCGAAGACGTGCTGCAGGCGGTTGCCGGAGATCTTCGCGGCGAGGCGTTTGCCGTCCCAGGCGCCGAGGATCGCGGCTCCGGTGAAGGGGGCGATGACGGCCCAGTCAAGGCCGTCGGCGGTGCCGGTGCGGGTGGCGAGCGCGGCGAGCGCGTTGATGATGATGACCAGGAGACTTGTGCCGACGGCGGCCTTCATCCACAGGCCGAGGACACCGACCAGGGCGGGCACGGCGAGGAAACCTCCGCCGACGCCGATTATGCCGGTGACGGCGCCGAGCCCTGCCCCGGCCCCCGCGGCCCTGGCCGGCCGCACTGGGCGGTCTGGTGCGGGGCTGGGGCGGAGCATCCGCCAGGCCGCGAGTGCGGCGATCACCGAGAACGCGATGGTCAGCACGGGGGCAGGGATGCGGCTGGCAGCGAGGCCGCCGAGCATGGCGGGGCCGATGCCCGCGGCGGCGAACAGCAGCCCGGCCCGCCAGCGGACGTTGCCGTCCCGGGCGTGGGCGACCAGAGAGCTGATGGATGTCGCGGCGACGGTGATCAGGCTCGCGGTGGTGGCGGCGACGGGGCTGAAGCCGAGCAGGTAGATCAGCGCGGGCACGGCCAGGACGCTGCCGCCCCCGCCGAGTCCGCCCAGTGCCAGGCCGACCACCGCTCCAGCCACCAGGGCAAGGATGAGCAGGCTCATATGACGGTTCCCGCTGCCCCGGAGGCGTCCTGGATCGGCAGTCCCTGGAGGACCCAGGCCTTCGTACCGCCGGTGACGTCGGCCGCGTCCGAGCCCTGTTCACGCAGCAGGCGGGCAGCCTCCTGGGAACGCCGCCCCGAGCGGCAGATCAGCACGAAGCAGGAGGTTGCCTGCGCGCTGGGCACTTTTGCTCCGGCCGCCAGCCGGGACAGCGGGAGATGCTGGGCGCCGGGAGCATGCCCGGCCCGCCATTCCTGGGTCTCACGCACGTCCAGCAGGACGGCGGTGCCTTCTTGGAGCATGCGGTGGGCCTCCACGACGCCGAGGCGACCGAAACCGGGACGGAGGATGGACAGTCGGGTAGCTGGAGTGCGTTGCCGCACTCCAGCCCCCTCAGAACCGGACTTGCGAGTCGTCCTCGCATCCGGCTCAAGCGGGCCCCTGGAGTCGCTCGGGATAGTCATGCTTGCTTGGCCC
>NZ_JBWJVM010000094.1:0-30713 GCF_056428985.1 Streptomyces sp. CA189 | reverse complement strand
GCGGTGGGGGGGGGGGGGGGGGGGGGGGGGGGGGGGGGCGGGGCTGGATGTGCGGGCTAGAACTGCAGGGACTTGGTCTGGAGGTACTCGGCGAGGCCGTGCGGGCCCAGCTCGCGGCCCACGCCCGACTTCTTGTACCCGCCGAAGGGCGCGAGCGGGTTGAAGCGGCCGCCGTTGATGTCCACCTGGCCGGTGTCCATCAGGCGGGCGAAGGCCACGGCCGTCTCCTCGTCCGCGGCCCAGACCGCCCCGCCCAGCCCGTAGTCGGTGCCGTTCGCGATCGCCAGGGCCTCGTCCTGGTCCCCGTAGGGCAGGATCGACAGCACCGGGCCGAAGATCTCCTCCTGGGCGATGGTCATCTCGGGCGTGACGTCGGCGAACACGGTCGGGGCGATGAAGTACCCCTGCTCGTGCGGCGCCTCGGGCCCGCCCGCGACGAGGCGCGCGCCCTCCTCCACGCCCTTGGCGATGAAGCCGCGGACGCGGTCGCGCTGCTTGGCGCTGACGACCGGGCCGAGGCGGGTGCCCGGGTCGAGGGGGTCGCCGGAGGCGTACTTGGCCGCGGCGGCGGCCGCGAGGGAGACCGCCTCCTCGTACTCGTCCCGGTGGACGAGCATGCGGCTGAGCGCGTTGCAGCTCTGGCCGGCGTTGTTCATGACGTGGCCCACGCCCGCGGCGACGGCCTTGGCGAGGTCGGCGCCGGGCAGGATGACATTGGCCGATTTGCCGCCCAGTTCCAGGGCGACCCGCTTGACGGCGGCGCCTGCCGTGGCGCCGATCTGCTTGCCGACGGCGGTGGATCCGGTGAAGGAGACGAGGTCGACTCCCTCGTGCGCGGCCAGGGCCTGGCCGGCGACCGGGCCGGTGCCGGTCACCAGGTTGAAGACCCCGGCGGGGATACCCGCCTCGTGCACGGCTTCGGCGAAGAGCTGTGCGGTCAGCGGGGTGTCCTCGGCGGGCTTGAGGACGAGGGTGCAGCCTGCGGCGAGAGCGGGTGCCACCTTGGCAACGATCTGGTGCAGCGGGTAGTTCCAGGGGGTGATCGCCCCGACGACGCCGACCGGCTCCAGCAGTACGGTCGAGTTCCCGATCCGCTCCTCGAAGGCGTACGAGGCCCCGAGCTCGGCGTAGGAGGAGGCCACGGCGATCGGCGCCCCGACGTGGACCATCTCCGAGAACCCCAGCGGCGATCCCAGCTCGGCGGTGATGGTCTCGGCTATCTCCCCCTTGCGGGCGACCAGCACGTCGCGCAGGGCCCCGATGAGGGCCGCCCGCTCGGCCGGAGCCGTGGCCGCCCAGGCCGGGAAGGCCGCGCGGGCCGCTCGTACGGCCGCGTCCACGTCGTCGGCCGAACCGGCCGCGACCGAGGCGATGGGCCGCTCGTCGGCCGGGTTGAGGACCTCGATGCGGCCGTGGCCGAGGGCGGCCCGCCACTCGCCGCCGATGTACATCCCGTCATGGGCCTTCATGGCAATCCTCCCGAGCACGCGCGGGCGCGTGGACCTGTGGACGTCTGGACGTGTGACGTGTGGATCCGTGAACGCGTGGATCCTTGAACGTGTGACGCGTGACGTGCGGTCGCCGTGTCGGATCCGACGTCGGCAACACCTTACAAACTAGCGCCGGTAGTTTTCTGTCGCCAGGGGCGGAGGGGGTCAGATGATGCCGAAAAGCATCCCTGCCGCCAGGACCACCAGGGAGGTCAGGGCCGCCCATTTCACGGTGAACCGAGTGTGGTCGCCGAACTCGACCTTGGCCATGCCCACGAGGACGTAGACGGCCGGGACGAGTGGGCTCGACATGTGCAGGGCCTGCCCGACCAGGGAGGCGCGGGCGATTTCGAGCGGGGAGACCCCGTGGGCGGCGCCGGCCTCGGCGAGGACCGGCAGGACGCCGAAGTAGAAGCCGTCGTTGGACATGAAGTAGGTGAGGGGAAGGCTGAGCAGGCCCGTGACCAGGGCCATGTGCGGGCCCATGCCCTCGGGGATGGCTTCGACGAGCCAGTCGGCCATGTGCTTGACCATGCCGGTGCCGGTGAGGACGCCGGTGAAGACGGCAGCGGCGAAGACCATTCCGGCGACGTTCAGGACGTTCTCGGCGTGGGCGGCGATCCGGGCCTTCTGGTCCGGCATGTGGGGGTAGTTGACGGTGAGGGCGAGGGCGGCCCCGAGGAGGAAGAGCACCGGGATCGGGAGCAGCTCCATGATCATCGCGGTGAGCAGGGCGACGGTGAGGCCCGCGTTGAACCAGTAGAGGCGGGGACGCAGGGTCGAGCGGTGCGGGTCGAGGCCCTGGAAGCCCTCTTCGGCGGGGGTGGCGCCGTCGGCGGGGGTGACGCCCTCGGACGCGTCGGAACCGGTGGACGCCCCGGACGGGGAGCCCGTGGAGGGCGTACGGGTGCTCCCGGCGGCGGCCGGGCCCGTACCGGCCGCGACCAGGAGTTCCCCGGCCGGCTCCGCCGACCGCTCCGTGTCGGCGGGGAGGGTCAGCAGGCCGAGGCGGCGGCGTTCCTTGAGGCCGAGGACGTAGGCCAGGGCGAAGACGAAGAGCAGGCCCACCGCGAGTGCGGGGATCATCGGTACGAAGATGTCGCCGGCGTCGAGCTTGAGCGCGGTGGCGGCGCGGGCCGTGGGGCCGCCCCAGGGCAGGGTGTTCATGACGCCGTTGGCGGTGGCCGCGACGCCGGTCATCACCACGAGGCTCATGCCGAGGCGCTTGTAGAGCGGGTACATGGCCGAGACGGTGATCATGAAGGTGGTCGAGCCGTCGCCGTCGAGCGAGACGATGGCGGCGAGGACGGCGGTGCCGACCACGACGCGCATCGGGTCGGCCCGGCAGAAGCGCAGGATGCCGCGCACGATCGGGTCGAAGAGGCCGACGTCGATCATCACGCCGAAGTAGACGATGGCGAACATGAGCATGGCGGCGGTCGGCGCGAGCTTGCCGACTCCGTCGATGACGTAGCCGCCGAGCTGCGCGCCCTGTCCGGCGAACACGCAGAAGAGCGCGGGGATGAGGACGAGCGCCGCGATGGGCGACATTTTCTTCAGCATGATCAGGACCAGGAAGGTCGCGATCATGGCGAAGCCGAGGAAGGTCAGCATGGGGGGAACCTAGGTGCCTCCTCCTGGGTCAACAAGACGTCTACGCGTGAGCAATACGAGCAAAACCCCAGCTCAGGGGATGGGTATCAGTTCGACGGGGAAGCCGTTGAGCACGGCCGTACCGGAGAGCGGGTCGAGCCGGCTGCCGTCGAGGAGCTGGTTGACGTTGACTCCGGGCGCGGCCGCGGCCACCGAGAGGCGGGTGCCGGGGCGGTCGTGGCCCCAGCCGTGCGGGAGGCTCACGACTCCGACCCGGACGGTGTCGGTGAACTCCACGGGAACCTCCAGGCTGCCGCCGTCGGCAGTGATCCGGGCCAGGTGCCCGTCGGTGAGGCCGAGCCGGGCGGCGTCGTCCGGGTGGACCTGGAGGGTGCAGCGGTTGGAACCTCCGGCGAGGGCCGGAACGTTGTGCAACCAGCTGTTGTTGGACCGCAGGTGGCGGCGGCCCACGAGCACCAGGGCGGCGGGGCGGTCGGCGAGCGCCGCGCGCAGCCTGGGGAGTTCGGCCGCGATCGGGTCCGGCAGGAGCTCGATCCTGCCGCTGCGCGTCCTCAGCAGGCCCGGGAGGCGGGGCCGCAGCGGGCCCAGGTCGATTCCGTGCGGGTGCGCGCGCAGCCGCTCCAGCCCGAGGCCGCCGGGGACGACGGGGGCCGGGGCGGGCTCGGGAGCGGGCACGGAGGCGGGCGCGGAGGCGGCGCCCGAGCCGGGTCCCGCCGTGCTGTAGGGCGCGCCCGCGGGGGTGTCCGTAGCGGCGCTCCCGGGCAGGGCCGGGTCCGCGGCGAACCGGTCTCCGTAGGGGCCCAGCCGGAGCATCAGGTCGAGGCGGCGCTCGGGGCCGCTGCCGCCCGCGAGCAGCCCGGCGAGGCGGGCCGGATCCTGCCCGCGCAGGGGGGAGTCCGGGTCGGCGCACTCCCTGGCGAGGGTGGCCCCGATCGCCAGGTCGTCCACGGCGACCGGGTCGGTTCCGTGCATGCCGGAGACGGCGAGTACGAGACGGGCGTGGATCTCGCACTCGTCCATGCGCCCGTCTTCGAGCGGGACGGCGGGCGGCGAATAGCGGACCTGGTTGCGGATGGCGAAGGTGTTGAAGGAGAAGTCGAAGTGGGCGCTCTGCGAGGGCGGCGCGGGAGGCAGGACCACGTGGGCGTGGCGTGAGGTCTCGTTGAGGTAGGGATCGATGCTGACCATGAAGTCGAGCCCGGCCAGGGCCGCGTCGAGGCGCCGGCCGTCGGGGGCGGACAGCACGGGGTTGGCGGCGATGGAGATCAGGGCCCGGATCCGCCCCTCCCCCGGGGTCTCGATCTCCTCCGCCAGTGCGGCCATGGGCAGTTCGGCCTTGGCCTCGGGGTGGCCGCTGACCCGGCTGTGCCAGCGCCCGAGGCTGAAGCCCTTGCCGGGCCCGGCCGGCCGGGGTGCGCGGTCGGTCGCGGACAACGGGAACAGGGCTCCGCCCGGCCGGTCGAGATTGCCGGTCAGGATGTTCAGCACGTCGACCAGCCAGCTGGCGAGCGTGCCGTACTCCACGGTGCAGCTGCCGATCCGCCCGTAGACGGCGGCGGTCGGCGCGGCCGCGAGATCGCGGGCGAGGTCGCGGATCTCTTCGGCCGTGAGGTCGCAGGCGGGAGCAACGGCCTCGGGAGTGAAACTACCGAGCGCCTCGGCGAGTTCCCCGATCCCCTGCGCGTGTTCCGCGAGCATGCCCGGATCGGCGAGCTCCTCGGCGAGCAGCGTGTGGGCGAGCGCGGCGAGCAGCAGCGCGTCGCTGCCGGGTCGCGGCGCGAGGTGGCGGTCGGCGAGCTTGGCGGTCCGGGTGCGGCGCGGGTCGACGACGACGAGGGTGCCGCCCCGTGCGCGCAACGCCTTGAGCCGGCCGGGGAAGTCGGGTGCGGTGCACAGGGATCCGTTGGACTCGACCGGGTTCGCCCCCAGGAGCAGGAGGAAGTCCGTGCGGTCGAGGTCCGGGACGGGGATCGCGAAGGGGTCCCCGAAGAGCAGTCCGCTGGAGACGTGTTTGGGCATCTGGTCGAGGGTGCTGGCCGTGAAGAGGTTGCGGGTGCCGAGGGCCTTGAGGAGCAGGGGAGGGTAGAGCTGGCCGGCCATGGTGTGGACGTTCGGGTTGCCGAGGACCACGCCGACGGACTGGGGCCCGTACGCCCGCACGAGGGCGGGGACCGCGTCGGCGATGGCCTGGTAGGCCTCCTCCCAGGTGGCCTCGCGGAGCCGGCCGTCGCGTCGTACGAGGGGGGTCCGCAGCCGGTCGGGGTCGGCGTCGAGGCCGCCGAAGGCGGCGCCCTTGGGGCAGATGAAGCCGCGGCTGAACACGTCGTCGCGGTCCCCCCGGGCGCCGGTGACGGCGGCACCTTCGATGGTGAGCGTGAGGCCGCAAGTGGCTTCGCAGAGGGGGCAGATGCGCAGGGCGGTGCGGGGCATGGGCCCTCCAGGGGCGGCAGGCTGCGGCACGGGGCGCGGACGGCAGACCCGCGCGGGCGGCACCGAGCATACCGACCGGTAGGCACGGAGGGGAGACTCCGGGCCATCCGGAATCCGAGGATGGGGGCGGACGGGGGCGGGGGCGGACGGGGCTGGGCCGTGGCCGGACAGATCTGGGGCTGGGGCCGGCCGGGGCCGGGGCCGGACTGATCCGGGGCCGGGGCCAGGGGCGGGGCCAGGGCCAGGGGCGGGGCCGGGGCCGGACAGATCCGGGGGCCCGGCCTCCCCGGATCGCCGACCCCGCGACCCCGCGACCCCGCGACCCCGCGACCGCAGGGGACCGCCCCGGCTCCCCTTACAGGGCCACCACGCCGTAGATCCGGCGCCCCACGCCGCGTCGGATCCGTAGGCACCGATGAAGCCGAGCCCAGCGGCAGCACCCCACCGCCCCCGAGGGCGGCGGACGAGGCACCGGAACCGGCCGGACGCCGTCGCGAGGACGGCCGTCATCAGCGGGATCGCTGCCGTCTCCGCCCGGCCCGCTCCCGTCCGCCGGCCGCGAGCCCGGCCGGCCTCCCGACGGTCCGCGGACGCCGGCTGGCACACGCACACGCGCACCGCACCGCACCGCACCGCACCGTGACCACACGGGACCACCCCAGGACCCCTGACCGCTCCGGATCACCCCGGGACTCCCGGACCGCCTCGGACGCCGGGGACACCGGACCGCCACGGCCCCCGGACCGCCGGGACCCGACCGTTCCCCCTGGTCAGCGACGCCCATTGGTCCTTCTGCTGACGCGATTCGACACCCTTGGTTTGGACAGCACATTGCCCCTATTGGGTAGGGGCGGATTGGATTGCGAAGGTCAAGACGGCGGGGTTACCCCCGCGCCGAGAAGGGGGAGACATACGGCCGCACGTCGGCCCGCCGGGCGAACGGCCGCGCCACGCCCCGCCCCCCACCCCCGCTCACGGCGAAATCGACCCGCACGGCTTCCGGTTCAGAAGCTGGTACATAAGGAACCGAATGACATCCATGCTCGAAGGCTGTACGCCCTGGCCCGAGGAATTCGTCGACTACTACTGGGCGGCCGGCCACTGGCGCGGCAACACGCTGGACAACCTGCTGCGCGGCTGGGCCGTGCAGCACGGACCGCGGACCGCGCTCGCCCACGGCGACACCCGCATCACGTACGCGGCCCTGAACCGCCGCGTGAGCCGGATGGCCGCCGGGTTCCGGCTGCGCGGCCTGCGGCCCGGGCAGCGGGTCGTCGTCCAGCTTCCGGACATCCCCGAGCTCGTCGTCGCCACGTTCGCGCTGATGCGCGCCGGCGCGGTTCCCGTGCTCTGCCCGATCTCGCACCGCGCGCCCGAGGTGTCCCACGTCGTCCAGGTCTCCGAAGCCACCGGCTACATCGGCCCCCCGACGTACCGGGGCTTCGACCACACGGCGATGGCCGCCGACATCGCGGCCCGAGGCCCCTTCCTGCGCCGGGTGTTCACCTTCGAGCCGCCGGGCACCTCGTCCCCGTACGGCGGTTTCACGACCGACACGTCGGGCTGCCACTACTTCCCGCTGAACTCCCTCGACTCCCCGCCCGAGCCGGCGCTCACGCTGAGCGCCGGCCAGGTGGCGCTCTTCCTGCTCTCCGGCGGCGCCGGCGAGCCGCCCAAGCTGGTTCCGCGCACCCACAACGACTACGCCTACCAGGCGCGGGCCGCGGCCGAGCTGGTGTCGCTCACCCAGGACGACGTGTACCTCGCCGCGCTGCCCGCCGACCTCAACCTGGCCTTCGGCGGCCCCGGCATCATCGGCACCCTCACCGTCGGCGGCACCGTCGTCCTGGTCGAGAACCCGGAGCCGGCCGCGTACCTGTCTGCCATCGAGCGGGAGCGGGTCACCGTCGCCTCCCTGACGCCGGCCACCGCCCGGCTCTGGCTCGACGCGAGTCCCGCGGTCCGGGCCGACGTGAGCAGCCTGCGTCTCGCACAGGTCGGCGGTGGCGGCGCGCCCTTGGACCGCGCGACCGCCGAACGGGTGGGATCCGAGTGGGACTGCCGCCTCCAGCAGGCGTTCGGTACGGCCGAGGGTCTGCTCACCCTCACCCGGCCCGGCGATCCGGACGAGACCGTGCTCAGCACGCAGGGCCGTCCGCTCTCCCCCGACGACCAGATCCGCATCGTCGACGCCGACGGCAAGGAGGTCCCCGACGGGGAGCCCGGCGAACTCCTGGCCCGGGGCCCCTACACCGCGCGCGGCTACTACCGGGCGCCCGGCCTCAACGCGCGCTCCTACACCCCCGACGGCTACCTGCGTACGGGCGCCCGCGCACGGCGCACTCCGGGCGGCGACCTGGTGGTGTCCGGCCGCCTCGAAGGCTTCGGTGGGCCGCTCGACCAGGCGGGAGCCCCGTCCGGCCCGTGACGCGGAGGGCCGGCGGCCGGCCCGGCGGGGCGTGGGGCGGCGGCGCGCGGGGCGGGGGGCCTGAGGCGATAGCGGCCCTCCCCGGCGTGCGGGGGGCGCCGCCGTCAGCGTCCAACTGGCGCGGTCCGCCAGTCAGTCCAGGACGCGCGCGAGGTAGGCGTGCATCATCGCGCGGGTTTCGGCGACGATGTCGGGGTCGCCTGCCGGGTCGTTGCGGAAGGCGAGCTGTATCAGGGCGTCGGTGGCCTCGACCGCGACCAGGACGGACCGTTCCAGGGCGGCGTCCGGGGTGAGCGAGAGGTGGGCGCCGAGGAGTTCGGTGAGGCGGACGGCGACCAGGTGGTTGGGGTCGGAGGCGGGCCCCTCCGACGGTGGCGCCGGCACCCCGAAGTCGACGAGGGCGAAGCCGGGCACGCTGCGCTTCATGACCAGGTACTCGTCCAGCACCGCGTCGACGACCGGGCGCCAGTCGGTGTCCGGGAGGTCCGCGAGCCGCTGCTCGATGCCGTCGGCGTAGCGGTCGAGGTTGCGGTGGGCCAGGGCGATGGCCATGGCCCGCTTGTTGCCGAAGAACCGGTAGACCGAGCCGATCGGCACGCCGGCCCGCAGGGCCACGGCCCGGGTGCTGAGGTTCTCGTACCCGGTCTCGTCAAGGAGCTCCGCGCAGGCGTCGAGGATCCGGGCGAGGCGGTCGGCGCTGCGCTGCTGGATCGGCGTCCGGCGCAGGGGGTGGGCTGGGGGCACGGGGTCCATCATGCCGCTCCTGGGTTCACGGGTCGGCGGCGGTACCGGTTCGGGCGTCTCAGTTCAGCAGCAGGCTGAGGCCTCCCACCGTGTACGTGATCATCAGCGCGAGCAGGGGCAGTTGCCCGGCGACGGCTTTCGCGGGCGGGAAGAGGCGTACGGAGCGGTCGTGCGCGGCGATCACGCCGAGGACGTGGCCCGTGACGACGGCGATCACCTGGAGGGCGGCGAGGCCGCCGGGACCCAAGGGAGACAAGGGCTCCGGGGCGTTGTCAGTGCCCCATGCCATGGTTACCGTACGTGGTCCTTCGATTACCAAGAGGGAGAAGTAGTGGGCGACGAGATAGCCGAGGGCGATCGGTACGAGTGAGTGCGCGAAGGCGGTCAGCGGGCCGGGGTGCGGGCCGCAGACGAGGCGGGTGACCGCCGCGCAGAGGCAGTAGAGGGCGGCGACGAGGGCGATGGAGCCGATGAGTCCGAGGGTGGCCGCCGCGGTGCGGCCGAGGGGGGAGGTCTGGATCGCGTTGATCCACGAGGGGTTGTCGGAGAAGCCGTCGTAGGCGGTGGATCCGAGGAGGACGCAGACGGTGGCGACGAGTCCGGGCTGCTCGGGTGTCGCGTCGAGTCCGTGGAAGGGGTTACGGAGAACGAGGCGGCCGTCGCTGCGACGGCCGAGGGGGGAGAGCCGGGCCAGGAGGGCGGAGTACACCTCGAAGGCGTCTCCGTCGGCGAACCAGCGCTCGCCGTAGCGGGCGGCGAGCAGGAGCTGGACGGCGGCGTAGCCGGTCAGGGCGATCAGGAGGGTGGTGGTGGAGGCGGGATCGGGAGAGACGAGTTCGAGCCAGGTGAAGGCGAAGAGCCCGGCGGCGGCCGGCCATTGCCCTAGCCGGGCGGGGAGCGGGCGGTGCGTTCGGGGCTCGGGCTCGGGCTCGGGGCTCGGGGGGTCCGGCACCACGCCCGGGTGCGGTGCCGGGACCCGTGGGCTCCCGGAGGAGCGCGCGGCGCCGGCGGCCGTGGCGCCTGCGGGGCGGGCGGTACGGAGCCTCGCCGACAGTCCGGCGAACAGGCGGTGCAGGGCACGGAGCGGGTTGAGGAGGCGCCAGACGGGACCGAACAGGAGGGAGGCGGGGACGAGGCCGACCCAGAGCAGGACGTAGACGGCACCGGGAGCGGGGTTGCGGGCGGGGTCGTCGGGGCCGAGGAGGAGGTGCAGCAGGACGGCGAGCGCGGCCGCGAGGCCGAGCCCGCGCAGGGCGGTGCGGGTGGCCGGCGCGTCGGCCACCCGCTGGAACCCGGCGGGCAGGGCGAGGCCGGAGCGGTCTCCGCGGAACCGGGAGGCGGACCAGAGGAGGCCCAGTGCGAGGAAGGAGACGAAGAGTGCGGTGAAGGCACCGGCGAAGGCGTAGAAGGGAGAGATCGGCAGATCGTGCTGCGAGCCGATGCCGTGCGCGAGCACGGTGAGCGGATCGGCCGGGTCAAGGACCACACCCCGGCCGGCCCCACCACCGGACACCCCGTACGGAACGGCCGCCAGCCCGAGCCCGCTCACCACCGGACCACCGGAGCCGGGGCCGGAGCCGGGGCCGGGGGCCGGGCCGAGATCAGGGCCGAAGCCTGGGCCGAGGCCGGAGCCGGAGACGGAGCCAGAGACGGAGCCAAGGCTGGGGCCGAGGGCAGGGCCCGGGCCGGAGACAGGGACCCGGCCAGAGGTGCGGTCAGGGGTGCGGTCAGAGGTGCGGTCGGTTCTGGGGGGTGGGGTGGTGGGGTCATCGGACCACTAGTTGGGTCAGGACGAGGTCGGACTCGTGGGTCTCGACCTCGAAGAGGCCCGTGCGGTCGGCCGTCAGGATCAGGGTGGCCTCCTGGCCTGCCGGCAGGGCGAGTTCCTTGTCGATGCCGTGGACGTGCAGGGTGTCCGCACGGTCGCTGGTGACCCGTAGGGCTACGCGTTCGCCGCGCGTCACCTCCACCCGGCCCGGGGCCGGGCTGACCTTGCCGTCCCGCACGGCGATGGTCACCGTGCGGTCGGCCTGCGCCGCCTCCGGGGGTGTGGGAGTCGGTGCGGCCGGGGAGTGGGGGTGGGTGGACGGGCCGGATCCGGCAGCCAGTTGGAGGGAGGCTTCGACCGGCTTGCCCGCCACCGCCCAGGCCGTGTGGTCGTCCGCGTAGAGGCGGACGGTCAGGGTGCGCGCGCCGCCCTCCGGTACCTGCGCGGCGGGCAGGTGGAACCACGGGCCGTACAAGCGGGCCAGTTTGCGGCCGTCCAGTTCCAGGTGTGCGTGGCCGGCGCCCGGGAGGGCGGCGCCGCCGGTGCTGTCGGGGGTGAAGTGGAAGTTCGCCACCGTCAGTTGGAGGTTCCAGCCGTCCTCGGAGTCCGGCCGGGCGGCGAGCCGGACCTCCGGCGCGCCCTCGGCCGGGACCTCGCGGAGCCGGTGGCCCGCGCCGTCGACGGCGGGGAGCAGCGTGCCGACCTTCCCGGAGGCCTGCTCGTGGGTGGTGCCGGGCTTGTGGTGGGTGGTCGCCCGCCCCCCGCAGCCCGTCACCGCGCCGCCGGCCAGGAGCAGGGCCAGGGCGAGCAGCGCCGCCGTCCGGCCCGTCCGGCCCGTCCGGCGGGGCGGCGTACCGCAGACGTCGCTCCAGGTCCGCCGTTCGGGGCGGTCGCCGCCCGGGTGCGCCGTCACGGCCGGCCTCCCCCGGCGCCGCCTTCGGCGCCGCCTTCGCCTTCGGCTTCGGCTTCGGCCTCGGCTTCGGCTTCCGCGCTGCGGGTCGGGGCCGGGCCCGCGGGGACCGGGACCCGGCCGCCGGCCGGGTCGCCGCCCGGGCCTGCCGGGCGGGCCGGGGTGCCGCCCGGGCGGGCGGCGGCGATGACGGCCCAGAGGATCCAGACCACCGCGACGAGGGACCGTATCCAGGCGGGGCTGAGCGGCACCCAGGGGATCATCAGGACGGCCTTGTCGAAGGCGTCGATGAGGGTGAGCGCGCCCAGCAGCAGGGTCAGGCGGGCCAGCCAGGGCCGGGTGGGGCGCAGGGCGAGGCCGGTGCCGGTCCACCACAGGCCGAGGCAGAGCAGGGCCAGTGCCGGGACGAAGGTGCCGACCAGGCCCATCGTGGAGCCGGCCACGTCCAGGGCCAGGCCCGCGAGGCCGAGCAGGGCCGCCACCGTGGCCGTCCGGACGGTGCGCAGGCGGCGCCACCAGAGGAGGCCGCCGACGAGGAGGAGGACCGCCGCGACGGCGAGGGCGAGCTGGGTCTCCACCCGCTGAAGGCCCCGGGATCCGTACCAGTCGCAGCCGGCCGGGAGTTTGCGCGCCTGGACGCTGTAGTCGGCGCAGACGAGGAGCTGGGCCAGCTTCACCGGCTCACCGGCCAGCCGGGCCGAGGCGCCGGAGACCGCACCGCGGCGCTCACCGCACTGCGGGAGCGTGCCCGGGGTGGAGCCGTCCGGGCCCTGCTGCCAGCAGTTGCCACGGCCCTGGCCGTCCCACCACACGTCCATGCCGTTGGGGCGGGAGGCGCCGGACTTGTCCTTGCCCATGACGTTGCCGGCGTAGCGGTTGTGGTGGGAGGTGTCGGTCTGCTTGGACAGCGCCTCCTCGCCGCGGATGAAGGCGGGCACGGCCGAGAGGAAGAAGCCGGCGCGCCGGTGCCCGTACACCCAGTTATTCTCGTACAGGTTCCAGTTGCCGCCGGCGGTGATGATGCCGGTGCCGGGGGGCATGGAGATCTGCGGGCAGACCACTCCCTGCTCGTAGCCGCGCTCGGCGGGCGGTTTGGCGCAGGTCCCGTCCGCGACGTAGCGGTAGTAGTCGGCGTTGTTGTCGTGGATCAGGTTGCGTTCGAAGAAGGCGTGGTTCTGCGGGAGTCCGGGGTGGCCGGGGAAGGCGCTGTCCATCGAGGCGCCGCCCATGTTCTGGTCGAACTCGTTGTCGTGCACCCACACGGAGTCGCCCGCGGTGCCGGAGTAGCCGACCATGTTGTGGTGGCTGCGGCAGCCGGTGATCTCGATGGAGTAGCGGGGGACTTCGTAGCCGCGGTCCTCGTTGATGTCGGAGGCGCTGCCGGGGTAGATGCCGGAGTCGCCGTTGCCGTAGGACTCGCAGTTCTTGTACAGCCCGTGGTCGCTGGCGAAGGTCAGGAAGCCGTACTCGTCGTTCCACCTGGTCAGGACGTCGTCGATGACGAAGCCGTCGATGGCGAGGACGTACAGCGAGTTGAAGGTGGTCCGCTGGGCGGTGAAGTTGCGGAAGTAGATGCCGTCGGACTTGTCCGCGCGGATCGCGTTCAGCTTCTGGTACTTGGCGTCGATGACCACGTCCTGGCGGGAGGCCCCGGTGCCTTCGATCTGGAGGTCGGTCTTGCCGAGGATGGCGACGAGGTTCTGGTTGTGCCGGCAGGCCACCTGCTGCTCGTACGTCAGGATCTGGTAGCCGAGCGAGGAGTTGGGCGCCTTGAGCGAGGCGCACTCCCCGGTCGGCGCGGGGAGCGAGGGCTCCTCCTCGTAGAGGCCGGGGAGGATGGCGATGTTCATGCCCGGGCGGTCCACGGCGTCGACCGCCGCCTGGAGGTCGCGGAAGCCGTTCTTCTCGCAGCGTTCGTAGAGGCCGAGGTTGCGCTGCTTGAGGGCGTCGGGGAAGGCGGATATCCGGCGTTCGAAGGCGGGCCGGTCGGTCTTGCAGACGATCAGGTCGGGCTCGCCCGCGCGGTAGGCGGGTACGGAGCCGGTGCCGTCGGGGAACCCGACGGGGCGTTCCTCGTGCGCGCTCGCGACGGGCGCGGCGACGAGGAGTGACAGAAGCGCTAGGAGGGCGGCGAGGAGCGCCGCCGGCACGGCAGGAAACCTGCGGGTCCACGACATGCGCGTGAGAGTAGAGCAATGTTCACCTTTTGGGATCCCCTCGCGCAGCAATAAGCAAGAGACCTCTGACACGCCTGCCGGCCGACTGACCGGAATCTCCCGTTGACGCGCGACCCCAGGAATCCTACTGTCAGGCATAGGATTCCTTCGGCAGACCGGGAGCGTGCAATGAGCGGCGGCAGCGAGCAGGCCAGGAAGACGGCGGAGGCGCTGGAGTACCTCACCGGCTTCGGCAACGAGCACAGCTCGGAGGCGGTGCCCGGTGCGCTGCCGATCGGGCGGAACTCGCCCCAGCGCTCCCCCCTCGGCCTCTACGCGGAGCAGCTCAGCGGCAGCGCGTTCACCGAACCGCGGTCCCACAACCGCCGCTCCTGGCTCTACCGGATCCGCCCCTCGGCAGCGCACCCGCCCTTCACCCGGACCGGCAACGGCGCCCTGCGCAGCGCGCCCTTCACGGAGGCCCCGGCCGACCCGAACCGGCTCCGCTGGAACCCTCTGCCCGACCCAGCCCCGGGTACCGACTTCCTGGCGGGCCTGTGGACCCTCGGCGGCAACGGCGACGCCACCCAGCGCTCCGGCATGGCCATCCACCTCTACTCCGCGAACGCCTCCATGGCCGACCGGGTGTTCAGCGACTCCGACGGCGAGCTGCTGATCGTCCCCGAGCGCGGCGGCCTGCTCCTGCGCACCGAGTTCGGCCTGCTGAGCGCCCGTCCCGGCGAGATGGCGCTGATCCCGCGCGGGGTCCGCTTCCGCGTGGAGCTCCAGGACGAGACCGCCCGCGGGTACGTCTGCGAGAACTACGGCCGCCCCTTCGAGCTCCCCGACCTGGGCCCCATCGGCGCCAACGGGCTCGCCGCCGCCCGCGATTTCCGCGCGCCGGTGGCCTCGTACGAGGACGGCGAGCGCCCGACCGAGGTCGTCAACAAGTTCTGCGGCAACCTCTGGACGGCCACCTACGACCACTCCCCGCTCGACGTGGTCGCCTGGCACGGCACGCACGTCCCGTACGTCTACGACCTGCGCAGTTTCAACGTCCTGGGCTCCATCAGCTACGACCACCCCGACCCGTCCATCTTCACGGTGCTGACCTCGCCCTCCGACACGGCGGGCCTGGCGGGCGTGGACTTCGTGGTCTTCGCGCCGCGCTGGCTGGTCGGCGAGGACACCTTCCGCCCGCCGTACTTCCACCGGAACGTGATGAGCGAGTACATGGGGCTCATCGACGGCGCCTACGACGCCAAGGCGGAAGGCTTCGTGCCCGGCGGCGGCTCGCTGCACAACATGATGTCCGCGCACGGCCCCGACCGGGAGACCTTCGACCGGGCGAGCGCCGCCGAGCTGAAGCCGCAGAAGATCGACGACGGCCTGGCCTTCATGTTCGAGACCCGCTGGCCGATCACCGCCACCGCCCAGGCGGCCGGCGCGGACCACCTCCAGGGCGGATACGACGACGTCTGGCAGGGGCTCGAGCGCCACTTCCGCGCCTAACATCACGAGCATGCCGCGCGGAGCCGCCGCCGCGCCCACCCCGTCCTACGGAGAACCACCCGTGACCGCCTTCGCCCCCGACTCGCTGGTACTGAACCGGAAGCTGCCGCTCTGGTACCAGGTCTCCCAGTCGCTGCGCGCCTCGATACTCGGGCGCACCGCGGACGCCTCGCTGCGCCTGCCCACCGAGGAGCAGCTCGCCGAGCACTACGGGGTGAGCGTGCTGACCATGCGGCAGGCGCTCAAGGAACTGGAGACCGAGGGCCTCATCAGCCGCCACCGGCGGCGCGGGACCTTCATCGAGCCGACGGCGCTGCGCGGGGCCCCCGTCCGGCTGCTCGGCTCGGTCGACGCGATCGTGGCGCAGCAGTCGGGCGACCGTACGACGATCCTCGGGCACGAGCGCACGGCGGTGTCCGGGGAGCTGCTGGAGCACTTCCCGGACACCGCCGAGGTGGTCACGTACCGCAGGCTGCGGCACGACAGCGAGAGCGGCGAGCCGACCAACTGGGCGGAGAACGCGGTGCGTCCGGAGCTCGCCGACTCCATCGACCTGGCGGATCTGGAGCGTTGGCCGATGACGAAGGTGCTGCGGGACATCGTGAAGGTGGACATCAGCCGGATCACCGACACCGTGGAGGCACGGCTCGCGGACCCGCTCACGGCCGATCTGCTCCAAGTGCCCCTGCTGAGCCCGATCCTGCACTACACGGGCGTCACGTACGACAGCTCCGGCCGGGTGGTGGACGTGGCCCGGATCCGGTACCGCGGGGACCGGTTCTCCTTCACGGTGACCGTCGACGCACACTGACCGCCCCCGCTGCCGACGGTCGGGGGCGGGGGCGGCCGGGGCGGGGGCCCCTACTTCTGGTCGTCCTCCGTTCCGCGCTCGCCCTCCGCCTGGGACGGCGTGGTGCGCTGCGTCTGGGCGTGGCGCAGCTTCTTCTGCTTCTCGTCCAGGTCCTCGTCGAGCCGCTCCCCCTCGGCCTGCGACGGGGTCGAGTACTCGTCGTACTGGCTCATGTCCGCCTCCTGGGTCGCCTGGTTCCGGCCCGGATCCGTCCGGATCCGGGCAGATCCCTACATAGCGAGCCTAACGCTCCGGCCTGGACGCGGCCCGGTCACCGGGTGGCGTCGCTACCATCGGCCGGGTGAGCGCTGACGCATCCCCGCGGGACCCGCTGCTGGACGATCTGATGCCCTGGGCCGTGGGCTCCCTGCGCCTGGGCCGGGCCTGGGTCGCGGCCCCCGATCCGGCGACCCTGCGCGCCCGGTGGGCCGCCCTGGCGGCCGCCGACGGGCCCGAGCGGGAGCGGCTGTTCCGCCCGACCCGGGCGCGGACCCCGGGCGCCGGGGCGGCGGCGCTGCCGGGCCAGCGCGCGGGTTGCACGGCCCGCTTCGCGGACACTCCCGGGCCCCGACCCGACCCCGTGCGGATCCTGCGCGAGCCCTTCGACGAGCAGTGGCTGCTGCCCGACCAGCGGCTCATCGACCTGGCCCGCCCGGAGCTGTGGCGGGTGCTGGACGAGCACCAGCTCTTCGTCGTGGAGCCCGCGTGGCCGGCGGCGCTGCTGGTCACCGCCCACCTCCCGGCCGGCCGGCTCGGCCGGATCCGCCCGCTGCACCGCCGCCCGGGCGGCGCCGAGCCCAATCTCGCCCCCGGGCTGCAGCACCTGCTCGGCGAGCGCTACGGCACCTGGGTCACCCCCGAGGACGTGCTCTGCTGGATCCTCGCCGCCGGCCGCCCCGGCCGCCGGGGGTACGAGGTCCCCCTCACCACCGACGCCACGCGCTGGCGGGCCGGGCTGGAGCTGGGCCACCGGCTGCTCTCCGTCCGGCTGCGCGGGGCCCGCGGCGGCGAGGCACCCCGGCTGCCCGGCGGGCGCCGGCCGTACGTCCGCTCGGCGCTGCCGGCCTGGCCGGGCGAGCTCTCGTACGACCCGGAGAGCGAGACCCTGACCGTCGGCGGCGGCGGCGGGGGCACTGGTGGGGGCGCCGGCACCGTGTCGCCCGTACCGGCCGCGGCGTGGGAGTACGAGGTCCAGGGCGTCCGCGTCCTGGAATCCTGGTTCGCCGCCCGGCTCGCGCACCGGGACCCGGGGGCGGACGGGCTGGACGCGGTGGGGCCGGCCGAGTGGCCGCAGGGCTGGACCTCGGAGCTGCTGGCCCTGGTGACGACCCTGGCGCTGCTGGCCGAACTGGAGCCGGAGCGGGCGGCGTTCGAGGCCGGGCCGGTGCTCGACGCTGCCGAGCTGCGGGCGGCCGGGGTGCTGCCGCCGCCCGTGGGGGCCCGGCGGCCGGCCTCGGTCCTGGATCACCAGGAGGAGGGGCCGGGCGGGCAGTTCGCGCTGCTCTGAGGCGCGGGGGCCTCGGGGCGGGGCGGGGCGGCCCTGCGGGGCGGAGTCCCCTACCCTCCCCCAGACTTCGTCCGGGGGGACCCCCGGTTCCACCGTTCCCCGGGCTCCGCCCGGACCCGGTCCTCAAACGCCGGACGGGCTGAAAGATCCTGGGGCTCCGCCCCAGACCCCGGTCCTCAAACGCCGGACGGCTGGAAGGCGCCGGACGGCTGCACATCACACCGTGGTGTCAGGCCCCCCAGGCGCCCAGCAGGCGCGACACCGACCGGTCGAACACCGCGGCCGGGTCGGTCAGTTCGCCCGGCGCTCCCGGAATGGTCGCCAGGACGCCCGCCAGGAGCGGGTACTCCCCCGTCGCCAGGCGGGAGCCGAGCCAGGCCGCGCGTACGGCCTGTTCTTCGGCCTCGCTCCAGGGGAGTTGACGGGCCCGCTCGGCGAGGGCCAGTTCGCCCGCCACGAAGGTGGCGACCGTGCCGTTGATCGCGGCGATCAGTTCCAGCTTCTCCCCGCCCGGAGCGTCGAGCGGTGCCAGGCACGCCAGGCTGTACTCCAGGTACTCCAGGGCGTTCGGGCCGAAGCCGTAGGCCGGACTCAGCAGCCGGGGCAGCCAGGGGTGCCGGTGCATGATGGCCCGGGTCTGGCGGGCCAGCGCGAGCTGGTCGGCCCGCCAGTCGCCGGCCGGGGGCGTGAGGTCGTACTCCCCGCTGACCGCGTCGACCATCAGCTCGTACAGGTCCTCCTTGCGCGGCACGTAGTTGTAGAGGGACATGGTCCCGGCGCCGATCCCGGCCGCCACCCGCCGCATCGAGACGGCGTCGATCCCCTCCTCGTCGGCGATCCGCACCGCCTCGGCGGCGATCGAGTCGCGGCTGTGGGCGGGCCGGGGGCCGCGGCCGGCCCGCGGCGGGCGGGCCCAGATCACTTCGGGTTCAGCGGAGCGGCCGCTGGGTGTCATCACTCATCACCTCGTCCATCCCCACCATCGTAGTTACGTACGGCGTACGTAGTCAGGTAGGGTGCGCGGTATGACTATTACGTACGCCGTACTTAGTGAAGGTCTGGAGAAGACCTACGGCGAGGTCCACGCCCTGCGCGGTCTCGATCTCGCCGTCCCGGAGGGCACGGTCTGCGGCCTCCTCGGCCCCAACGGCGCGGGCAAGACCACCGCGGTCCGGATCCTCACCACCCTCACCGCACCCACCTCCGGCCGCGCCCTCGTCGCCGGACACGACGTCGCCCGGGACCCGGCCGCCGTCCGCCGCGCCATCGGGGCCACCGGCCAGTACGCCTCGGTCGACGGGGATCTGACCGGGCGCGAGAACCTCCGGCTCTTCGCCCGCCTCGCCGGACTGCGCGGCCGGGCCGCCCGGGACCGCGCCGACGAACTACTCGACGGCTTCGGCCTCGCCGAGGCCGCCGACCGGGTGGCGAGCGCCTGGTCGGGCGGCATGCGCCGGCGGCTCGACCTGGCCGCCGGACTGGTCACCCGGCCCCGCGTGCTGTTCCTCGACGAGCCCACCACCGGCCTCGACCCGGCGGCCCGCGAGCAGATCTGGACGGCCGTACGAGCCCTCGCGCGCGAGGGGACCACCGTGCTGCTCACCACCCAGTACCTGGAAGAGGCCGACCGGCTCGCCGACGACATCGTGGTGGTGGACCACGGCCGGGCCGCCGCCACCGGCACCCCGGCCGACCTCAAGGCCCGGATCGGCGCCTACGCCGAGGTCTGCGTGGCCGGGGCCGAGGCCCTCGCGGGTGCGGCCGCCGTGCTCGACCAGCTGACGGGGGGCCTGCCCGCCCTGGACCGGGAGCGCCTCACCGTCGGCGCCACCGTCCTCGACTCCGGGCTCACGCTGCCGCGGATCATCCGCGCGCTCGACACCGCCGGGATCGCCGTCACGGACGCGAGCCTGCGCCCGCCCACCCTCGACGAGGTGTTCCTGCGCCTCGTCGGAGCCCGCCCCTCCACCGAAATCAAGGAGAACGCCGCGTGAGCACCCTGCTGTCCGACGGCGGCGCCGTCCTCACCCGCCAGCTGCAGAAGGCGGGGCACGCCCCGGCCCTGCTCATCCTCACCCAGACCATGCCGGTCACCATGCTGCTGTTCTTCGGCTACGTCTTCGGCAGCGCGCTCGCCATGCCGGGCTCCGAGTACCGGCAGTTCCTGGTTCCCGGGCTGCTCGCCGCCACCGCCGCGAACGGACTGATGGCCGGCATGTTCACGGCCGCGCAGGACGTGCACCGCGGGGTGACGGACCGTTTCCGGACCCTGCCGATGAGCCGGAGCGCGGTGCCGCTCGGGCAGACGGCGGCGGATCTGGTGACGACCGGCGTCTCGATGGTGCCGCTGATCCTGGTGGGGCTGGCCATGGGCTGGCGGGCGGAGAACGGGCTCCCGGGGGCACTCGGGGCCTTCGGCGTCCTGCTGCTGTTCCGCTTCGCCACCGCATGGGTGGGGACGTACCTCGGCCTGCTGAGCAAGAGCGAGGAGGCGGCGGGGCAGCTCGGCGGCGCCACCTTCATCCTGCCGATGCTCTCCAGCGCGTACCTGCCGACGGCCGGGCTGCCCGGGTGGCTGCGCACGGTCGCCGAGTGGAACCCGATCAGCGCCGTCGCCACCGCCGTGCGCGCACTGTTCGGGAACGCCGGAGGCGAGGCCGCGGCGGGCGCCGCGTGGCCGGTCGCACACCCGGTCGCCGGGGCGCTCCTGTGGTCCCTGGCCCTGCTGGTGCTCTTCGTGCCGGCGGCCACGCGCCGGTTCGCGCGTGGCCTCGGCTGAGCACGAGCCCGCCCCTACGGCACCGGGGAGATCGGCACCTGGACGGTCCGCGGGAACGACGCGGGGCCACCGGCGTCGAGGGCGTCCGCCACGGTCAGCTGGACGTTGGCGGTGAAGCGGCAGCCGATCGAGGCGATGCCGCACACCCGGTAGCGGACCACGACACTCCTCTCGGAGCCGGCGGGCACCGAGCCGACCACCTGCGGCACCGGGCCGATCCGGGTGACCCCGGGGGAGCTCGTGGCCGCGTCGTTCAGGACCACGCCGAAGGCGTCCCCGGGTCCGGTGTTCCGGATCCGGTACTCCACACTCAGCGTCCGGGAGAGGTAGGCGAACGGGCCGCCCCAGAAGGCGCGGTGGGTCACGGCGATCGTGGGCTGGAGGGGGTCCACCGAGCCCATCAGGTTCAGCGTCCACGGCCGGCCGCCGCCGACGCCGATCCCCGTGTTGACGATGCTGAAGGTGCCCGAACCGATGGCCTGGCGGTAGGAGTTGCCCGGCGCGGCGTCGGGAAGGACCGTCCAGGTGCCGGTCCCGGAGACGGTCGTCCCGTTGTAGGACATGCTCGGCGCGGCACAGCTTCCGCTGGTCAGTTCCAGGGTCAGGGTGCCGCGCGCGTTGGACAGCGTGGCCCGTCCGTCGGCGCCCCTCAGCGCCGCCTGGGTACCGCCCACGTTGACCGGGAGGTCGAAGGCGAGCTGGCTGGGCAGCGAGGAGAACTGCCCGGCGGACACCGACTGACTGCCGGTGATGCGCCGGGTCTCGGTGAGCGGTCCGCTCGTACAGTCCGCGGCGAGGCTCGTCACGTTCCCGTTGGCGTTGGAGACGGACACGTTCAGCGGCGTCGGGGCGAGGCCCGCGGCGGGCGCCGGACCGGCCCCCAGCGCGAGCCCGGCGACCAGAGCTATCACCACGACCGCCACCCGCCGGATCGGGGAGCGTGGATCGAGTGCGGTCCGGCGTCTCATGGGCAACCCTTCGGTGCGAGTCGGTGAGCGACCCGCCATACCATACGCAGACAAACCATCAGAAATGTGGGATGTCAGCACCTGGCGTGATGACAGATCCCCCTCGGGGCCGGTAGGCAGACCGTCATGGAACCCGACACACATGCCGCCGACCCCCTCCCCCTCGACGGCATCACCGTCGTCTCCGTCGAGCAGGCCGTCTCCGCGCCCTTCGCCACCCGTCAGCTCGCCGACCTCGGCGCCCGGGTGATCAAGGTGGAGCGGCCCGACGGCGGCGACTTCGCGCGCGGCTACGACACGGCCGCGCACGGTCTGGCCTCGCACTTCGTGTGGGCCAACCGGGGGAAGGAGTCGATCGCCCTCGACCTCAAGGACCCGCGCGGCCGGGAGGTGCTGCACGGACTGCTCGACGGGGCCGACGTGTTCGTGCAGAACCTCGCCCAGGGGGCCGCCGCCCGGCTGGGGCTCGACTCGGCCGCGCTGTGCGCCCGGTACCCCCGGCTGGTCGCCGTGGACGTCTCCGGCTACGGGCCCGAAGGCCCGTACGCCCACAAGCGCGCCTACGACATGCTCGTCCAGTGCGAGGCCGGCCTGGTCTCGGTGACCGGCACCCCGGAACAGCCGGTCAAGGCGGGCATCCCGGCGGCGGACATCGCGGCCGCCATGTACGCCTTCTCGGGCGTGCTCGCGGCGCTGCTGCGGCGCGGGACCACCGGGCGCGGAGGCAGGGTGGAGGTGTCGATGCTCGACGCGCTCGCCGAGTGGATGGGGCATCCGCTGCACCACACCATGCACGGCGGGGAGCAGCCGGTGCGGACCGGCCTCGCGCACGCCGTGATCGCGCCCTACGACGCCTACGCGACGGCGGACGGGGACCGGGTGCTGCTGTCGGTGCAGAACGACCGGGAGTGGCGGCGGCTCGCCGAACAACTGCTGGAGCGGCCCGAGTTGGCCGAGGATCCGGGGTACGCGACGAACGCCGCGCGCACCGCGAACCGGGAGAAGACCGACGCGGTGGTCGCCGAAGCGCTGGGCCGGCTCGGCGCGGACGCGGCGATCGAGCGGCTGGAGGCCGCGGGCATCGCCTGCGCACGGCTGAACTCGGTGGCACAGCTCGCCGCACACCCGCAGCTGGAGGCCCGGGACCGCTGGCGGGAGGTGGGCTCGCCTGCGGGTCCGCTGCGGGCCCTGCTGCCGCCGATCGGGCTGCCCGGCGGCGCGGCACCGCACATGGGTGCGGTGCCCGCGCTCGGCGAGCACACCGAAGCCCTGCTGCACGCCCTGGGGATGACGGGCGAACAGATCACGGCGTTGCGCCGGGACGGTGTGGTTCGCTGACTGGGCAGGGTTGATCAGGCCGGGGACGAAGCGGCGGCGCTGCGGGGACGGAACGGCAGCGGTTACGAACGGCGGCTGCCGAAGAGGGTCCGCCGCAGCCTCCGCAGCGGCGCGAAGAGCGATACGCGCGCGCTCCGGCTCCGCAGCCGGTGCGTGTGGTCGCGCGAGGTGAGCTCACGCATGAGCAGCGTCGCCTCGGCGGTCTCGCGGTGCGGGACGGCGGGACCGCCCAGCACGGCGAGGTGGCGGTCGAGGCGCGAACTGGTCGCACCGCTCCCGCAAGTGATGGCAGGCACGCGAGGCGGCCTGCTGCGCATTGCTATCTGTTCCATGTCTCTCCCCACCCGTACGAGGGCACCCGGCCCACCGGGCAGGGTAACCCTATCGTCCCCACGTCGCGCACGGGTATCCCGGTGGTGTGAATTGCCCGTGTGGCGAGCGGGAGTTGACGATCACTCAGCGGAGTCGATCGTCACTCTCCGCGAAATTCCGCGGGACTCGGGGAACATGGAACCGCATCCGCGCGGACTGCGTGACTCCTGTCGCGACCGGAGCCACGGCGCGCACTCTGCGCTAACTTGGAGTGATCGTCCGGTAACGCTCTTGGGGGCGCGCGTGAATGAGGCTTTCGGTGACTGAGTCCGCGTCGAACGGAGGCGGGGGCGAGGGCGGGGGCAACCGCGTCATCGCCGGACGCTACCGCCTGCTGGGCCCGCTCGGCCGCGGCGGGATGGGCACGGTGTGGCGGGCCCGGGACGAGGTCCTGGGGCGCGAGGTCGCCGTCAAGGAAGTGCGCGCACCGGCCGGGATGGACGAGGCCGAGGTGGCCCGGATGTACCGGCGCCTGGAGCGGGAGGCCTGGGCCGCGGCCCGCGTCTCGCACCGGGGCGTGGTCACCGTCTACGACGTGGCCACGGAGGACGGCCGGCCCTGGATCGTGATGGAGATCGTACGGGGACTCTCGCTCGCGGAGGTCCTGGAGGGCGACGGGCCGCTCACCCCGCAGCGGACCGCGCACATCGGCGAGCAGGTCCTGGCCGCGCTGCGCTCCGCGCACGAGGCGGGGGTGCTGCACCGGGACGTCAAACCGGGCAACGTGCTGATCGCCAACGACGGCCGGGTGGTGCTCGGCGACTTCGGGATCGCGAGCCTGGAGGGCTCCACCGCCATCACCATGACGGGCGAGGTGGTGGGGTCCCCCGAATTCCTTCCGCCGGAGCGGGCGTTGGGGCGCGAGCCGGGTCCCGGCTCGGACCTGTGGGCACTCGGGGTGATGCTGTACCTGGCCGTGGAGGGGGTCTCGCCCTTCCACCGGGAGTCCCCGGTGGCCACGCTGCGGGCGGTGGTGGAGGAGGAGTTCCCGCCGCCGCGGCGGGCCGGGCCGCTGACGCCCGTCCTGGAGGGGCTGCTGGTCAAGGATCCCGAGGAGCGGCTGCCCGCGGCGGAGGCGGCCCGGATGCTGCGCATCATCGGCGCGGGCGGCACCGTACGGGCCTCCGGCGGACCGGTGTCCGGTCCCGTGGCGGGTCCGTCGGCGGGTCAGGCGCCCCGGGAGGACGGCCCGACCTCCGTGGCGCAGCACCGCTACGGCCACCCCACCCCGCCGTTGCCGGCGCCCGCCCCCGGGGCCGGGCCGGCGCGGGCGCTCCCCCCGGAGCCCGAGCGGAACGGGGCCGGGCTGGTGCTGGCCGGCGGGATCGTGGTGCTGCTCGCGGTGGTGGTCCTGCTGGGGTGGCTGCTGCTGAAGGACCGCGACCCGGGCGGGGACGGCGGAGACGGGCCGACGCCCACCCCGACCGTCACGCAGAGCGCTTCCCCTTCCCCGACCCCCTCGCCGAGCGCGTCCCCCTCTCCCTCGGCGTCCCCGTCGCCCTCCCCTTCGGCCACGCCGCCGCCGGGCATCACCGTGTCCGCCGTCCAGGCCGTCCGGGACGCCTATCGCGGCACGTGCCCGGCGCCCGCCGCCGAGGCGCCGGCCTTCACCGCCACCGTCACGGTGGACCGGACCCCGGCGACGGTGGAGTACCGGTGGGCCACGCGCAGCGGGCAGACCTCGGGCCCCGGCTGGAAGACCCTCGCGTACCCGGCGGGCGGACCGGGGAGCGTACGGCTGGACCACACGGAGCTGACGCACTTTCCGGACGCCACCTTCGAGGACGCGGTGCGGCTGGAGGTCCGGGCGCCGGCGGAGGCGGCTTCGGCCTGGCTGGAGTTCTCGGTGACGTGCGAGGAGGAGACCCCGACGGGCGGGGCCTCCTCCCCCGGCACGTCCGGACCGACCGGCTCCCCGTCGCCGAACCCGGGGCCGACGGCCGGTCCGTGACGCCGTCGGCCCTCAGGCCGCGCTGGTGAAGACGGGCAGGTAGCCGCCGGACTGCCCGGCGGCGGTCGGGTGGTAGGACTCGCCGATGTTCAGCCAGTTGACGCTGTGCAGCCACGCACTGCCGGAGCAGATCTCGTGCCCGGTGAAGGCGCCGGCGACCGAGGCGAAGGCGAAGCCGTGGTTGGCGGCGCGTTTGGCGATGGCGGCGTTGAGGTGGTCGGAGGCGCCGTTGATGGCCGTGCGCTCGCCCTCCGTCAGCCCGGCCACGCAGGTGCCGTTCAGCTTGTAGAAGCGGGGGTAGCCGATGACGACCACGCGGGCGCCCGGGGACCGGCTGTGGATGGCGTTGTAGACCTGGTCGAGTTGGCCGGGGAGGGTGGAGTCCACGTACGCCTTGGCCTGGTTGACCCGGCTCACGCAGGTGGCTTCGGACTGGAGCACACAGGTGGTCATGACGTCGGAGAATCCGGCGTCGTTGCCGCCGATGGTGATGCTGACGAGGTCGGTGCCGGCGTTCAACGGTGCGAGCTGGCCGCTCATCACATCACCCGTACGAGCACCCGAGCAGGCGGCGAAGGAGAAGGTCTGGGGGGCGTGTGCGGCGGCCCACAGGGCCGGGTAGGCGCGGGTGGTGCGCTTGCAGTTCCCGCTGGCGCTGTCGTAGTTGCCGGCGCCGACGCCGGAGGAGTACGAGTCACCGAGGGCGACGTAGCCGAAGTCGGCGGCGGCGGCCGCCTGTCCGGCTCCGAACAGGGCTGCGCCCGCGGCGAGTAACAGGGCAGAGGCCAAGGCGGCGAAACGAGGCATTTTCATGCTCATGTGTGCGGCTCCTCGTGGGGGGTTACTCCGGAGTTACTCCTGAGTCCGTGGTACAAGGAGCCGAGGTCCACTGGAAGTGTTCATGCCAAGAATTTTCGGGGCAGACATGCGGCGCGAATCTTCACCCGCACGGCGTTTGAAGAGGGAATCCCGCCACCCGTTCCAGCGAAACACGGGTGCAGGAGGGCAGTTCGTGCCGGATCATGGGCGCCATGCCAGCCAACCCTCAAGACGCGCTGCCGATCCGGCTCAACGTCGACGACAGCGACTCCCCGTCGGACGTCGTCGACGCGCTGTTCCTCGGCCGCTTCGCGTCCGGCGAGCAGCCCCACTCGCACAGCGTGTCGATCGACCGGGTCAAGCCGGGCGCGACCCTGCTGCCGCCCGGGGCCACGGTGTTGCGCTCCGCCCGCGACAGCGACCGCAGCGCGACGCTGGCCGAGGGCGAGGGCTGGACCATGCTCGTCTCCCGCTGGAGCCGGGGTGCGGACGTCACGGTGACGGCGGTCAGCGAGGAACTCGCCGCCGGTGTGCTCGGCGAGGCCACGGAGGGCGTGCAGGACGAGCCCGAACCGCAGCCCACGAGCGTCGCGATGGGGTTCTGGTACGTCTCCCCGCGCCGCGGCCCGTACCGCACGACCCGGCAGATCACGGCCGGCACCTGGGAAGAGGTGCGGCCCAACTACACGGCTCCGGTGGCCGGGGCGATGGACCGGCTGATGAAGGTCACCCCGGACGACATCGCCGGCCGGCTGCTCCTGCTGCACGGCCCTCCCGGCACCGGGAAGACCTCCGCCCTGCGCACGCTCGCCCGGTCCTGGCGGGACTGGTGCCAGGTGGACTGCGTACTGGACCCGGAGCGGCTGTTCAACGACATCGGCTACCTGATGGACATCGCGATCGGGGAGGACGAGGGCACCGCGAAGAGCCGCTGGCGGCTGCTCCTGCTCGAGGACTGCGACGAGTTGATCCGCGGCGAGGCCCGGCACACCGCCGGGCAGGCGCTGTCACGGCTGCTGAACCTCACGGACGGCCTGCTCGGCCAGGGCCGCAACGTCCTGGTGGGGGTCACGACCAACGAGGACCTGGAGCGGCTCCACCCGGCGGTGGTCCGGCCGGGGCGCTGCCTGGCGCGCATCGAGATCGGCAGGCTCACGCACCGCGAGGCGGTGGACTGGCTCGGCACCGACGAGGGCATCTCCCGCGAGGGCGCGACGCTGGCGGAGCTCTACGCACTGCGCCGCGGCGCGTCGGGCCCGGCCGCCCTGCTGCCGCCGCAGGGCCACGACACGGAAGCGGGAATGTACTTGTAGGCGCGGTCGCGCACGCGTGGGTGCGGCACGCGCGGGCGCGGCGGAGCGGCCCGCGGATCCCGCCGAGCGGGGCGCGCGCGGGTCCGGCGCGCCCGGCGACGACAATGAGGGGCGCGGCCGGAGGCCCCCACCGGCCGTGTGCACCTCCGGGGGACCGACGAACAGGAGAACGCACCGTGCTCGAACCGGCGCAGGAGAACCCCTTCCCCGACAGCCACGTCCTCGGCGAGGGCCCCGAGCCGCACCCGCAACTCCAGCCGGTGCTCGGCCTCATCGGACGCTGGCACGGCCGGGGCAGCGGCGAGTACCCGACCCTGGAGCACGGGTTCCGGTACGAGCAGGAGATCACCTTCAGCCACGACGGCCGGCCCTTCCTCCGCTACGAGTCCCGCGCCTGGCTGATCGACGACTCCGGCACGGCGCTGCGCCCCGCGGGGCGGGAGACGGGGTGGTGGCGCATCCTCCCGGACGCCTCGGTCGAGGTCACCCTCGCCCACCCGACGGGCATCGTCGAGACGTACACCGGCCAGGTCTCCGGTACGGAGATCGAGATGGCCACCGACACCGTGGGGCTGACCCCGCGGGCCAAGGAGGTCACCGGGATGCGGCGCCGGTACGCGCTCCAGGACGGCGAGCTGACGATCGTGCAGGAGATGGCCGCGGTGGGACAGCCCATGACGCACCACCTCCAGGCCCGGCTGAGCCCGCGCAAGGACTGACCGGCGGGGGCGCCGTCCGGCGGTGCGGCCGCCCGGGCACGGCGGCCCGAACGCGCACGGCGGGCACGGCGGGCACGGCGCGCACGGCGCGCACGCCCGGGAGTCAGTCCGCGTACCGCGCGCGCAGCGCGTCCAGCGCCGCCGCGGTCGCCTCGTCGAAGGTCAGGCCCAGTCGCCGGGCCCGCTCCGCGTAGGCCTGCGCGGCGGTGGCCGCCTCCCGGGCGGGCCCGTCGCCGGCCGCCGCCACGAAGCTGCCGGCCCGGCCGCGCGTCTCGATCACCCCGTCCGACTCCAGCGCCCGGTACGCCTTCGCGACGGTGTTCGCCGCCAGCCCCAGTTCCTCCGCGAGCCCGCGGACCGTCGGCAGTTTGAACCCGGCGGGCAGCCGGCCCGCCCGCGCCCCGCCGGCGATCTGGGCGCGCAGTTGCTCGTACGGGGCGGCGGCGCCCGCCGCGCCGTCGATGCGGATCTTCAGGTGCGGAGAAGTCGAGGTCACGCGGCCGATTGTCCCCCATCCGCCGGGAAATTCGCAGGCGCGTGGCCCCCTTCCGCCCTTACCGTCGCCCACGTGATCACCACCATCCGGGACCTGCGCCCGAACGACCCGGACGACGCCGAGTCCGTCGTGCGGGTGCGCCGCGCCGCCCTCCCCTTCATGATCGGCACCGCCCGCGGGGTGGCCTTCGAACTGGCCTCCGCCCACCCCGGCAAGCGCTACCGCCTCCTCGTCGCCGAGAACGGCGACGGCCTCGTCGTCGGCACCGCCCAGGTCGGCATCGTCTACGACAGCCCCGAGCCCGGCCAGGGGTTCGTCAACGCCTACGTGGACCCCGCCCACCGCGGCCTCGGTGCCGGGGCCGCCCTGCTGGGCGCGGCCGAGGAGCATCTGGGCGCCGAGCGCGCGAAGGACGCGTACGCCTGGGTCCTCGACGAGCCGCCGCACCGCGCCTTCGCGGAGCGGCACGGCTACCGCGCCTCCCGCTCCGCGCACTTCCTGCGCCTCGACCTCACCACGGCCGCGCTGCCCGCCCTCCCCGGAAACCTGCCGGCCGGCGCCGAACTGCGCGCCGGCTCCGCTTTCGCCGCCGATCCGCGGCCGCTCTTCGAAGCCGACGCGGCGGCGAGCTCCGACGAACCGGGCGACGTGTCCCAGGACTTCGACGACTACGAGGACTGGCTGCGGCACACCTGGAACCACCCCTACCTCGATCTGGACCTCACCACCGTGGTCCTGGTCGACGGCGCGGTGGCCGCCTTCACTGCCGTCCACACCGACGGCGCCACCCGCTACTCCTCCGCGATGACGGGCACCCTGCGCGCGTTCCGCGGCCAGGGACTGGCCCGGCTCGCCAAGACCGACTCGCTGCTGCGGGCCCGCGCGGCGGGCTACACGGAGGCGTTCACCGGCAACGACACCGGCAACGCCCCGATGCTCGCGATCAACACCCGCTTCGGGTACGAGGTCTGCGCGACCGAGACCCGCTTCGCCAAGCGCCTTCCCACATCGGATAGTTGAACGATAACGAGAGAACTGGAGAGGCTCCGATGACCGCGCAGCTGACCGTCACCCTCACCAAGGCGGGCCGCACGAAGATCCGTTACCCGGCCGAGCTGGTGGCCGACACGGGCACCCGGATCACCGTACGCGCCCCCTGGGCGGCCCCCGGGGTACGGGACTTCGGCTTCGTCCGCTTCGAGCCGGGCGACGTGTTCACCGAGCACTTCTGGCGCGACCGCTGCTGGTACGCCGTGAAGGAGGTGCGGACGGGCGAGGGCGTCCTCAAGGGCTGGTACTGCGACGTCACCCGCCCGGCGTCGGTGCGGGACGGGGTGATCCTGATCGAGGACCTGGACCTGGACCTGTGGGTGTCGGCCGACGGGAGCGCGGTGCTCCGCCTCGACGAGGACGAGTTCGCCGAGAGCGGCCTCGCCGCCACCGACCCCGAAGCGGCCGCCGAGGCGGTACGGGCCCTCGACGCCCTGGACGGCCAGGCCCGCTCGGCGGCCGGACTGGTCGCGCTGCTGGCCTGATCCGCGGACTGTCAAGCCCCGAAATGCAGGGGCGTGCGCCGCCCGGCACGGGCGCGGCCTACTGGAACCGGGTGCCGTGGGCGCCCGGGACCGAGGGAAGCAGCCCGGTGGGGACGGGCACGTACGGCAGGAGTCGGCCATGGCGATGGTAGGGCTGTTCTGGATCACCGAGGACGCGGTGTACGTGGGGTCTCCGCCGAACGCGGAGGGCCACTGCGTCCGCCTCACCTCCGAAGGCGTGCGGGCGCACGGCCCGGACGGCGTCCGGTCGTGGCCGTGGCCGAGCCTGCGATCGGCGGTCGTGGAGGCCGTGCCCGTGCGGAACACGGCGAAGCGCGCGGGCCGCGTCCTGGCCGCGGTGCTGGAAGCGGTGCTGACCATGGAGACGAGCTGCGGACACGAGGAACCGCCACAGATGCTCCTGGCCCTCGCGACGGAGGACGGCACGGAGGAGCTGCGGGTGCCGGCGGCGACCTCGGGTTACACCTCCCGGGAGATCGCCCTGTCCCAGCGCCTGCTGGCGCGCTACCGGGAGGGCACGTCCGACCCCCGGAGCCTCACGGCGTGGAGCCGGGACCACCTCGGTGCCTCACCGGCACCACCCGAGCGCGAAGCCCTCCTGCGGGAGTGGGCGGACGCATGAGGTGCGGGGGCCAGGGGTCCGCGGCGCCGCTTCCTGAGGCCCTTCTTACCCCTGCCTTAAGTGGAACCTAAGGATCGGCTCCTGGGCCCCCGAGCCGGTGGAACGGCGGCCGCGGGCGGTTAGTTTGGCTGGGCCAGGGAGGGCCGGAGGCGGCGCCGCGAACCCGTGAGGGGCGGCGCCGCACAGCCCCGGTCTTCCGGCGCACCCACGACTCGCGCAGCCCTGTGCCGTGCCCAGAGGAGATCCACCAGTGCGACACGAAGTCGCTCCACCCAAGCGGACGACCTGCACGAGGAAGGAACTGAATACGTAGGCCGTCCCAGACCAGTGTCCAAGGTCTGTCCCCACGCTCGCATGCGTCGCTGGCAACG
>NZ_JBWJVM010000093.1:0-31257 GCF_056428985.1 Streptomyces sp. CA189 | reverse complement strand
GGGGGGGCGGGCCGACGGGTCGAGGGCCGCCTCGAACGCCCGGGAGAGAGGGCAGTACCGTGATCATGATCCGGGGCCGGTGCCGTGTGTTCGGCCGTCCCGGGGGGCACCTGGGGGCGCCACATCGTGGCGGCAGGTGGTCCAGGACCACATGTGGAGGGGTTTTGAGAAGTTTTTTGGTGCCCGGGAAGTGGCGTGCCGCCACCGGGCTCATCGCTGCCGCGGCCGCGGCGGCGTCCCTGCTGACGGCGGGAACGGCGCAGGCCGAGGAGGCCGTGCCACCGCCGGCGGCGGGTGAGCTGCGGGTGATCTCGTGGAACATCTGCGGTGAGGCGGGCGGTACCCGCGGCGTGACGTCGGGCTACTGCCCGAAGCGCAACGAACCCGAGCTGAAGATGGATGCGGTCGCCGCGCTCGCCACGAAGCAGCAGGCCGACGTGGTGATGCTGCAGGAGGCCTGCGGCTCCCGGAACAACCCGCCGGCCGTGCCGGGGGTGGAAGACAAGGGCCTGACCCACGAGGAGCTTCTGGAAGCCAAGCTCCCGGGCTGGACGATCGTCCACGCGGTCGGCGAGAGCCACAGGAACGCCGAGGGGCTCCTCAGGACGAACTGCCGCACCGATACGCTCGCCGGGAACCTGGGCGTGCTGATCGCGGTCAAGGGCACTGTGCCCGACACGGCCGTCCAGTCGTTCGAGTCGGCTCCGGCAACGGTCACCGCGGCGGACTTCGCGTCCGTTCCCAATGCGGTCACGCCGACCGCCGAGCAGCTCGCCGCGCTGTCCGGCCGCATCAAGCCCGTGCTGTGCGTCCGCAAGGAGGGCTGGCCGGACAAGATCTGCACCACGCACCTCTTCGCCGGAAAGGAGACGGAGGCGGGCAAGCGTACGCCCGAGAGCGTGCTCCGCGAACTGCAGGCGCGGAAGATCCGGTCGGAGCTCGGGGCGGAGTTCGGCTCCGGACTGATCCTCGGCGGGGACCTCAACGCGAAGGAGACGGACGCTTCCCTGGCGCCGCTCGCCGGGAGCCTCGCCCGCTACACGAACGACGAGTTCACCCACATGGGGTGGGAGAAGCCGACGACTTCCGGGGGCGAGCGCACGGGGTTGACCCACCGGTACGACCACGTTCTGACCAGCAAGCGGAACCGGTTCACCTCCATCGAGGTCGACCACTCCCTGATGGACCAGACGGACCCCTACACGGTGCCGGAGGAACCGAAGCTCGCCTTCTCCGACCACGCTCCCGTCATCACCACGGTGCGTCGCGTGCCCGGGGACCTCGACGGCGATGCCCTGCCGGACCTCCTCGCCGTGGACGACGCCAAGGGCGAGATGCACCTGTACCCCGGCAACGGCAGCGGTGGCCTGGGAGCCCCCGTCCTCGTCGGGACGAAGGGATGGTCGGGTGCCTCGGTCACCCACCGGGGGGACTGGACCGGCGACGGCGCGGAGGACATCGTGGCCCGGGTCCAGGGCGAGCTGAGGCTGTTCCCGAACCTGGGCGACGGCAGGATCTACGGGCACACCGTGCTGGCGACCGGGCTGCCGGCCACCGCGAAGATCGTCGGAGTCGGTGACGCCACCGGCGACGGCTTCCCCGACCTCGTCGCCCAGTACGGCGACGCGCTGTACCGCTACGACGGCGTTCCCGCCGCTCCCGGCACGCCCGTCTCGGTGAAGCCGCCCGTCAACCTGGGTACCGGCGGCTGGGACGCGATGACGCTGACCGCGCCCGGTGATGCCGACGGCGACGGCCGGGTCGACCTGCTGGCCCGTAATAAGACCGACGGCAATGTGTGGCTGTACCACGGCCGTGACGGCGGCAGCTTCGGCAGCATCGGCACCCGCACCGAATTCGGCCGCGGCTACACCCAGGACAACCGTCCCCGGATCGCGGCGGGCGCCGACGCCAACGGGGACGGCACCGCCGACATGTGGGCGACCACGAAGGAAGGCCGGCTCCTGTTCTACCCGGGCGGAACCGACGCCCTGGGCAACCCGGTGGATCAGACATCCGCCTCCCCTTCCGTCGAGGTCGACGCCGACGGATGGTCCGGTACCGGGTCCCTCGGCTGACGGACCCGGAAGGGAAGCCGTAAAGGAAGCCGTAAAGGAAGCCGTAAAGGAAGCCGAACAGGCGGGGCTCTGAGAGACTGTGGGGGATGAACGAGACAGCCGCGCGCGTGTACGCCGAGATCGATCTTGACGCCGTCAGGGCGAACGTACGGGCCCTGCGCGAGCGGGCGCCCCGCTCCGCCCTGATGGCCGTCGTCAAGGCGGACGCCTACGGGCACGGGGCCGTGGCCTGCGCCAAGGCCGCCCAGGAGGCCGGTGCGAGCTGGCTCGGGACCGCCACGCCCGAGGAGGCCCTCGCACTGCGCGCCGCCGGGCTCGAAGGGCCCGTTCTGTGCTGGCTGTGGACCCCCGGCGGACCTTGGCGGGAGGCCGTCGAAGCCGGTATCGACGTGTCCGTCAGCGCGCTGTGGGCCCTCGACGAAGTACGGGAAGCCGCCCGCGCCGCCGGCCTGACGGCCCGGATCCACCTCAAGGCCGACACGGGCCTGGGCCGCAACGGCTGCCAGCCCGCCGACTGGGAGGCCCTGGTGACGGCGGCCGTCGCCGCCCAGTCCGAGGGCACCGTCCGCGTCACCGGCGTCTGGTCGCACTTCGCCTGCGCCGACGAGCCCGGACACCCCTCCATCCAGCTCCAGCTGGCCGCCTTCCGCGACATGCTCGCGTACGCGGAGAAGGAGGGCGTCGAGCCCGAGGTCCGGCACATCGCCAACTCGCCGGCCACGCTCACCCTCCCCGAGTCCCACTTCGACCTGGTCCGCTGCGGCCTGGCCCTCTACGGGGTCTCGCCCGCGCCCGAGCTCGGCACCCCCGCCCAGCTCGGCCTGCGGCCCGCGATGGCCCTCAAGGCCACCGTCGCGCTGGTCAAGACCGTGCCGGCCGGGCACGGGGTCAGCTACGGGCACCACTACGTCACCGACCGGGAGACCACCCTCGCGCTGATCCCGGCCGGCTACGCCGACGGCGTCCCGCGCCAGGCGTCCGGGGCCGGCCCGGTGCTCGTCGGCGGCCGCATCCGCACCGTCGCCGGGCGCGTGGCCATGGACCAGTTCGTGGTCGACCTGGAAGGCGGCCACGCCCGCGTCGGCGACGAGGCCGTCATCTTCGGGGACGCGGAGCGCGGCGAACCCACCGCTGAGGACTGGGCTCGAGCGGCGCACACGATCGGGTATGAGATCGTCACCCGTATCGGGGGCCGGGTCCCCCGCGTATACCTCAACGGCTGAGTGAGGGCGGCGGCGTGAGCGAGAACTGGCGCAAGGCGGGCTGGGCCGGCGCCGCCATCGGCGTGATAGCCGCCGGAGCGGCGGCCGGGGTCGCGGTCGAACGGATCACCGTCGGCCGGGGCATGCGGATGAAGGCGCGCCTCGCGCTCGACGCGACCGGGGACTACGGATCCCTGCGCGGCGCCCCCGGCACCGCGCGGGCCGAGGACGGCACCGCGCTCTACTACGAGGTCGACGAACTGCCCGAGGACGGCAAGCGGCGCCGGCTGCGCCGCAGGGCCCCGGCCCGGCCGACCGTGGTGTTCTGCCACGGCTACTGCCTCGCGCAGGACTCCTGGCACTTCCAGCGCGCCGCCCTGCGCGGCCTGGTCCGCGCCGTCTACTGGGACCAGCGCAGCCACGGCCGCAGCGCGCGCGGCCTGGCCCAGGCCGACGGCGAGCCGGTCACCTTCGAGCAGCTCGGCCGCGACCTGAAGGCCGTCATCGACGCCGCCGCCCCCGAGGGCCCGCTGATCCTGGTCGGTCACTCGATGGGCGGGATGACCATCATGGGACTGGCCCAGGAGTTCCCCGGCCTCATCCGGGACCGGGTGGCCGGAGTGGCGCTGGTCGGCACCTCCAGCGGCCGGCTGGACGAGGTCACGTACGGGCTGCCCGCCCTGGGCCTCAGCACGGTACGGCGCCTGCTGCCCGGGGTGCTCAAGGCGCTCGGCTCCCAGGTGGAGCTGGTGGAGAAGGGCCGGCGGGCCACCGCCGACCTGTTCGCCGGGATGGTCAAGATGTACTCCTTCGCCTCCCGCGACGTCGATCCGGCCGTCGCCCGCTTCGCCGAGCGGCTCATCGAGGCCACGCCCATCGACGTGGTCGCCGAGTTCTACCCGGCCTTCCAGGCGCACGACAAGACGGCCACCCTCCAGCGGTTCGCGGACATCCCCGTCACGATCATCGCCGGGGACCGCGACATGATCACCCCACCCGAGCACAGCGGGGCCATCAAGGAAGCGCTGCCCTCCGCGGAGCTGGTCGTCCTGGAGCCCGCCGGGCACCTGATGATGCTGGAGCACCCGGACACCGTGACCCGGCTGCTCACCGAGCTGCTCGCGCGCACCGGGACGGTGTCCGCAGCGGCTAACGTTGGCAGGCATGGAAGAAGTACCTGACACGGAAACGCACGTCACCGTCGGCTCGCCCGACGCCATGCAGGACCTCGGGCGCCGGATCGCCGGTCTGCTGCGCCCCGGCGACCTCGTCCTGCTGACCGGGGAGCTCGGCGCCGGGAAGACCACCCTGACCCGCGGCCTCGGCGAGGGCCTGGGCGTGCGCGGGGCCGTGACCTCGCCGACCTTCGTGATCGCCCGGGTCCACCCCTCGCTGACCGGCGGTCCGGCGCTGGTGCACGTGGACGCGTACCGGCTGGGCGGCGGGCTGGACGAGATGGAGGACCTGGACCTCGACGTCTCGCTGCCCGAGTCCGTCGTCGTCGTGGAGTGGGGCGACGGCAAGGTCGAGGAGCTGTCCGACGACCGGCTGCACGTGGTGATCCGCCGGGCGGTCGGCCACGAGGAGGTCCTGGACGACGTGCGCGAGGTCATGGTCCGCGGGATCGGCACCCGCTGGTCCGCCGGGGCGGGTCTGGAGAGCCTCGCGGGGGTCCTGTCGCCGGAGTAGGCGTAGCGCGGCGCGGCGAGAAACGTTCCGACAAGTCGTCGGGAAGATATTGCGCGGGCGGCGGGGCGCGTGGTCACATGGTACCGAGGGCTGGTTAGGCGTACCTAAGTGCGGACTGGCCCCGGCCAGGAGGCAGCCATGTCGACAACAGGAGCAGCGGGCGTCCCGCGCCCGTCCGCCGTGTCCGTGGGGGCACTGCTCGCCGCGGGCGCCGCCGCCAGCGCCGTGTCGACACCGCCCGCGCGCGAGCGCGTCCCGGACCCCGATCCCGTAGGGGAAGGGGCGGAGGGCAGCGAACAGGACTTCGACGGCGAACAGGCCGCCCCGGAGTCCGAAGCGGCCTGAAGCGGGGACCGCCTGAAGGCGCAGTCCCCGTACGAGTGAACTTGGCGCGTCGCGGCCGGTCGGTTCGGCCGGTCGGGTCAGGGAACGACGACGACCTTCGAGCCGATCGTCGCGAAGGCCCACATCGCGTCCCCGTCCGCGCGCAGCATGCGGACACCGCCGGTCTTCTTGGCCGGATCGGGCGCCGGGAGGGTGTTGTCCACGCGGGCGCTGAAGCCGACCGTGACCCCCTGCGGACTCGCGAACCGGACGACGTGCTCGATCGGCACCCCGTCCGAGCCGGTCACCGCGCCCGTGCGGCCGCCCACCGTGTACCTGCCGGGCGCCGGGTGCACCGTGCTCGGCACCACCGCGAAGGATTTCGGCTCCCCGGCGGGTCCCACCAGCCACACGCGCTTGGCGCTCAGCGAGTACACGACGCGTACCCCGGTGCCGGAATCGGCCGGGAGGGCCACCGGCTTCGCCGGGTCCGTCTTGGCGGGTCCCGAGTCGCTCGGAGCGGGCACCGGGCTCTGCGCGGAGGCCTTCGGCGGGAGCGCGGGAGCGGAGGCGGAGGCCTGGTAGCCGAGGAAACCGACGACGGCGAGCGCCGCGACGGTGAGCCCGGCCACGATTCCCGAGCTGCTGCGTGCCACCTTGCTCCACCTCTCCGCATGGTCAGTCGATGCCAGTCGGATGTCGGGCGGACGATCACACCCCGACACCTGGTCCGAAGGTAGCAGCAGGGGTGCCCGCAGACCGGCCGCAAGGGCCGGGGGCCCCGGAGTCGTAGGCTGTTCGCGTGCTCTTGCTCGCTGTAGATACCGCCACGCCCGCCGTCACCGTCGCCCTGCACGACGGCGAGTCCGTCCTCGCCGAGTCGAACCAGGTCGACGCCCGCCGCCACGGGGAGCTCCTGCTGCCCTCCGTCGACAAGGTCCTCGCCGCGGCGGGGGTGAAGCTCGAAGCCGTCACCGGCATCGTCGTCGGCGTCGGCCCCGGCCCCTACACGGGACTGCGCGTCGGCCTCGTGACCGCGGCCACCTTCGCCTCCGTCCTCGGCGTGCCCGTCCACGGGCTCTGCACCCTCGACGGCCTGGCCTACGCGGCCGGCGCGGCCGGGATCGAGGGCCCCTTCACCGTGGCCACCGACGCCCGGCGCAAGGAGGTCTACTGGGCGCGCTACGAGGACCCCCGCACCCGGGCCGGCGAGCCCGCCGTGGACCGGCCGGCCGATATCGCCGAGCGCGTCGCCGGACTGCCCGCCGTCGGACAGGGCGCGCAGCTCTACCCGGAGGTCTTCACCGACGCGCGGGCCCCCGAGCACCAGAGCGCCGCCGCGCTGGCCGCCCTGGCCGCGGAGCGACTGGCGGCGGGCGAGGCTTTCCTGCCCCCGACCCCGCTCTACCTGCGCCGGCCCGACGCCGAGGTGCCCAAGAACTACAAGGTGGTCACCCCGCAGTGACAGCCACCTCAGCCGTCGTCCTGCGCGAGATGCGCTGGTGGGACATCGGGCCCGTGCTGGAGATGGAGCACGAGCTGTTCCCCGAGGACGCCTGGTCGGCCGGGATGTTCTGGTCCGAGCTCGCCCACGCCCGCGGCCCCGGCGCCACGCGCCGCTACGTCGTGGCCGAGGAGGCCGGCCGGCTGGTCGGCTACGCCGGGCTGGCCGCCGCCGGGGACCTGGCCGACGTACAGACCATCGCCGCGGCCCGCGACCAGTGGGGCACCGGGCTCGGCGCCCGGCTGCTGACCGATCTGCTGCGCGCCGCGACCGCGTTCGAGTGCGCCGAGGTGCTGCTGGAGGTGCGGGTCGACAACGTCCGGGCCCAGAAGCTCTACGCGCGCTTCGGCTTCGAGCCGATCGGCTTCCGGCGCGGCTACTACCAGCCCGGCAATGTGGACGCCCTCGTGATGCGCCGACTCTCCGACCCAGCGGCCCCCGCGGCCCCCTCCGATCCCGCGGACCCCGACTCCGCACTCCCCGACTCCGTACCCCTGCAAGGTGAGACGACCCATGGCTGACGAACCGCTCGTCCTCGGCATCGAGACCTCCTGCGACGAGACCGGCGTGGGCGTCGTCCGCGGCACCACGCTGCTCGCGGACGCCATCGCGTCGAGCGTCGACGAGCACGCCCGCTTCGGCGGGGTCGTGCCCGAGGTGGCCTCCCGCGCGCACCTGGAGGCGATGGTCCCCACCATCGAGCGCGCCCTGAAGGAGGCCGGGGTCAGCGCCCGCGACCTCGACGGCATCGCCGTCACCGCCGGCCCCGGCCTCGCGGGGGCCCTGCTGGTGGGCGTCTCCGCCGCGAAGGCCTACGCGTACGCACTGGGCAAGCCGCTGTACGGGGTGAACCACCTGGCCTCGCACATCTGCGTCGACCAGCTGGAGCACGGGCCGCTGCCCGAGCCGACGATGGCGCTGCTGGTCTCCGGCGGGCACTCCTCGCTGCTGCTGGCCCCCGACATCACCTCCGACGTACGGCCGCTCGGCGCGACCATCGACGACGCGGCGGGCGAGGCCTTCGACAAGATCGCGCGCGTCCTGCAGCTGGGCTTCCCCGGCGGCCCGGTCATCGACCGGCTCGCCCGCGAGGGGGACCCGAAGGCGATCGCCTTCCCGCGCGGGCTGACGGGGCCGCGCGACGCCCCGTACGACTTCTCCTTCTCCGGGCTCAAGACCTCGGTCGCCCGCTGGATCGAGGCGAAGCGCAAGGCGGGCGAGGACGTGCCGGTGCGCGATGTGGCGGCCTCCTTCCAGGAAGCCGTGGTGGACGTGCTGACCCGCAAGGCGATCCGCGCCTGCAAGGACGAGGGCGTCGACCACCTGATGATCGGCGGCGGTGTCGCGGCCAACTCCCGGCTGCGCTCGCTCGCCCAGGAGCGGTGCGACGACGCGGGGATCATCCTGCGGGTGCCGCGGCCAGGGCTGTGCACGGACAACGGCGCGATGGTGGCGGCGCTCGGCGCGGAGATGGTCAAGCGGAACAGGGCCGCCTCGGACTGGGACCTGTCGGCGGACTCCTCGCTGCCGGTGACCGACCCGCATGTTCCCGGCCATTCCCACGGCCATTCCCACGGGGACGGACACGGGGACGGCCACGGCCACGGACACGGTCATGCGCACGACCACGACCACGTGCACGAGCTGAGCAAGGACAACCTGTACTCGTGAGCACCATCGCGCTGATGTGGGAGGCCCGCGCCGTGCCCGGGCGGGCCAACGAGCTTCTGGAGTGGGCCCGTTCGCGGATCCTGGCCCAAGACCCGGTGAGGCGTGAGGTGTTCAGCGCCCCGCAGGACCGGGTGCTCGTCATCACCTGGTGGGAGACGTCCGAGGGGATCGGCGCGGAACTTCCCGAACTGCCGGAGCCCGCAGCCGATTTGATCACGCGGGCGGTCCACCGCTGGCGCTTCGAGTCGGTGGAGGTCGGAGGTCCGGGCGGAGGCTGAGTCTCCGCCCGGCGGCCCGCGGGACCCCGTGGCGGGCGGATATGGTCATGGGCATGCCCCGCCGTGACCTGCCGCCGCCGCCCCCTCCCGCTCACCTGCGCGCCTGGTTCGACGAGCACGCCGTACGCGCCGTACGGGCCGACCGCGCCCGGTTCCTGGGGGAGCTCGGGCGGCGCAGTCTGGGCTTCGGCCGGCTCATGCTCCTCTGGGCGGTCTCGGCGGTCTTCGCCCTGGGCTGGTCCTTCGTCGGCATGGCGCTGATGGCCATCGAGACGCACGAGCCGCTCGCGTACCTCTTCGGCCTGATCTTCGCCGTGCTCGGCGTGGGCGTGCTGATACCGGCCGGGTTCTGGTTCGCCTGGGGCGCCAAGCGGGACCGGCAGGTACGCCGGCTGCTGTGTGCCTGGGCGGAGTTGGACCGGGACCCGTCCGTGGACGCGGCCGTACGGGCGCCCGGGCGCAGCCTGACCTGGCTGCTGGCCTCCTTCGCCCTGGGCGGGCTCGGACTCTGGGTGACCTTCGGGTCGGCGGCGTCGGCCCGGCCCGGAGCCGACACCTACGGCGAGGTCGCCTACACCATGGGCCTCGGCATGATCCTGTGGGTCACCGCCCTGCTGGGCCTCGGCAAGGCGGGCGCGCACTACCGGTGGGCGCTGCGCGTCTTCGGGGGAGCGGTCCGGCAGCCCGGCGGGCCGTCAGGGGCGGGCGGTCGGTGAGCCGATCAGCATCGAGGGGGCCCCGGCGACCCGGGTCAGGAACACCGTGGCCGAGTTCGGCCCCTGCGGCTTCACCTTCTTGCGCAGCTCCTCGGGCTCGATCGCGGAGCCGCGCTTCTTCACCGTGAGGATGCCGACCCCGCGCTCGCGCAGCAGCGCCTTGAGCTTCTTCAGCCCGAACGGCAGGGCGTCGGTGATCTCGTACGAGGTCGCGTACGGGGTCTCGCGCAGCTCGTCGGCGGTGATGTAGGCGATGGTCGGGTCGATCAGCCGGCCGCCGAGCTGCTCGGCGACCTCGGCGACGAGGTGGGCCCGGATGACGGCGCCGTCGGGCTCGTAGAGGTAGCGGCCGACGGGTCCGGCCTCGGGGTCGGGCAGCGGATCGGCGGTGGCCAGCGCGCGGGGGCCGGGCAGCAGGGTGGCGCGGATCTCGCCCGGCGCCGTCCCGAACCACAGCACCGCCTCCTTCACGTCCCCCTGGTCGGAGATCCACTCGGCCTGGGCCTCGGCGGGCACCGCCTCGTGCGGGATCCCCGGGGCGATCTTGATGGCGGCGACCTTCGCCGCGCGGGCGGTGGCGATCGCCCAGGACAGCGGCGGCGAATAGGACTCCGGATCGAAGATCCGGCCCCGTCCGCCCCGGCGGGCCGGGTCGATGAAGACGGCGTCGTAGCCCGCGGTGTCGACCTCCGTTACATCGGCCTCCCGGACCTCGATCAGGTCCTCCAGCCCCAGCGCCGCCGCATTGGCGCGCGCGACGGCGACGGTCAGCGGATCGTGGTCCACCGCCAGGACGCGGATGCCGAGCCGGGCCAGGGCGAGGGCGTCGCCGCCGATCCCGCAGCAGAGGTCCGCGAGGCTCCGTACGCCCAGGGCGGCGAGCCGCTCGGCGCGGTACGCGGCCACCGAGGCGCGGGTGGCCATCTCCCCGCCGCCGGGGGTGAAGTACATCCGGTGGGCGTCCTCGGCCCCGAACTTCGCCACCGCGCGCTGCCGCAGCCGGGCCTGTCCGAGGGCTGCGGAGACCAGTGCGGCGGGGTGGTCGCGGCGCAGCCGGGTGGCGACGGCCAGCTCCTGGGCGGGGTCGTAGTCCCGGAGCGAGTCGAGGAGGGCGTGGCCCTCGGGGGCGAGGAGCGCGGCGAAGTCTTCGGGGGTCACGGGTCCATTGTCGGCCACGGTGGGCCACCCGGAGGAAGGTCGGATTCCCTGCGCGGTGTCGGCCGGGGCGCGTGCGTCGCTGGTGTAAAGATGCCCAACTATGCAGCTAGTCCGACAAACGGAAGATAAGACGCAACACGGTCACCGGATCGCGGCAGTCGCGCGCGGCCGGTTGGGTACGGCCGCGATGGCCGCACTGCTCGTCGCCGCACTCGGCACGGGGTGCGGAGCCGGCGGCTCCGAAACGCCGGACAAGGCCGCCAAGGCGAAGGCCGCCGCGGGCGCCGCCGGCGAACAGGCCGGCGCGGCCGGCGCGCTCGGCACGTACGCCGAGAGGCTGAAGGCCCTCCAGCAGGCGAGGGTGGTCGCCGCGAAGAAGTGGGGCCTGGCCAAGCCGCCGCTCGTCGCTCCGCAAGCGCCCAAGGAGAAGCCGGAGATCACCACCCGCGACGGCTTCGAGGTCGAGGGCCAGGACGAGCTGCCCCCCGTCTTCACCACCGTCCCCACGGAGGAGAAGGTCGTCTTCCTGACGATCGACGACGGGGCCGAGAAGGACCCCGAGTTCCTGAAGATGATGCAGGAACTGAAACTCCCGTACACCGCCTTCCTGAGCGACTACCTGGTCCGGGACGACTACCCGTACTTCAAGGAGATGCAGGCGGCGGGCGTCACGCTGAACAACCACACGCTCAACCACCGCTACATGCCGGCGCTCTCGTACGAGAAGCAGCGCCAGGAGATCTGCGGACAGCAGGACACGATCGAGAAGACGTTCGGCAAGCGGCCGACGCTCTTCCGGCCGCCCTACGGGAACTACAACGAGGACACGCTGCGCGCGGCCAAGTCCTGCGGGATCAAGGCCGTTCCGCTGTGGAACGAGGAGGCCTTCCCGAACCGGATGGACTGGCGGGAGTGGGACAAGGACCTGCACCCCGGCGACATCATCCTCACGCACTTCCGGGGCAAGGAGGACTGGAAGGGCAGCATGACTGACATGATCCGTCACGTCATGAAGACCGTCACGGACAAGGGTTATGCCGTGGCCCGCTTGGAGGATTACTTTTGAGTCCTCCCCTCCCTGGAAGAGGAGAGGATTCCTCACTCTCCAGGGCTGATCGGGGATTTCTGGCTCAGGCAGCCACTTGGGGCAGTGCCCCAGGTGGTCTTGTGCCCTCAGCACCAGCCGGGTTGAGACCAGCCCGGACCAGCATGACGTGTGCGGAGTTCTTGTCCCTGGGGGACACGGCTCCGCACGCGGTGCAGGTGTAGGTTCGTTCCGAGAGAGGTAGTGCGTGCTTGGTTCTCGCTCCGCATTGTGCGCAGTCCATGGTGGTGTGCGCGGGGTGGACAAGGTGCACGGTCCGGCCGTGCTTGCGGCCCATCTGGACAAGGGCCGTCTTCATCGCGGAGATCGCCGCGTCGGCAGCCTTGCGGGCCATGGTGGACTTGGCGAGGAACTTCGGGCGGAAGTCCTCAACCGCCAGGGCGTCATGGTCGCGGACGACGGCCTTGGCCCACTTGCGGCCGGTGTCCTGGCGTTGCCGGGCCACCTTCTTGTGCAGCTTCGCGACTTGCTTCTTCGCCGCCTGATAGCCCTTCGACCCGGGCTTGCCCTTCGCCGGTTTCCGGCGGGCCATCATCCGCTGATAGCGCGCGAGGCCGGCGGCGGCCTTCTTGCCGTGCTCGGCATGCGGCAGGTCGTGGTCGTCGCTGGTGGTGGTCGCGGTCTCCTTCACGCCCCAGTCGATACCGATCACCGCGCCGGTCTTCGCAAGCGGCTCGACCTCGGCGGGGACGACGAACGAGCAGTACCAGTGCCCGAGACTGTCCTGATACACGCGCACGCTGGACGGATCGGCCGGAAGGTTCCGCGACCACACCACCGTCAGGGCGATCCCGCCCGCCAGGTACAGGCGGCCATCCTTCAACCGAAAACCGCGCTTGGTGTAGTTGAGGGACGGCAGCGATTCCCGCTTCTTCTTCCACTTCGGCATACCGGCCCGCTGCCGCACCGGGAGCCGGTCGTTGATGTCCTTCTGCGCCTTGGCGCGGGACTTCCCGAAATCCCGGATCAACTGCTGCTGCACAACCGAGGACCCGTCCCGCAGCCAGGCGTTCCGGGCGCGGGCTTCGGTCAGCATCTTGTCGAGCTGCGCCGGGCCGCAGGTCCGCTTGTCCGTCCCCTCGGGCCGGCCCTTGTTCCACAGGTGCGTCTGCTTCGACTTCGCGCAGGACTCGTTCCAGATCCACCGGCACCGGTCCCACTCCGCCGTCAAGGCGGCGAGCGCGGTAGACGACACGCGCACGCGGAAGGCCCACCGGGCATGCCCGGTATCCCCCACCAACGCTGTCGTCACCATCCCAACAACCTAACCCCGGCCACTGACAACAACCGAAAGAGCGGGCCAGATCAGATGCGAACCGACCTCCGGCGCTCCACGCCTCCGCCCCAAGAACCCATCCATCCCCGGCCTGAAGGCCAGGGCGTCCTGGGAGAAAACAGGTGAAGCACGCGCGCCGGTTCACAGCCGGAACGCTGACGGCCGGCGCGCTCGCGCTGTCCCTGACGGGGTGCGGGGACAGCGTGGACCCCATCGAGCGGCTGGGGCGCAAGACCACGGAGGCCAGGGCGACTCCGTCGCCCTCGGGGGCGGCCTCCCCCTCCGCCGTGGCCAAGGGATCGACGGCCGCGGCGGACGAGGCGTACAAGAAGTGGGGCCTCAGCGGCCCCCTCCAGTACGCGCCCAAGCCGGCCGTCAAACCCCAGATCCCGCCGGCCGGGGCGGGCCGGGTCCAGGTCGTCGACCGAATACCCGTCCCGGCGGACGACAAGGTCGTCTTCCTGACGTTCGACGACGGCGCGGAGAAGAGCCCCGAGTTCCTGAAGATGGCGGCCGATCTGAAGCTGCCGATCAGCATGTTCCTGACGGACGACATCGCCTCGTCGGACTACGGCCACTTCGAAGAGCTCCGCGACAACGGCTCCGACAGCACGATAAACAACCACACCCTGACGCACCCGAATCTCCGGACCCTGTCCTTCGAGGCACAGAAGAAGGAGATATGCGGGCAGCAGGACCGCCTGGAGACGCGCTTCGGCAAGCGGCCGACGCTCTTCCGGCCGCCGTACGGCAACCACAACGACGACACCCACAGGGCCGCGCACGCGTGCGGGATATCCCAGCTCCTCCTGTGGCGCGTGTCGATGCAGATCAACAACTTCCAGTACGCCGAGGGCTCCGCCCTCAAGCCGGGTGACATCATCCTGGCCCACTTCCGCGGCCCCTCCGAGCTGAAGGGCACGACGGAGACCGAGATGACGACCCGGATGCTCCGGCGGATACAGGAGCAGGGCTACCGGATCGGCCGCCTGGAGGACTATCTGTAAGGCGCGGCGGGGTGGAGTTCGGGCCCGGCCTGCGGCGTGATCGTCGTTTCCGCCGGGCCCCGGGCGTCCGCCTCGCGTTGTCGTTCGGTGCTGTCGGAGATGCGCAGCAGCAGGGCGATCATGATCCAGTTGGCCAGGAGGGACGAGCCGCCCGCGGCCAGGAAGGGCAGGGCCTTGCCCGTCAGCGGGATCAGCCCCGTGACGCCGCCCGCCACCACGAAGACCTGGAGCGCCAGGGCCGACGAGAGGCCCACCGCCAGCAGCTTGCCGAAGGGGTCGCGGGCGCCCAGCGCCATCCGCAGCCCGCGCTGCACGAGGAGCGCGTAGAGGATCAGGACGGCCATGACCCCGGCCAGGCCGAGCTCCTCGCCCACCGTCGTCAGGATGAAGTCGCTGCGGCCCGCGAACTTGATCAGCTCGGGATGGCCCATGCCGAGGCCCGTGCCGGAGATCCCGCCCGTGCCGAAGCTGAACAGCGCCTGCGCCGACTGGTCCGAGATGACGCCCGGCGGCCGGTCCTTCCAGTAGTACGACAGCGGGTTCAGCCAGGCGGCCACGCGGGCCTTGACGTGCGGTTCCGTCATGCCCACCACGAAGGCGCCCGCCGAGGCGAGGACCAGGCCGCAGACGATCCAGCTCGTGCGTTCCGTGGCCACGTAGAGCATGACCACGAAGACGCCGAAGAAGATCAGCGAGGTGCCGAGGTCGCGCTCGAAGACCAGCACGAGCAGCGAGATGATCCACACCGTGATGAGGGGGCCCAGCTGGCGCATCGGCGGCAGCCGCATGCCCAGGAACTTGCGGCCCGACAGGGCCAGCGAGTCCCGGTGGATCACCAGGTAGCCCGCGAAGAACACCGCGATCATGATCTTCACGAACTCGCCGGGCTGCACCGAGAGCCCGCCGAACTTGATCCAGCGCTTCGCCCCGTAGGTGTCCGCGCCGAAGAAGGCGGGCGCGATCAGCGCCACCAGCGCCACGACCATCGTGATGTAGATGAACCGCTGGAGCAGCCGGTGGTCGCGCAGCAGCCCCAGCACCGCGATGCAGGCCGCGACACCGACCACCGTCCACATCAGCTGGCCGGGCGCCACCGCCGGAGAGTTGTACCGGTCCAGGTACCCCTGGTCGAGGCGGTGCAGCAGCACCAGCCCCAGCCCGGTCAGCAGCAGGGCGAGCGGGAAGATCAGCGGATCCGCGTACGCCGCGAACCGGCGCACGGCCAGGTGCCCCACCAGCGCGAGCAGCGTCATGCTGACCACGAAGCCGGTGAGGCCGGCCGGGAGCTCGTCGTTCATCGCCAGGCCGGCGCTGATGTGGCCGGAAATGGTCACGGCGAGGACGAGGACGAGCAGCAGTGCTTCCGTGCGGCGGCGCGCGCCCGCCGAGGTCAGGGGTTTCAGTCCACGCACGGGACGCCGCCGCCATCGATGGCGGGGGTGCCGCTGCTGCTCCGGGACGGTGCGGGCGCGGGGGCCGGCGCGGAGTTCGCGGAGCCCTTCGGGGAGCCCGGGGCGGAGCCCTGCGGTGTGGAGGGCGTGCCCGGTGAGGAGGGAGCGGCGCCAGGCGCGCTCGGGCTCGCAGTGGCCCCGGGCCCGATCCGCTCGGCTATGAACCGCTTTATATTCATATCATCTACGACGTTTATTTCGGCGCCGTGGTTCCTGTCGAAGCCCTCGATGGGAAGGGTCACAAACTCCACGTTGCCCCCGGACAGGTTCTTCGCCTGCTTCACGAACGACAGCAGGTCCCACCCCTGATCGGTGACGACGTCCTGCTTCGCCGAGTCGATCAGCTTCATCAGCTTCACCGGATCGGTGAAGGTCCCGGCCTGGTTCAGCTTGTACGTGGCCCCCGCCAGGAACGCCTGCTGCCGCTTCGTCCGGTCCAGGTCGCCCATGGCCAGGCCGTGCCGCTGCCGTACGAAGGCCAGCGACTGCTGCCCGTCGAGCGTCTGCCGCCCCGCCCGGAAGTCGGCCCCCGAGTAACCGTCCTTCACCGGCTTGTTCAGGCACACCGGTACGCCGCCCAGCGCCCCCGCGAGATGGTAGAAACCGGCCAGGTTCAGCTCGGCGAAGTGGTCGATCGGCACGCCCAGGAAGGTGCGCACCGTCTCCAGCTCCGCCTTGCGCCCCGCCTCGCGGCCCTCGCGCTCCAGCCGGCGCCGGTCCTTGACCCCCTGGGCGGCGAGCTGGTCCTCGACCTTGGCCTTCGCCCGCCCGTAGGCCTCCTTGATCTTGGCCTTGCCGGTGAACCCGGGCACGCCGTGCAGCTCCACGAAGTCGTCGCGGGGCACCGAGAAGGCCTTCGCCCTGCCCCCGTCGCCGGGGACGTGCACCAGGATCAGGGTGTTGGTGTTGTAGCCGCCGACTTCGGAGCTCGCGCCCGCGTGCAGCTTGTCGAGGACCGCCGGCGGGAGGTCGTCGCCGTTCTGGTCCCGGCGGCTGTCCAGACCCATCAGCAGGATGTTCACGTCGCCGGACTTCGACTTCTCGGCGCCTTCCAGCGCCTTGGAACTGCCGATGCTGGAGGCGAGGTCGTCGTACAGGTACCAGGCGGTCGCCCCCGCGAGCACCACCAGGGCGCAGCCGGACGCCAGCAGGGTGCGGGCGAGCCTGCGCCTGCGGGACGCGGGCATCGGTGGCTTTTGTTCCCGGGTCTTCCTGCGGTGGGCGCTCATGCCTGTCGATGCTGGGGGAGCGCTGCTGAAGGAACCCTGAGGGTCCTGAAGGCGCCTTCAGGGGCCGGCGCGGCCGAATCGGGCCGAGGCGGGCACGCGCAGCACCATCCGGGCGCCCCCGCCGGGCGCCGGGAGCGCGCGGACCTCGCCGCCGTGCGCCCGGGCGATCTCCCGGGCGATGGCCAGCCCCAGTCCGGTGCCGCCGCCGGCCCGGCCCCGGTCCGCGTCCAGCCGTACGAACCGCTCGAAGACCCGGTCCCGGTCCGCCTCCGGGATGCCCGGCCCGTCGTCCGCAACCTCCAGCAGCGCCCAGCCGTCCTCGGCCGAGGCCCGGACCACCACCCCGGTACGGGCGTACCGCAGGGCGTTGTCCACCAGGTTGGCCAGCGCCCGCTCCAGCCGCGCCGGATCCCCGGCCGCCGGTACGGGAACCCGGGCGTCCAGCCGTAGCGGGACCCGGGGCTCCGGGCGCCGCGCCGCGTCCTCGGCGGCCAGCAGCGCGAGGTCCACCGGCTCGGTGCGCGGCGCGGGCCCGCCGTCCAGCCGGGCCAGCAGGAGCAGATCGGCCGCGATGGCCTGCAGCCGCTCGGTATCCGCCAGTGCGGCCGCCACCGACTCCCGGTCGGGGTCCCGCAGCGCCACCTCCAGCCGGGACCGGACGGCCGCGAGGGGGTTGCGCAGCTCGTGCGAGGCGTCGGCGGTGAACTGCCGCTGCCGGGCATCGCTGCGCTCCAGCCGGTCGAGCGTGTCGTTGACCGCCCGGGCCAGCTGCGCGATCTCGTCGGCGCCGCCCGGGTCCGGGACCCGCCGGTCCAGCTCGCTCCCGGTGACCGCCGCCAGCCCGGTGCGGATCGCGGTGACGGGGCGCAGCGCGTGGCCCGTCACCCACCAGGCCAGCAGCGCCGAGAAGGCGATCAGCGGGGGCGCGCCGGCCAGCAGGCCGAGCGCGACGGCCCGGTTGGCGTCGTCGACGTCGCCGAGCACGGTCGCGGCGTAGACGGTGTGCGGGTCGTGCGCCCCCGGCGGGCCGGGTGCGTCCACGGTGACCACCACGCGCCGCTGTGCGCCGGGGCGCGCGGGCGGCAGGACGGCCGACCGCACGTCCCGGCCGGGGGCGGGGCTCAGCTCCGTGAGCTCCGGCGTGTCCTTCAGGTCCCCGCTGGTGGCCACGACCGTGCCGGCCGCGTTCCGTACGAGGACCAGGTCGACCCCGCCCTCGGGCGCGGGCAGCCGGCCGCCGGCCGGGAGGCTCCCGGTGTCGTACTGGGCGGCCACCTTGCGGGCGGCGAGCTCGGTGCGGCCGGTGGTGTTCTCGATGAGGTTGGCGCGCAGGAGGGTGTAGAGCCACAGCCCGCCGGCGGCCAGGACGGCGGCCATCGCGAGGGCGGCGGCCGCGGCGGCGCGGGCGCGGAGGCCGCCGAGGCGGCGGGGCCGGGGGCGGGGCCCGGGTCCGCGTCTGCGTCCGGGATCAGCCACCGTCGGGGGCCATCCGGTAGCCGGTGCCGTGCACGGTGAGGATCGAGCGGCGGCCGAAGGGGGCGTCGATCTTCCGGCGGAGCGAGGAGACGTACACCTCGACGATGTTCGGGTCGATGCCGTGCGGGGTGTCCCAGACCTCGTCGAGGATGTCCTGCTTGGCGACGGCCCGGCCGGGCTGCTCCATCAGGCAGCCCAGGACGCCGAGCTCGCGGGCGGTCAGCTCGATCTCGTGCGAGCCGCGGCGGCAGCGGCGGCCGGGGGCGTCGAGGACGAGGTCGCCGGCCTGCAGGACGGCGGGCCGGGCCTCGCCGGCGGCGGTGCGGCGGGTGAGGGCGCGGAGGCGGGCGGCGAGGACGACGAAGGAGAACGGTTTCGTCAGGTAGTCGTCGGCGCCCGAGTCCAGGCCCTCGGCCTCGTCGTACTCGCCGTCCTTGGCGGTCAGCATCAGCACGGGGGTGGCGACGCCGTGGGACCGCATCCGGGTGCAGATCTCGTAGCCCGAGAGGCCGGGGAGCATCAGGTCGAGGAGGACCACGTCGTACGGGCCTCCGGTGAGGGCCAGGTCCAGCCCGCGGTGGCCGTCGTGGGCGAGGTCGATCCAGTGGCCGTCGGCGGAGAGGCCGCGCCGCAGTGCATCGGCGAGGCTGACTTCGTCTTCGACGACCAGGATCCGCATGCCCCAAGCCTCACATACCGGGCACCACACCTTCTTGACGCGGAGCTTGCACCGCTCGGCCCTGGCGGGCCTCCCGGGCTTCGCCCCGCTGCGCCGAACTCCGTCCGGCGGTGGCCGGTCGGAGTGCTCGCCACCGCCGTCCCGACGTGGGGCCGGTGGGCGGGTGCGGCTGGTCCGCCCTGCGGGGCGAAGTCCCCTACCCGCCCTTCGCCCGTTCCCCGGGCGCTGCCCGGACCCTCCTGGGGCCCGCCCCAGACCCCGCGCCTCAAACGCCGGCGGGGCTGGATTTGGGCCGGTGTCGGCCCGCGTGTGCGCGCAGCGCACCCTGGCGGGCTGGATTGCCCGTAGGGCAATTTCAGCCTCGCCGGCGTTTGAGGCGCAGGGGTCCGGGGACTGGTCCCCGGCAGCGGCGGCGCGCGTGGAACGGGGGTTCGGGGGCACCCCGAGGGTGCGGGATCCGGGGCGCGCCCAGGCGGCCCCGGCTGCGAAACCAGCGGCGCGTATTGGCACTCCGCTTGACCGAGTGCTAATCCCCGGAATAGTCTCGCGTCTGGCACTCGCCCCTGGTGAGTGCCAACACAGCGACAGGCAGATCCGGCACCCGCGACGACGGATCGACCTGGTCGCCACCTCAGACAGTTAACCCCGGATCTCCGAAGGGGGAGGTCAGATCGTGACGACCACCAGCTCCAAGGTTGCCATCAAGCCGCTTGAGGACCGCATTGTGGTCCAGCCGCTCGACGCCGAGCAGACCACGGCCTCCGGCCTGGTCATCCCGGACACCGCGAAGGAGAAGCCCCAGGAGGGCGTCGTCCTCGCGGTTGGCCCGGGTCGCTTCGAGGACGGCCAGCGTCTCCCGCTGGACGTCACCGTCGGCGACGTCGTCCTGTACTCCAAGTACGGCGGCACCGAAGTGAAGTACAACGGCGAGGAGTACCTCGTCCTCTCGGCCCGCGACGTGCTCGCGATCGTCGAGAAGTAATCACTTCTCCAGTTTTGCTTTGAGCTACGCCCCTGGTCACCCCTGCTGATGCCGGGCGGCGAGGGGCGTAGTTCGTTCTAGACAGGCGGTCGCGGTGAGCGGCCGGGGATAGCAACGAGAGGGCTGAACCGCTCCCATGCCGAAGATTCTCAAGTTTGACGAGGACGCCCGTCGCGCCCTTGAGCGTGGCGTCAACAAGCTTGCCGACACCGTCAAGGTGACGATCGGCCCCAAGGGCCGCAACGTCGTCATCGACAAGAAGTTCGGCGCTCCCACCATCACGAACGACGGTGTCACCATCGCGCGTGAGGTCGAGCTCGACGACCCGTACGAGAACCTTGGCGCGCAGCTCGTCAAGGAGGTCGCGACCAAGACCAACGACGTCGCGGGCGACGGCACCACCACCGCCACCGTCCTGGCGCAGGCGCTGGTCCGCGAGGGTCTGCGCAACGTCGCCGCGGGTGCTTCCCCGGCCGCCCTGAAGAAGGGCATCGACGCCGCCGTCAAGGCCGTGTCCGAGGAGCTCCTCGCGACCGCCCGTCCGATCGAGGACAAGTCCGACATCGCCGCCGTGGCCGCGCTCTCCGCGCAGGACCAGCAGGTCGGCGACCTCATCGCCGAGGCGATGGACAAGGTCGGCAAGGACGGTGTCATCACCGTCGAGGAGTCCAACGCCTTCGGCCTGGAGCTCGAGTTCACCGAGGGCATGGCCTTCGACAAGGGCTACCTGTCCCCGTACATGGTCTCCGACCAGGAGCGTATGGAGGCCATCCTCGATGACCCGTACATCCTGATCAACCAGGGCAAGATCTCCTCCATCCAGGACCTCCTGCCGCTGCTCGAGAAGGTCATCCAGGCCGGCGCCTCCAAGCCGCTCCTGATCATCGCCGAGGACGTCGAGGGCGAGGCGCTCTCCACCCTCGTCGTCAACAAGATCCGTGGCACCTTCAACGCCGTCGCCGTCAAGGCGCCCGGCTTCGGTGACCGCCGCAAGGCGATGCTCCAGGACATGGCCACCCTCACCGGTGCCACCGTCATCGCCGAGGAGGTCGGCCTCAAGCTCGACCAGGCCGGTCTGGACGTACTGGGCTCCGCCCGCCGCGTCACGATCTCCAAGGACAGCACCACCATCGTCGACGGTGGCGGCTCCTCCGACGAGGTCCTCGGCCGCGTCAACCAGATCAAGGCCGAGATCGAGTCGACCGACTCGGACTGGGACCGCGAGAAGCTGCAGGAGCGCCTGGCGAAGCTCGCCGGCGGCGTCTGCGTCATCAAGGTCGGCGCCGCCACCGAGGTGGAGCTCAAGGAGAAGAAGCACCGTCTCGAGGACGCCATCTCGGCGACCCGCGCCGCGGTCGAGGAGGGCATCGTCTCCGGCGGTGGCTCCGCCCTCGTCCACGCCGTGAAGGTGCTGGAAGGCAACCTCGGCCTGTCGGGCGACGAGGCCACCGGTGTCGCGGTCGTGCGCCGCGCCGCCGTCGAGCCGCTGCGCTGGATCGCCGAGAACGCCGGCCTCGAGGGCTACGTCATCACCGCGAAGGTCGCCGAGCTCGACAAGGGCCAGGGCTTCAACGCCGCCACCGGCGAGTACGGCGACCTGGTCAAGGCCGGCGTCATCGACCCGGTCAAGGTCACCCGCTCCGCGCTGGAGAACGCCGCTTCCATCGCGTCCCTGCTGCTCACGACCGAGACCCTGGTCGTCGAGAAGCCGGCCGACGACGAGGGCGACGCCGGTCACGGCCACGGTGGCCACGGCCACAGCCACTGACCTCGTCAGTAAGCACGAGTAGGCACAAGTAGCACGGCAAAGCCCCGGTCACCGCTGCCAAGCGGTGGTGACCGGGGCTTTCCCGTTCTGCTTCACCGTCTGTTATCCGGGCATCATGCCCATCTGGCGCATCAGGCCCGGGGCGTCGTAGTACCACCAGTCCTCGGCGATCTGGCCGTTCTCGATCCGGCAGGTCGTACAGCCCGACATGCTGAATTCCTTGCCCGTCGGCGCGACCCCCATGAACTCGCCCTTGTGGGTGCCCTTCCAGTCCCACAGCGTGGTGACGCAGTCGCCTTCGGCGATCTGACGCGTCATGTCGATGCTCATGTCGAAGGCGCCCCGCCACATGCCGACGGTCTTGCGGATGCCCTCGCGGCCGTTGCCCTCGCCGGCGCTCTCCATGATGTCGTGAGTGGTGTAGTCGGCCGCGATGCAGTCCTCGACGGCGTCGAAGTTGCCCTTGCTCAGGACCTCCTCGAAGAAGCGGTTCACGACGAGCTTGTTGAGGTACTCGTCGCGGACCACGTCGAGGTTCATGAACTTCGGCATTCCGTCGCAGAGCGCCACCATCTCCTGGAACATCCGGTCGGTCTCCGGGAGCTGAGAGTTCCTCATGGCCTCTTCGTACGAGGGGAATTCGACGAGGTCCACGTAGTGGGTCTTGGAGTCGCGGTCCTTGCCGATGAGGGTGTGGGTGACCGTGCGCTTGCCGGCGGTCTGCTCGGCATAGCGGTCGATGAGACTGTTCATCTCGTCGAAGCGCTTGGTCTCATAGTCGATCACTTGTACGAATGTCATCGCGTCGCCTCCCGCGCTGGATGGGACACATCCAGTCTAGGGAGATTTCACCCATATGCCGCGTTTACCCACGGGTCGCCACGGCCCGGCTACTGGGGCCGCTACTGGGGCCCGTACTTGCGCCCCGTACGCGAGGACACCCCGCCCAGCAGCCCCCGCGGGGTCAGCTTCACCACGCCCATCAGCGCCTTGTACCGCGGGTCCGGGATCGACACCGTCTTGCCCCGCGCCAGGTCGGCCAGGGCCGCCGCCACCAGCTTGTCGGCGTCGAGCCACATCCAGCCGGGGATGTTGTCCGTGCCCATGCCGGCCCGCTCGTGGAACTCGGTGCGCACGAAGCCCGGGCACAGCGCCATCAGCCGTACGCCCGAGCCGGCCAGGTCCTTGGCCGCGCCCTGGGTGAACTGCACGACCCAGGCCTTGCTCGCCCCGTAGGTCCCGCGCGGCAGGAAGGCGGCCACCGAGGCCACGTTGATCACGCCGCCGCGTCCGCGCGAGCGCATCGGCTCCACCGCCGCCGAGGTCAGCCGCAGCACGGCCTCGATGTGGACCTTCAGCATGGTGAGCTCGTCGGCCATGGAGACTTCGAGGTAGCGGCCCTTGTTGCCGAAGCCCGCGTTGTTCACCAGCAGGTCCACCGGGTGCTTGCGGTCGGCGAGGCGCTCCTCGACCGCCGTGATGCCCTCCTCGGTGGAGAGGTCGGCGGTCAGCACCTCGGCCTCGATGCCGTGCCGGTCGTGCAGCTCGGTGGCCTGCTCGCCGAGCCGCTTGGTGTCCCGGGCTACCAGGACGAGGTTGTGCCCCTGGGCGGCGAGCCGCCGGGCGAAGGCGGCGCCGATGCCCGCCGTGGATCCCGTAATCAACGCAGTCGTCATAGGCGCAACCTAGTCGCCCCGCTTCCCGTACTTCTCCACGTGGGCCAGCGCCTTGTCCCGGGCCTCCGGCTCCAGGGCGTCGCCCGCCGCCAGCGTGCGCGGCAGCAGATCCCGGTCGGTGGTGAAGGCGCGGAACCAGAACTCCACCGTGACCTCGTGGTCCGGGCGGTGCACGACCTCGATGGGGTCGCCGGGGGAGACCGAGCCCTCCCGCAGGACCCGCAGGTAGGCGCCCGGCCGGGCCTCCCGGGTGAACCGCTTGACCCAGGCCTTCTCGTCGAGCATCCCCTGGAAGGTCCGGCACGGGATGCGGGCCGAGGCCACCTCCAGGAGCAGGTCGGGGCCGACCCGCCAGCGCTCGCCGAGCAGCGCGCCGTTCACGTCGAGGCCGGAGGTGGTGAAGTTCTCGCCGAAGATCCCGCCGGGCAGTTCGCGGCCGAGCTCGCCCTCCCACCACTCCAGGTCCTCGCGGGCGTACGCGTACACGGCCTGGTGGTCCCCGCCGTGATGGCGCAGGTTGCAGACGTCGTCCCCCTCGACGCCGCTCGCGCCGACTCCCTTGGGGCCCGGCGCGAAGACCCGTACGGGGCCCGGTGCGGGGATCTTGCCGTGACCGGTCAGCCCGTCCTCGGCGTCGGTGTAGTCGACGGCCGTCGCGCGGCCGAGGTTCACGGAGATCAGATGCATGGCTCCACGCTAACCGAGCCGCCCCAAAGTGGCTGGTGAATATTCGCGCCGACATCAAAGCACCCCTTATGCTCGAAGGGTGATCGAGGCACGCCATCTCCGAGTTCTGCGCGCTGTCGCCGGAACCGGGTCCTTCTCCGCCGCCGCCCGCGAGCTCGGCTGCACCCAGCCGGCCGTATCCCAGCAGATGAAGGCGCTGGAGCAGTCCGCCGGTACCCCGCTGCTGATCCGCACCGGGCGCGAAATGCGCCTCACCCAGGCGGGTGAGGCGCTGGTCCGGCACGCCGCCGGAATCCTCGCCGGTCTGACGGCCGCCGAGGAGGAGGTCGCGGCCATCGCCGGGCTGCGGGCCGGGCGCGTCCGGCTGGTCTCCTTCCCGAGCGGCAGTTCCACCCTGGTGCCGACCGCGCTCGCGGCGATGCGCGCCGAGCATCCCGGGACCCGGATCTCGCTGGTCGAGGCGGAGCCGCCGCGCTCGGTGGAGATGCTGCGCGAGGGCGACTGCGATCTCGCGCTGGCCTTCCGCTACGGCGGCGCCTCCGGGCCGGCGGCCGAGTGGGAGGACCTCGTGGTCCGGCCGCTGCTGACCGACCGGCTCGTCGGACTGGTGCCCGAGGGGCACCGGCTCGCGGGCGCGGAGCGGGTGGGCATGGCGGAGCTGGCCGACGAGCCCTGGATCGCGGGCTGTCCGCGCTGCCGCCGCCATCTGGTGGAGGTGTGCGAGGCCGTCGGCTTCACCCCGCGCATCGACTTCGCCACCGACGACTACCCGGCCGTGGTCGGCCTGGTCGGGGCCGGGCTCGGGGTCGCGGTGCTGCCGGAGCTCGCGGTGGAGTCCGTACGGGCCAAGGGCGTGAGCACCCTCGTCGTGGAACCGGCCGTCGAGCGGGAGGTCGTCGCGCTGACCCTGCCCGACCTGGCCCGGGTCCCGGCGGTGGCCGCGACCCTGGCCCAGCTGGAGCGGGCCGCCCGGCGCTGACGGTCCGGCCACCCGGCCCGTCGGCACCGGCGTTCCGCCGCCGGACGGGGCCGCCACGCGAAGGACCGTACGGAGGTACGGCCGGTCGGGTGGCAGCCCGGTCCGGTACGCGACACGCCCGTGCGTGCCGATGCTGCGTGTGCCGGTGCTGCGTGTGCCGATGATTCGAGGAAACGTTCCTTCGGTCGTTTCGTGTGAAGCCCGCTCAGTGCGGAGCGATCGGCGTGCTCGGTCCGATCGCGCTCGTCGCCGGGATCAGGCGATGGCGGGCGCGGCCCATCAGTTCTTCGCGTTCGTCCTCGGTGAGGCCGCCCCACACCCCGTAGGGCTCGCGGACGGCGAGTGCGTGCGCGGCGCATTCCGAACGCACCGGGCATCGCATGCAGACCTCTTTAGCCGAGGCCTCGCGCGCGCTCCTGGCCGCGCCCCGCTCACCTTCCGGGTGGAAGAAGAGGGAGCTGTCGACCCCGCGACAGGCAGCCAGCAGCTGCCAGTCCCAGAGGTCGGCGTTCGGTCCGGGGAGGCGGGAGAAATCTGCCATTGGTAGTCCTCTTGGTGCCGGTACTGAGGCGGATACGGTCCATGTCTCCACACCTACTGTCGTAGTAGATGTAAATATGACTCATTGGGAATCTAGCCTCAGACATGCGCCAAACGGAAGGAAAGCCGCCAAATAGGGCATAACGCCAGATGGAGGACACGCGGCGAGTGGCTCCTGCCTTGTGTTCGCTTCCTCACGTAGAGTGCCGAACGTGTCCGTCCGACCCGTAACTCTTTCGAGTGACCATCGTTGAGAGTGCGAAGGCGGTTGAACCAAGAAGTTCTCGGACAGGTGTCCGGGGGCATCGACCGCACAGGTGACGATACGTACCAGCCTGGAGGCTCAAGGTGACGCGCATCAGCAGCTGCGGAGGGCGGTCATGACATCCGTCCTCGTCTGCGACGACTCCCCGCTTGCCCGAGAGGCGCTCCGTCGCGCGGTTGCCACCGTGCCCGGCGTCGAGCGTGTGACGACGGCTGCCAACGGCGAGGAAGTCCTCCGCCGCTGGGGTGCCGACCGCTCCGACCTGATTCTGATGGATGTACGGATGCCCGGGCTCGGCGGTGTGGAGACGGTTCGCCGGCTGCTCTCGGCCGACCCCGGCGCCCGCATCATCATGCTGACGGTCGCCGAAGACCTGGACGGCGTGGCCCTCGCGGTCGCCGCCGGCGCCCGGGGGTACCTGCACAAGGACGCCTCGCGCGCCGAACTGCGGGCCACGGTCACCCAGGCCCTCGCCGACCCGACCTGGAGGCTGGCCCCGCGCCGGCTCCGCTCGGCCGAGATGGGCGCCGCGCCCACGCTCACCGCGCGGGAGATCCAGGTGCTGGAGGGCATGAGCCACGGCCGGTCCAACGCGGAGATCGGGCGCGAGCTCTTCCTCTCCGAGGACACGGTCAAGACGCACGCCCGCCGGCTGTTCAAGAAGCTGGGTGCGTCCGACCGGGCGCACGCCGTGGCGCTCGGGTTCCGCTGGGGCCTGGTCCGCTGACCGCGCGACCGCCGGCCCTCACCGGCCGGCGGTGCCGCGGGCGGGTCGGTACCCCCGCCGGCCCGGGTCACTCGGTCCCGGCCGCCCTCCGGAATCTCGCGCCGTCCGATCCGCCGCACCCGGGTGCGCACCGGGGATTGACGGTGCACAATCCGGGGGACGTGTCGCTTCGGGCGCGATGCCGCATGCTTGAGGGTGTGGCGCATCCCGGAGATGTCGCCGCGGGGACGATTCGGCCGAGCGGGAGGGGAGGGCCCAGAGCATGAGTTCCGGTGCACCCACCCCGCACAACCCGTCGACGCATAACGCTTCGACGTACAACACGGGCCGCAGTGCCGCGAATGCTCCGGCACCAAGGCACCATGGATTGATGCGCGACGACGAGGCCCCGGGGTCACCCGCGACCACAGGCGGCAGCGGCGCCTCCAGGAACAGCGGCGACGGTACCGTCAGCGCGCTCGTACGCCGTGCGGTCGAGGGCGACGAGCAGGCCACCCACGATCTGCTCGCCTTCGTGCACCCCCTGGCCATCCGGTACTGCCGCTCCCGCCTGTCGCGACTTCCGGGTGACGCTCGTCACTTCGTCGAGGACCTGGCGCAGGAGGTCTGCGTCGCCGTCCTGATGGCGCTGCCGCGCTACCGCGACACCGGGCGCCCCTTCGAGGCCTTCGTCTTCGCCATCGCCGCGCACAAGGTCGCCGATCTGCAGCGGGCCGCCATGCGCCATCCGGGCAGTACGGCCGTGCCCTCCGACGAGATGCCGGAACGGCCCGACGACTCCCTGGGCCCCGAGGAGCGGGCGCTGCTGAGCAGCGACGCCGCCTGGGCCAAGAAGCTGCTCGCCAACCTTCCGGAGAACCAGCGCGAGCTCCTCGTCCTGCGCGTGGCCGTCGGGCTCACCGCCGAAGAGACCGGGCAGATGCTCGGAATGTCCCCCGGGGCGGTGCGCGTCGCCCAGCACCGGGCGCTGAGCCGGCTCCGTGCGCTCGCCGAACAGTAGGCCGTACGGGTTTTTTCCCGTAGGAAGCTACGAACCTTGCCCTTGATCTTGGTCGTGGAATGAGACGCGTCGGGATCCCGTTAGCATGGACATCCGCGCTGAGCAAGACCATCTTGGAAGGTGTCATGACTGTGAACGCCGACGGAGTGCCCGACAAATTCGCCACGCTCGGCCTCACGTATGACGATGTGCTGCTGCTCCCCGGGTCCTCGGACATGTCCCCGGACGCCATCGACACGTCCTCGCTCATCTCCCGCAACGTCCGCGTGAACGTCCCGCTGCTCTCCGCCGCCATGGACAAGGTCACCGAGGCCCGGATGGCCATCGCGATGGCCCGCCAGGGCGGCGTCGGCGTTCTGCACCGCAACCTCTCCATCGCCGACCAGGCCAACCAGGTGGACCTGGTCAAGCGCTCCGAGTCCGGCATGGTCACCGACCCGATCACGGTGCACCCCGACGCGACCCTGCGCGAGGCCGACGAGCTCTGCGCCAAGTTCCGGATCTCCGGCGTCCCGGTCACCGACCCGGCGGGCAAGCTGCTCGGCATCGTCACCAACCGCGACATGGCCTTCGAGTCGGACCGCAGCCGCCAGGTGCGCGAGGTCATGACCCCGATGCCGCTGGTCACGGGCAAGGTGGGCATCTCCGGCGTGGACGCCATGGAGCTGCTGCGCCGCCACAAGATCGAGAAGTTGCCGCTCGTCGACGAGTCCGGCCACCTCAAGGGCCTCATCACGGTCAAGGACTTCGTCAAGGCCGAGAAGTACCCGAACGCCGCCAAGGACAAGGACGGCCGGCTGCTCGTCGGCGCGGCCGTCGGTGTCGCGGGCGACGCGTACGAGCGGGCCCAGGCCCTGATCGAGGCGGGCGCCGACTTCATCGTCGTCGACACCGCCCACGGCCACTCCCGCCTCGTCGGCGACATGGTCTCCAAGATCAAGTCGAACTCGACGGTCGATGTCATCGGCGGCAACATCGCCACCCGCGACGGCGCCCAGGCCCTCATCGACGCCGGCTGCGACGGCATCAAGGTCGGCGTCGGCCCCGGCTCCATCTGCACCACCCGCGTCGTCGCCGGCATCGGCGTTCCGCAGGTCACCGCGATCTACGAGGCCTCGCTGGCCGCCAAGGCGGCCGGTGTGCCGGTCATCGGCGACGGCGGCCTGCAGTACTCCGGCGACATCGCGAAGGCGCTCGTCGCGGGCGCCGACACGGTGATGCTCGGCTCGCTGCTCGCGGGCTGCGAGGAGTCCCCGGGCGAGCTGCTGTTCATCAACGGCAAGCAGTTCAAGTCGTACCGCGGCATGGGCTCGCTCGGCGCGATGCAGTCCCGCGGTGACCGCAAGTCCTTCTCCAAGGACCGCTACTTCCAGGAGGGCGTGGGCGGCGACGACAAGCTCATCCCCGAGGGCATCGAGGGCCAGGTCCCGTACCGCGGCCCGCTCTCCGCGGTCGTGCACCAGCTCGTCGGCGGCCTGCGCCAGTCGATGTTCTACGTCGGCGGCCGCACGGTGCCGGAGCTCCAGGACCGGGGCCGGTTCGTCCGCATCACCTCGGCGGGGCTCAAGGAGAGCCACCCGCACGACATCCAGATGACCGTCGAGGCGCCGAACTACAGCCGCAAGGGCTGATCCGAGCAGCTCAGGAGGGGCGGGCCCGTACGGGCCCGCCCCTCCTGCGTGCCGGGCGGGTGCGTCCGTACAGCGGTCACCGGAACGCGGCGCGCCGGGGTTCGGGGATACTGGACGGGCAGACCCAGAGGAAAGGCCACCACACGTGACTGAGATCGAGATCGGGCGCGGCAAGCGCGGCCGCCGGGCGTACGCGTTCGATGACATCGCCATCGTCCCCAGCCGCCGTACCCGGGACCCGAAGGAGGTCTCGATCGCCTGGCAGATCGACGCCTACCGCTTCGAGCTCCCGTTCCTGGCCGCCCCCATGGACTCGGTCGTCTCCCCGCAGACCGCCATCCGCATCGGCGAGCTCGGCGGCCTCGGCGTGCTGAACCTCGAAGGCCTGTGGACCCGGTACGAGGACCCGCAGCCGCTGCTCGACGAGATCGCGGAGCTGGACGAGGAGTCCGCCACCCGCCGTCTCCAGGAGATCTACTCCGCCCCCATCCAGGCGGACCTGATCCGTCAGCGCATCAAGGAGGTGCGCGACTCCGGCGTCGTCACCGCCGCCGCGCTCTCCCCGCAGCGCACGGCCGAGTTCTCCAAGGCCGTCGTCGACGCGGGCGTGGACATCTTCGTGATCCGCGGCACCACCGTGTCGGCGGAGCACGTCTCCGGCGCCGCGGAGCCGCTGAACCTCAAGCAGTTCATCTACGAGCTCGACGTCCCGGTCATCGTGGGCGGCTGCGCCACCTACACCGCGGCCCTGCACCTGATGCGGACCGGCGCGGCCGGCGTCCTGGTCGGCTTCGGCGGCGGCGCCGCGCACACCACGCGCAACGTGCTGGGCATCCAGGTCCCGATGGCCACCGCCGTCGCCGACGTGGCCGCGGCCCGCCGCGACTACATGGACGAGTCCGGCGGCCGCTACGTGCACGTCATCGCCGACGGCGGCGTGGGCTGGTCCGGCGACATCCCGAAGGCCGTCGCCTGCGGCGCCGACGCCGTGATGATGGGCTCCCCGCTGGCCCGTGCCACCGACGCGCCCGGCAAGGGCAACCACTGGGGCATGGAGGCCGTCCACGAGGACGTGCCGCGCGGCAAGAAGGTCGACCTCGGCACGGTCGGCACCACCGAGGAGATCCTCACCGGCCCGTCGCACTCCCCGGACGGCTCGATGAACATCTTCGGCGCGCTGCGCCGCTCGATGGCCACCACCGGCTACAGCGAGCTCAAGGAGTTCCAGCGGGTCGAGGTCACCGTCGCGGACTCCCAGCACCGCCGCTGAGGCCCGTCCCGCACCGCCTGAGGCCCGGCTCCCCCTGTGGGAAGCCGGGCCTCAGGCGTGCCGGGGTACGGGCCAGGGGTCAGGCGGCCTTGCGGGCCGACTGGAAGGCGGTGTAACCGCCGAGGGCGAGGAAGAGGTACGTCATCGGGCCCGCGGTTTCCTTCCAGGCGTCGACGAGCAGGGAAGTGCCGAGGTCGAGCACGTCGAGGGTGCCCACGCCGAGCTCGTCCGCACCGATCATGGCGATGCCGAGGATCTGGCCCGCGAACACGGCGGCCAGCGAGAGCACGGCGCTGAGCACCGGCAGGAGGGGGTTGGCCCCGCCGAGCTTGCCGGCGGCGAAGCCGACAGCGGCGCCGACGGCGACGGCCGCGAAGCCGATCTGGTACTCGGTCAGGCCGATGATCGTGCCGTAGACGGCGGCGGTGACCAGGGCGGCGCCCACGGCCGCGGCGATCCCGAGGCCCACGTTGGCGGGGCGCGCCGGGGCCGGGGCCTGGGCCTGCAGGAAGTCGGCGCCGGACGGGCCCGGGTAGCGGTAGTCGGCCGGGGCGGCGGTGGTGTCGCTCGCGGGGCCCGCGGGGGTCGAGGCGTCGGGTGCGGGCGGCTGGGACTGCTGGCTCATGGAGAAATCCCCCCAGGGATTTTGGGCACACGGGGCCGCCACGGCTGACGTGGGGGGTGTATGCACGAGATAAGTCGCCGCAGGCTAGCAGCAGCCTGCGACATCCGTGGAGGGCTTTCGGGCGGGCGCCGCACGGCCTAGATGATTGATTCCAAGGGGTAGCTGTACGGACGCGAGGGTGCCCACTCTCAGTTTGTGACGACCGAGATAGACACCCTCGCAACTGCACTGTACGTGCGGGTCGATGACCTTTTGAAGGCTTCG